>JBMOEY010000095.1:0-5078 GCA_049314515.1 Microbacteriaceae bacterium
AACGGCTCGGTCGCGGTGCCGATCATGCGCCGCGGGCGGTGCATCGCAGCCGTGGGCATCGTGGCGCACATCAACAAGTTGTATGTTGATCAACTCGTCGAGATTCTCAACAAGGCGGCCGAGTCGATTGGGCACGAGTTAGAAGAGACGCACTAATGGCCGTGCCAGATCTCGAGGCCGTGGTGTCGGGTCTAGCCCTCGAACCCTCTGCCACCGAGGTGGTGATTCTCGGGTCAGCGCTCGGGTCGGACCACCGCATCTGGGATGACGCGTTGCCCGAGTTGGAAGCTCTGTTCACGGTCATTCGATTCGACCTCCCCGGGCACGGTGTCACGCCGCGGGCCGAGAGCCGCTTCACGATGGATGAGCTCGCCGACGCCGTCATCGAACTTGCCGACCGACAGGCCGTTCACACGTTCCGCTTCGCGGGTGTCTCGATCGGCGGGGCGCTCGCGCTCGTGCTCTCGCGACGCTATCCCGAGCGCGTGGTGGCGGCCGGCGTCGTCTGCTCGGCGGCCACGTTCGGCGGAGTAACCTCCGGCTTCCTCGAGCGCGCCGAAAGCGTGCGCGCCGAAGGCATGGGGTTTGTCACTCCAGCGATTCCCGGCCGGTGGTTTGCGCCCGCGTTCATCGAACACGAACCCGAAATAGTCGAGAGAATCGTCGACATGGTCGGTTCCTGCGATCCCGAAGGCTATGCACAGTGTTGCGAGGCGTTGGCTACCTATGACGAATCCGCGCGTCTCGGTGAGATATTGGTGCCGGTCGTCGTGGTGAGCGGGGAACTCGATCCGGGTAGCACTCCCCAAGCCGGTGCTGTCGTCGCCGAGGGGGTTCGCAACGGCCGTCTCGCCGTGATAGCCGGTGCCTCTCACCTGGCGGTCGTGGAAATACCGCACGACGTGATGCGGGAGCTCGTTCTTCGTTTCACTGGAGAGGTGCCCATCCGTTAGCCTGAAAAGCCGTCATCTCGACGAGCTTGTGACTTTCGTTAGGGCCAACGCACGTGTACTTGAAGAGCCTCACCCTCAAAGGCTTCAAGTCGTTCGCCCAGCCGACCACGTTCGCCTTTGAGACGGGTGTCACGTGTGTGGTGGGTCCCAACGGGTCGGGCAAGTCGAACGTCGTCGATGCGCTGGCCTGGGTGATGGGTGAACAAGGCGCCAAGACGCTCCGCGGCGGAAAGATGGAGGACGTCATCTTCGCCGGCACCTCAACCCGAGGTCCGCTGGGTCGTGCGGAAGTCTTACTCACCATCGATAATTCCGATGGTGCGCTGCCCATCGAGTACAGCGAAGTCACCATCTCGCGCACACTGTTTCGCAACGGCCAGAGTGAGTACGCAATTAATGGAGAAAGCTGCCGTTTGCTCGACGTGCAAGAACTCCTGAGCGACTCCGGTCTCGGTCGGGAGATGCACGTCATCGTCGGACAGGGGCGCCTCGACGACGTGCTCGCCGCCGGCCCCGAGGATCGTCGTGGTTTCATCGAAGAAGCCGCGGGCATTCTCAAGCACCGTCGACGCAAAGAAAAGACCGTGCGAAAACTTGAGGCGATGCAAGCCAACCTCACCCGACTCAGCGACCTCGCGGGAGAAGTGCGCCGGCAACTCAAGCCCCTCGGAGCTCAGGCTGAAGTGGCGCGCGAGGCACAGTCCATTCAGGCGGAATTGCGAGATGCGCGAGCCCGACTGCTCGCCGATGACGTCGTCACTCTGCGCTCCGCTCTCTACGTGCACAACCAGACGGAGAGCGAGCGTCACACCGAGCGAATCGTCTTGCAAGAGCAACTCGAACGCGCTGTGCTGCAGATTCGACACATCGAAGCGGACTCCTCGGCCGATGAGGTCGACGCCGCGCGTCGCCTGTTGTTCGGTCTCGAATCGACGCAGGAGCGTTTGCGCGGTCTCTTCACGCTCGCCAATCAACGACTCTCGTTTTTGGGTGCCGACTCCGAAGCAAGCCCGCTCGGGTCGGGAGTGACGCCCGCCATGATCGACGCGGGGGAGGTCGAAGTCGAACGACTCCGTGTGGCCATTGGCGAAGCCGAGACGACGTGGCGCTCATCCGGTGAGGCAACGCTGGCCGCGCGTGCGCGACTCGATGAGATCGATGAACAGATTGCCGCCGCCTCAGCCCTCGTCGCCGCCTTCGACCTCGAACTCAACACGTTGCGCGGCCGACGTAACGCGGCGGATGCACGCCTCGCTTCGGTTCATTCGGAGATGGAACGTCAGCAATCGTCAATCGACGCCGCACGCGATCGCGCGACGCTCGCTCGGCAGGCGCTTGCGGCCGCCGAAAATGAATCGGTGAGTGATGCCGGAGCGACCGCACTCAATGACGCCTACGACCAAGCACAACGCGATGTGACAGCGGCGGATGCACTTCTCGACGAGCTGCGAGAAACACTGCACTCCCTTGAACGCGAGCGCGATTCGCTCCAAGGTCGCACGGGTGCGCTCTCGATGGCGCTCGACCAGCGCGATGGCTCGACGGCCGTTGTCGCGGCCAAGATTTCGGGCATTCGAGGTCTCGTTGCCGAGCACGTGCAGATTAAGCAGGGGTTTGAAACCGCCATTGCCGCGGCACTGGGTTCGCTCTCCGACGCGGTGCTGGCCGATAACCTCGACGCTGGAATTGCCGCAATGACCAGTGCACGAACGGCAGACTTAGGTCGCGTCGAGCTTGTCGTCGCCAGCGGTGGAGGTCGGCCGGCTGGCTCGAGTGTGAGCATTGCCGGGCTCACACCGGCGACTGATGTCGTGACCGCGCCGGATGGCGTCATAGCTCTGTTGCGCACAACGCTCATCGCCGACGACGTGGAGGCGGCACGAGCCGCGTGGGTTGGTCCTCTGGCAAAAATTTCCGAGGACGTAACGGTCATCACTCGCGATGGAGACGTGCTCACTCGCCACGTCCTGCGCGGCGGTTCGGCAAAGAAGCAAAGTCGAATCGAGCTCGTCGCCGAGCGTGACGCCGCTGCGAGTCGACTCACCGACGTCGTTACCGCGATTGATTCGTCGAGATTCGCGTTGGCCGATCAGCGCGCAACGGCTGATGTCGCAAAAGAGCGAGCGGCCGCTGCGTTGAGCGCCTTGCGTGATTTCGACGCACAGCTGGCGCAACGTAGCGAGGCGCTCAACCGTGCCCGAGTGCAGTCAGAAGCGGCGGATGCGGAACTCGCCCGCATCGAAGAAGGACTCGTGGCGGCAACGGCCCAGCTCGCTCAGGCTCAAGCCGAAGCCGAGGCGGCCGCCGCCGAGTTGGTTGCCCGCGAAGCTGCGCCGCGGCCGGTGCTCGACGCGGCTGCCCGTGACGGTGCATCGGCTGAACTCGAGCGTCTGCGCGAGGCGGAAGTGCAATCGCGTCTGGATCTCGAAACGGCGCGCGAGCGGGTACGCGCCGAAGAGTTGAGAGTGGAGAGTCTTCGCCAGCAACTCGAAGCCGACCGTCACGCAGCCGAAGAGACGGCGCGCCGAATGGTCGTTCGCCGCCGGCAAATGGAGTCGGCCACGGCGGTCACGCAAGACCTTCCGGCCGTGCTCACATCGATTGACACCTCGGTGAGCGAAGCGCGGGTCATGTTGGCGCAGCGTGAAGCGGACCGCACCGCGCTCAACGAGAAGCTGTCCGACTTGCGCCGCCAAGAATCGAGTCTTCGAGAGCGCCTCGGACAGATCACCGAAAACGTACACGGCCTGGAATTGCAGATTTATGAAAAGAAGATGCAACTCTCGAGCTTGCTGGAGCGAGCGGCGGGTGAACTCGGTCTCGACGAAGACGTGCTCGTTGCCGAATACGGACCCGAGATCGAGATTGTCGTTGCGACCGTCAACGCTGGAGAGGCCGGTGAGAGCCAGGAGGCGTCCACCAAACCGTTCGTGCGCGCCGAGCAAGAGGAGCGTCTCGTACGCGCCGAGCGCAAGATCTCGCAGCTCGGACGCGTCAACCCTCTGGCACTCGAGGAATTCTCGGCGCTGGAGCAACGTCATCAATTCTTGACGGACCAACTCAAAGATTTGGATAACACACGAAAAGACTTGATGACCATCATCGACGAGGTCGACTCGACCATGCAGTCGGTGTTCGCTGCCGCCTACGACGACGTTGCGCGCGCGTTCACAAGCGTCTTCCCGATTCTCTTCCCGGGCGGTCAGGGCAGCATCTCGCTCACAAACCCCGACGACCTGCTCACCACCGGTGTCGATGTTATGGTCAAACCGGCGGGAAAGAAGATCGACCGACTGTCCTTACTTTCGGGTGGAGAGCGCTCGCTCGCGGCCGTCGCGTTCTTGGTGGCTATCTTCAAGGCTCGCCCCAGTCCGTTTTACATCCTGGATGAGGTCGAGGCCGCCCTCGACGACGCAAACCTCGGGCGACTCCTCGCGATTTTCGAGGAACTGCGATCCTCGAGTCAGTTGATTGTCATCACTCACCAGAAGCGCACCATGGAAATTGCGGATGCGCTCTACGGTGTTTCGATGCGCCAAGACGGTGTGTCTGCCGTCGTGGGTCAACGAGTCGAACAAAAGACCGACGAGTCTGTCGCGTCGTAATGACGCGTCATCACGAATAGGTTTGTGACATGGCATCGAAGTGGTCGCTGGGCGCAAAGCTCAAAGGAATGTTCGGCCGCGCCACAATCGATGACGAGACGTGGGATGACCTCGAATCCACTTTGCTCAGCGCCGATTTTGGGCCGGACGTCGCAGACCAGGTCATCGCGCAGATGCGAGACAGGGTTGCCAAGTCTGGTGTTACGGATTCCGCCGATGTGGTGCGCTTGCTGCGCGAACTTCTCGAGGAGCGACTTGCGCGTTTTGACACGACGCTCAAGCTCAGCGAGCGCCCGGCCGTCATACTGGTCGTCGGCGTCAACGGCGTGGGCAAAACCACCACCATCGGCAAGCTGGCCAGATTCATCTCGAGTGCCGGGCGTTCCGTCGTGGTCGGTGCGGCCGACACCTTTCGCGCCGCGGCCGTCGACCAGCTAGCCACCTGGGCGGAGCGCGCCGGAGTCGAGGTAGTTCGCCCGCAGAGTGATGGCCAAGATCCCGCATCCGTCGCATTTCAAAC
>JBMOEY010000096.1:0-5054 GCA_049314515.1 Microbacteriaceae bacterium
GTGCACTGGCTTTTCAACTGGCCGACCAACTGCGTGGCAATGTCGCGCTCAATCGAGTCGAGACCGCCGGCATCATCGGATGCGCTCGGTAGCGGTGTTCCCGCTGGCGTCACGGTCGCTGAGCCTGCCACGCCGGGCGACCCAGGGTTTTCGTTGCCGAGGAGTGACCCACCGGCACAGGCGGCCAGAGCAATGACGAGCACCAGACACAGGACGCTCGCGCTCGTGCGCGCTCGCACACGTCGTTTTACCAATCGCAATTGACGTCAAACTCCACGCGACGTGACGGGGTGTCCTCCACCGTCGCACCCGCACGCGGGTTTTGCGCGGTAACCATCCCGTCGCCGGACACCTCGCAGCTCACCTTCGGATTGAAACCGTAGCGAAAGAAGGGTTGAACACGGAGCCCATTGCTGCGAAACCAGTTCGTGACGTCATTCTGCGTGTAGCCAACAAAATCCGGAAGCTCAAACGTGTTCACGTTTGTTTCGGCACCAGTCCCCTGATCGTCGGATGTCCCGGAGTCTTGCTGCGGTTGTACGGCAAGCGACGTGCATCCCGAGTTCCAGAGAATCACATTTGTCGACTCTGCCCAGTCCGGTGAAATCGCGAGACGTACGCGGTTAGAACCGTCCGGCGTGACGAGCAACACAACATCGCCACCGTCTCCACCGGAAATTCCCATTTCGAAGGGTGACTCCCCTGTTTCGGCATATGTGAATTGCCAGTTCGCCGGATCGACCGCGAATTCGGCAAGACCGTTGCACTGATTCTTCAGCTCGGCCACGAGCATCGTCGCGAGTTCACTCTGCGAGTACTTCTTGGGAACTGTTTCATCCGATTTGGTGGCTGCTGAGTTGGATTCACGTGGCGTGTCCGCGGGTTTTGCGCAACCGGTCATCGCCAAGCACGCAACAACCGATGCCACTGCCAGTGCCAGTGCCAGTGCACGGTATAAGCGGCGTACCCTTTGTGTCTCAACCATGTCGCGAGTCTACGGGGTGAAATCTCACGCGCCGGGAATGACCTGAATTTTCATCGAATCGACTCGCTCGCTGAAAATCGTCTCGCCCGCCCACGCCGCCGAGAGCGCTTGCAACGCGCCCATCACGTCCTCCTGCGGCAGGTTCGGAACGAGGATGACCTGCACGACGAGATCCTCGCTGAGTCCACGCGCGTCGGGATCCCCGGGCACCATGCGAATCGCACGTACGTACGGATCGCTCGCGACTCCCTTTTCAAAGACCGCATGCAGGTCGGGGTCCGCGTGATTGGGGCGCCACTCCACACCCTGTGCGATTGCGCGAACCGCAGGTCGGCGAACCACGAATTCGCTGTCGCTTTGCGGGTCAATCACAATCCACGCGATGTCATCGGCCACCGCGGCGAGGGCAGCCCGGCGCGCGTCGACGGGCACGGGTCGCGCATCCACTCGCCACTTCGTCATGGCGGCAACCGACGTGAAAGCCGGCATGACTTTCTGTCCCTGTGGCCCGGCCACCGTGACCAGTGCGAGTTCTTGGGTTTTGTCGACCACCAGACCGCTGGGTGAGACGCCGAGGTCACCGGGTTCGGCGATCAGCGGAACCAGCAGGCGCGAGCGCGCAATGGCGCCAACTACGGCTGCCTGCGCTGCTGCGCGCTGTGGCGCCATGGGTTCGAAAGATCGAAAGAGTTCGAGGGCACTCATCACGAGCGGGTCAGCCGACCCATCGTCGTCGGCATGCGAGTTGGGCTCAAACTGGCGTCCCTGCCAGGGTTGACCGGCCGAGTCTGCGACGTTGTTGTGCTCGTGCGTCGAATCGCTACCCATACGCGAGCTCAATCGCCTCACGAAGTGTGAATTTACCCGCGTAGAGCGCTTTGCCCACGATGGCTCCCTCGACGCCGTCGGCAACAAGGTCACGCAGAGCGGAAATGTCGGCCAGCGACGATAT
Organism: Microbacteriaceae bacterium; assembly: GCA_049314515.1. Lineage (GTDB taxonomy): Bacteria > Actinomycetota > Actinomycetes > Actinomycetales > Microbacteriaceae > RFQD01. The sequence goes on from JBMOEY010000096.1 coordinate 1,938, forward strand.
GCCACCGGATGCGACGACCGGCTTCCCCGTCTTGCGCGTAATGCTCGTGAGCAACTCGAGGTTTGGCCCGTTGAGCATGCCGTCGCGCGCGACATCCGTGACCACGTAGCGCGCGCATCCCGCATCTTCGAGTCGGGCGAGCACATCCCACAGGTTGCCGCCCTCCTGGGTCCAACCCCGGGCCGCCAGTGTCTCACCGCGCACGTCGAGCCCGACCGCGACGCGGTCGCCGAACCGGGCAATCGCGGATGCCGCCCACTCCGGATTCTCGAGCGCCGCCGTGCCCAGGTTCACGCGCGTTGCGCCACTCTCCAGTGCATTTTCCAAACTCGCGTCATCACGAATTCCGCCCGAGAGCTCGATCTTGACGCCGGGCACCTGATCGATCACGCGACGCAACAGCGCTCGGTTTTCGCCGCGCCCGAACGCAGCGTCGAGGTCGACCAGGTGAATCCACTGCGCACCCTGATTCGCCCAGTCAAAAGCCGCATCCACGGGGTCACCGTAGGCGGTCTCTGTGCCGAGCTCGCCTTGCGTCAAGCGCACGGCCTTGCCCTCGGCCACGTCGACGGCGGGCAACAGTTCGAGAATCGGTGAGCTCACGCGTCAAGTCTACGTTCGCGAATTAGAGCGAGTTCACCCAGTTGGTGAGCAGTCGGATGCCCGCACCACCCGATTTCTCGGGATGAAACTGCGTCGCACTCAGGGGTCCGTTCTCCACGGCCGCCACGAACGGCTCGCCGTACTCGCACCACGTGACCCGTGGCGAAGGAAAAGGCGGAATCACGTCGAGCGTCCACTCGGTGGCGGCGTAGGAGTGCACGAAGTAAAAGCGCTCTTCGCCGATGCCCGCGAAGAGGGTGGAATCCGTTGGTGAGGTGACCGAGTTCCAACCCATGTGCGGCAAAATCGGCGCCTCGAGTCGACGCACCACACCCGGCCACTGCCCAAGTCCCGGCGTTTCGACACCGCCCTCGACACCGCCGTCAAACAACACTTGCATTCCCACGCAAATGCCGAGCACCGGGCGACCACCCGCAAGCCTCCGCTCGATGACCTCGTCGCCACCGTGGGTGCGCAGCGCATCCATTACCGCAGCAAATGCCCCCACACCGGGAACCAGGAGCCCGTCGGCTTCGGCACACGTTGCCTTATCTCGGGTCAGAACCGCACTGGCCCCCGTCGCTTCGACGGCTTTCATGGCCGAGTGAATGTTTCCCGTTCCGTAGTCGAAGACGACGACGGTCTTGGTCACAGCGCGCCTTTTGTACTCGGGATGCCCTGCACGAGCGGATCGAACGCCTTGGCTTGGCGAAACGCACGCGCGAACGCCTTGAACTCTGCCTCCGCGATGTGGTGGGGATCGCGCCCGGCGAGCACGTTGACGTGCACGGTCAGGCCCGCGTTGAACGTAATCGCCTCGAAGACGTGACGCACCATTGAGCCCGTGAAGTGACCACCAATTAGGTGGTATTCGAACCCGGTCGGTTCTCCGTCGTGCACGAGGTAGGGGCGACCCGAGATGTCGACAACGGCGCGAGCCAGCGCCTCATCGAGAGGCACGACCGCGTCACCGTAACGGGAGATTCCCGACTTGTCGCCTAGGGCCTGGCGGATGGCTTGGCCAAGCACGATTGCGGTGTCTTCGACGGTGTGGTGAACGTCGATGGCCGTGTCGCCGTGCGCGTCTACGGTCAGGTCCGTGAGTGAGTGCTTTGCGAAGGCGGTGAGCATGTGGTCGAAGAACGGCACCGTCGTGTTGATGGAGCTCGTGCCGGTGCCATCGAGATTGAGCGACAGGGTGACGGTCGACTCACTGGTCGTACGAGTGAGCGATGCCTGCCGGACCGCGGAGGGTTGTGCCATGACTTAAGCCTATCGAGGCGCCAGTTGGGCAATGGCGTCGAGGAACTCGCTGGTCTCGGCCTCGGTTCCCGCGGTGACGCGAAGGTGGTGCGGTATCCCCACGTCGCGAATGATGATTCCCTGCGCGAGAAGTCGTTCGAAAACCTGTTGCGGATCGGTCACATTTCCAAACAAAACGAAATTCGCTTGCGAGGGATACGGAGTGAAGCCCATTCGTTCAAGCTCGGTGACAATGCGATCGCGTTGAACACGAATGTCTTTCACCATCGAGAGCATCAGATCGGCATGCGCCAGGGCTCCTTCGGCCGCCGCCTGCGTGAGCGCCGAAAGGTGGTACGGGAGGCGCACGAGGCGTAGCGCGTCGATAACGGCGGGGTCGGCGGCGAGGTATCCCACGCGAGCCCCGGCAAAGGCGAACGCCTTACTCATGGTGCGAGAGACAACCAAGCGTGGACGTCCGGGCAGAAGCGTCAGGGCCGAGAGTGTTCCCTCGGGTGCGAACTCGATATAGGCCTCATCGACAAACACGATGCCGTCGGTTTCGTCATACGCGGCCGCGATGGCCTCGAGCTCCACGGGTGTTCCGGTCGGGTTGTTCGGGGCACAAAAGAAGGTGAGGCTTGGTTGCGCCACGGCGACTGCTTGCCGAGCCGTCTGGGCGGAAATGACAAAGTCAGAATCACGTTGCGCCGTGAGCCAGGTTGTGCCGGTGCCCGAAGCGAGCAACGGATACATCGAATACGTGGGTGGAAAACCGAGCACGCTTCGACCCGGGCCACCGAATGCTTGCAACAGGTGTTGGATGACCTCGTTCGACCCATTCGCGGCCCAGATGTTCGCGGCATTCAGGCCGTGACCAAGATAGGCAGCCAGAGCTGCGCGAAGGGGGCTGAATTCACGATCAGGGTAGCGATTAATCGTGATCAGCGACTGTGACACTCGTGCCACGATGTCGGCAACCACCTCGTCGGGAACGGGGTGCGTGTTCTCGTTGACGTTGAGTTCGACCCGAACATGGGCCTGCGGAGCACCGTACGGCTTCTTGCCTCGCAGATCATCGCGAAGTGGCAGATCGTCGAGGCTCGTCACCCCTCAAGTTTAGAAGCTCGACGGAATCGCGATGTGCTGGCCGGGCTGAAGTTCCGAGTGCAACTGATTGAGGGAGACAATTTCAGCAATGACATCACGCGGATCTTTTGTCGGTGCGAGGTCTTGAGCCAGGCTCCACAGCGTTTCGCCCGACTCAACCGT
>JBMOEY010000097.1:0-4976 GCA_049314515.1 Microbacteriaceae bacterium
CGAAGGAATCGGCTTCAAGGTGAGCGACGAGATTAAGGGTGCCGGAAAGTTCATCCGATGTTCGTCTGATCACCACAACATGCTCGTGCTCAAAGCTCCCATCAGTTACTTGCACCACTCGTCATGGCAGGTCAACGACATCGATGACGTAGGCCGAGGTGCGTCGGCAATGCTCGAGGCGGACCCGGAACGTCACGTTTGGGGACTGGGCCGGCACCATGCGGGGTCAAACTTCTTCTGGTACCTCAAGGACCCTGCTGGAAACTTCTCAGAGTACTTCTCCGACATGGACTGCATCCCTGAGGATGAGATTTGGGAGCCCGAGGTGTTCGAGGGAGCTCAGGGGCTATACAACTGGGGACCACCGCCGCCTCCGTCATTCCTCAAGCCGGAGGATCTGGCCGCCCTCATGACCGGCGTTCACTCGAAGTAGCCACATGATTTTTCACACAGTCATGTTCACTTGGGTCGATGGGGTCACCGACGACGACGTCGCAGGGCTCGAAGCGGCGTTGCGTGCAGACGTGGCGAATTTCCCATCGGTGACTTTCTATGCCTGCGGCTCAGACATAGGTCTTGATGCGAAGGCGGATTCATTCGCCATCATTGCCGGGGCCGAGACGGTCGACGACCTCAAGGTCTATCTCAATGACGAGGGACACAAAGCCATTGCGGCGGAGTGGAAGCGCCTCATCGCGACGCTCCACATCGTTGAGTTTGAGTCAGACACATACCTCAACGGTTAAATCACAAGGCACCCGGAGGTAACAAACGGGTGCCTTGTGTGCTGTGTCGACGGCGTCTAGACGGCCGCCTGTTTCTCGGCAACCGTGTGGTTTCCGGAACCATAGTGTGTGGCGGGAACCTCATGGAGCACCACTTTGATTGTGTCGATGGGAGCCTCAAGGGTAGAGGCGACCGAATTGGTCACTTCGCGAATGAGGTTTCGAAGTTGCTCGGGTGAGCGTCCTTCGACCATTGAAATCTGAACGATGGGCATGATTACTTATCTCCCAACAAGAGTTGCGCTTCAGCTTGGATGTATCGGTTCGGCGTGCGGTAAGCGGTTGGACCGAAGTTTGGAGTCCCATAGGTGTCGAACTCTTCGGGTAATGGAGATCCGTACCAAATAATGGCGTTGTCGAGCTTGTTCTGACGCCATGTGATGGGTTCGAACGACGGGTCGTGCACGTCGTAACCGAGTTGACCAACAAGTTCGATTCTGTTTCCACCTGGTTCGAGAACGTAGAGGAACTCGGCCTGACTGATTCCGTGATGAGCAGGGCCCGCTTCGAGCTCGAGACCATGGTCGGTCAACACATCGCACGCATCTTGCAGGTGTTGCGTGTTTCCGAGCAAGAACGCTACGTGGTGCAGGCGACCACCTTCGCCGGTGCGGTCCTTTGTGAACGCCAGATCGTGGCTTCGAGTTTGGAGTCGAAGCCACGCGCCCGCTTCGACGTCACCATCAAACATGATGTTTTCACTGAGCTTGAAGCCGAGTACGTCGCGAACGAATTCTTTGTTGGCCGTCACGTCTTTGGCCAAAAGGTTCAGGTGGTCGATCTTCTTGATCGGAACGCCTTGGAGCGGTCGACGTTGCACGCGGTTGAGAAGAACCGACCTTTGGTCGGCCGGGGCCTGGTAGTACTCGACTTCCCAGTTGAGTCGCTGTATTCCGCCATCGGGTGTTGTGAACTCGTATGCCGGGCCAACGCCGCATTCGCCTTCGACCCAGCCACGCCCTCGGCCCGACTCTTCGATGGCTTTGACGCGGCGATCGAGTGCTTGCGCTGACATGGCGCGCCATCCCGCGAATCCCATGCCAGGTTGGTCGCGCTCGGTGACCTTGAGGGTGTGCTTGTAGGGGTCATCGAAGCCACGCAAGAAAACGGAGTTGCCACTCCGCTCGGTTTCGATCATCCCCAAGAGGTCTTTGAAGAACCACACGGTCTCATCGACATTCGGTGAGAACAACTCAAACGATCCAAACTCGGCCACTTCGAACATCGGTTCAGGGCGATTTGAGAGATCCATTTTCTTTTCTCCTTGTCTGCGTTGACAAATCTTGAGTAGCTACTTGCGGTTACCGATGCGTGACGAGTCAGGCGCCGGTGACAAACAGCGAACCGAGCGTGGTGAATTCGGCTGAAATCTGATCGCCTTCGGAAACGGGAATCGCGTCGGTGAGCCCACCAGTGAGCACGATTTCGCCCGCTTCGATACACAATCCCCGTTCGGCGAGCGAGTTCGCAGCCAACGCGAGAGCCTCGGCTGGATGCCCTTGCACTGCTGCACCAGTTGCCGTCGCCACGGTTGCACCGTTGACCGTGACAACGACGGCTTCCAGTGCGAGGTCAAGGTCCCGCGGATTGACCGCTTTCCCACCGACCACGAAGTAAGCACTCGATGCATTGTCGGCAACAACGTCTGGTAGTGCGAACGAGTAGTCAATAAAGCGACTGTCAATCACTTCGAAGCCCGCGTAAACCGACTCAACAGCATCAAGTGCGGTCGCAGCCGTGACGCCTGGTCCCTGAAGTTTCTTGCCCATGACGAAGACGATTTCCGGCTCGACGCGAGGCTGGATGAGCTTGTCGAGAGGCACCGGCACGTCGCCGTTCAAAATGTAGCTCTTGAGTAGTACGGCGGTGAGGGGTGAGGTAATCCCCATACGTGCCTGCTTTGCGGCCGAGGTAAGACCCAGCTTTGTGCCGATGATTTGGTCACCACCGGCAACCTTGGCAGCCACCGTTAGTTGCTGAACTTTGTAGGCACCCTCGAGGTCGAGTCCGGCCCACTCCTCGGTGATGCTCGCGCGGGCGGTGCGATTCGCCTCGGCGGCGAGCAGTGCATCCGACGTGGATTGCAATGAATCAATGGCCATGAACGTTCCCGATTCCTGACTACTTTGACTGAGACAACTCGATGGCCACGTCAATGATCATGTCTTCTTGACCACCGACGTACCCGGCTTCACCTACGGCCTTGAGAATCTCAAACGCAGGCACGTTGTAACGCTCTGCCGCGCGCTTGGCATGCAACAGGAACGAGTTGTAGACCCCGTAACGACCCATGACGATGGCATCGCGACTGATCTCCGGGAAGAACGGAGCAATTTTGGCCGACACGTCTTCGGCCGCAGAGAGGATGCTCTGCAGATCGATCCCCGTAGCGATTCCGTTCGCATCCAAGGCGGCGACAAGTGCTTCGGTTGGGGTGTTCCCCGCGCCGGCACCAAGGGCTCGCAGAGTTCCATCAATCTGGCGCGCTCCGGCAGCGTAGGCAGCGAGAGAGTTCGCGACCCCGAGACTCATGTTTTGGTGACCGTGGAAGCCCACCTGCGCATCATCGCCGAGTTCGGCCACAAGCGCGGCGACTCGCTCGGTGACACCGTCAGGAAGTAACGCACCTGCCGAGTCGACGACATAGACGCACTGACAACCTGCATCCGCCATGATCCGCGCTTGCCGAGCAAGTTCGGTCGGAGCCGTGCGATGGCTGAGCATCAAGAAACCGACGGTTTCGAGTCCGAGATCGCGGGCGGCACCGAAGTGTTGCACGCTCACGTCGGCCTCCGTCGAGTGTGTGGCGACACGCATAACCGTCGCACCCGCGGACACGGCCTGTTTCATCTCGTGAATCGTGCCGAGTCCCGGCAAAATGAGGGCCGCAATCTTGGCGTTGCTGACGGATTCGGCGGCAACTTCGATGAGCCGAATGTCGGACACCGCCGAGAAACCGTAGTTGAACGACGACCCGGCAAGTCCGTCACCGTGCGTGACTTCAATGACTGCAACGCCGGCTTTGTCGAGTGCGGTCGCCACCTCGCGAACATTGCTTTCGGTGAACTGGTGACGAACCGCGTGCGAGCCATCGCGAAGCGTGGTGTCGGTGATGCGCACGTCACGGGCCGTGGTTGTGTGAGCCATGAACTTCTCCTCTTACTTCTTCGCGTACTGCGCTGCGGTGTCGGGGGCGAAGAGCAGCTCCGCGGTGCGGTTGGCTGCGGCGGTCATGATGTCGAGGTTGCCGGCCCAATCGGGCAAGTAATCGCCGTTGCCAGTGACTTCGAGGAACACGCCCACGCGTGCCTTGCCACCCCAGACGTCCGACGGCTCGTCAAACTGTGGGTCGGACTTGAGCTTGTATCCGGGAACGTACGTTTGGACGTCTTCAATGACCCGGTGAATCGATTCGACAATCGCATCTCGGTCAGCTTCCGGGTCTATGGCGGCAAAAACTGTGTCGCGCATGACCAGAGGAGGCTCGACCGGGTTCAGGATGATGATCGCCTTACCCCGTTCGGCGCCACCGACCGACGCAATGGCATTGGACGTAGTCTCGACAAACTCGTCGATATTGGCGCGAGTGCCAGGCCCCGCTGACTTTGAAGAAATCGAGGCGATGATTTCGGCATAACTGACCGGCGTGATCCGAGAAATCGCGTGCACGATGGGGATCGTGGCTTGACCACCGCACGTGATCATGTTGATGTTCGGGGCATCGTTGTGAACGCCCAAGTTGACGGCCGGCGAGACGAACGGTCCCACGGCTGCGGGCGTGAGGTCAATTGCCCGAATCCCTGCCTCGCGGTAGCGCGGAGCATTCGCGATGTGTGGCTTTGCTGCGGTGGCTTCAAACACGACATCGGGCAGCACGTCTTGCTTGAGTAGCCAGTCGACACCCTCTGCCGAGGCTTCGATGCCCATACGGGATGCGCGTGCAAGGCCGTCTGACGTCGGATCAACACCAATCATGTAGCGCAGGTCAAAGATGCCACGTCGCTTCAGCTTGATCATGAGGTCGGTACCGATGTTTCCCGGCCCGACGATCGCGGCAATCGGTTTGTCGCCCATTGCGTTACCTCGTTTCCTGTGCAAATTGTGCGGTGACGCTTCCCAAACCAGCGAAGACGGCCATGATGGTGTCACCTGGCGCCGCCGGCACCATGGGAGTGATCGCTCCCGGAATCA
>JBMOEY010000098.1:0-4936 GCA_049314515.1 Microbacteriaceae bacterium
GCATCCTGTGACTGCGTAAACAGTGGTGAGGAAACGACAACCCAGTACTTGGTCGACAAGGCGTTCGTTTCACCGACGCCGCCGGCGTTGGTGAAGAAGCCTTGCACGTTGCCACCGAAGTCATTGATGCGGGACTGCGTTGACGAGAATTTATCGCTCAGCTCGGTCATGCCTTTTGAATCCATGCTTGCCACTGCGACGTCAATGTGGTCACCGCCGGAGAGACTCATGATTCGACAGGCCACCCCCTGATTCGCCACGATAAAGCCCGATGTCGAACCGCTGTCGGGCGTGTAGTCGTTTTGTCGGGCAAAGTTGGGGCTGATTTCAAAGACGAACGAATCGGGTAGTAGCTGTGCGCACCCGAGTCCGACGGGGAGAAACTGTGCGGGTACCGCGGTGGGCGTCGCGGAGGGCAGTTGCGGTGTGGGTGTCTGGGACGATTCCGCGGCCGCCGTGCTCATCGCGGTTGCCGTGGGCGCGGGGCCATTCCACGCGTCGAGTGCGCTGCATGCCGAAAGGGCGAGCGTGCCGCCGACGACAAACGTGGCGACAACGATGACGGAGCGTACCGAGCGAGTAGATCTCATGCGGTCAGTTTAGGAAGCCTTTTTCTGCAGAGGCTGACGACGAGCCGTGAGAGTGCACACCCGTAGACTTGACTGTTGTGACACCTGACGACCTCTCTCGCCTATTGTTTGAGCGAATTCTCGACGTGGCTCGAGCACACGCTTCGCTCGAGAATGTCGCGGGCCTGACGGCCGTGGACGTGGTCTGGGAGCGTCCGAAGAATCGCGATCACGGAGATTGGGCAACGAGCGTTGCCCTCAAAGTGTCAAAACCGATGGGTCTGAGCCCGCGGGAATTGGCGACGGAATTGGCAAAGAATCTCTCCGATATCGATGGCATTGCAGCCGTTGAGATTGCCGGACCGGGCTTTATTAATGTGCGACTTGAGGCGTCGGCTGCCGGTGAACTCGCGAGAACCATCGTGCAGGCGGGTGCCGCCTACGGACACGGCTCTCTGCTGCGTGGCATGAAAATGAATCTCGAGTTTGTGTCGGCTAACCCCACTGGTCCGATTCACATGGGTGGTACGCGGTGGGCGGCGGTAGGTGATTCGCTGGCTCGCGTCTTGCAAGCCGCCGGCGCCGAAGTAACTCGCGAGTACTACTTCAACGATCATGGTGCGCAGATTGACCGCTTCGCGCGGAGCCTCCTGGCAGCTCACCGCGGCGAGCCCGCTCCCGAAGACGGTTACGGTGGCGCGTACATCCTCGACATTGCGATGCGTGTGGCCGCGGCCTATGGGTCGAGCATCGACGACCTGCCGCACGATGAGTGTCAGGAGGTGTTTCGCTCGATGGGCGTCGAACTGATGTTCGGCGAAATCAAAGCGAGCCTCCACGGTTTTGGTGTCGATTTCGACGTGTTTTTTCACGAGGATTCGCTGCACGAGACGCGCGCCGTGGAACGTGCCGTCGAAAAACTGCGCTCTCTCGGTCACATTTTTGAACTCGACGGCGCCACGTGGCTGCGCACAACCGACTTCGGCGATGACAAAGACCGTGTGATTTTCACGAGTGATGGTCGCGCCGCCTACTTCGCCGGCGACCTAGCGTACTTTCTCGACAAGCGTGAACGTGGCTTTGATCGCTGCATCATCATGCTCGGCGCCGACCACCACGGCTATCTCGGTCGCATGATGGCGATGTGCGCGGCATTTGGCGATGTCCCCGGGGAGAACCTCGAAATCATGATTGGCCAGATGGTCTTTCTCGTTCGCGACGGACAACCTCTGCGCATGAGCAAGCGGGCCGGAACCATCGTTACCCTCGAAGATCTCGTGGAGGCGGTCGGTAACGACGCGGGTCGGTACGCACTCGTGCGTTCGCCGATTGACTCTCACCTGGAGATTGATCTCGATGTGCTGGCCAAGCGCACCAATGACAACCCCGTTTTTTACGTGCAGTACGCCCATGCGCGCACGTGCGCCGTCGCGCGCAATGCCGACGCGGTTGGCGTGGTGATGAACGATGGATTCGCCCCCGAACTCCTCGACCACGAAACCGAGTCGGCTCTTCTGGGCGTGCTCCAGGAGTTTCCGCGCATCGTCGCTCAATCGGCCACACTGCGCGAGCCGCACCGGGTTGCCCGTTATATCGAAGAGGTTGCCGGACTGTATCACCGCTGGTATGACAACTGCCGGGTCATCCCGCAGGGCGACGAACCAGTGACGGACCTGCATCGCACACGGCTGTGGCTCAATGTTGCGACGGGGCATGTTCTGCGGAATGGTCTCACTCTCGCGGGTGTCTCGGCACCCGAGCGAATGTAGACTTTTCTTACTTCGATGCCGCGTCCAGCGGCAGACGTCGTCAGGCTTCAGGGACCAAGCCGGGTCCGCTCGCCAGAGCGACTTTCCTTATTTCCCACGTCAACTCGAGCACCTACTTCGGTGGTCGAACGTGAAAGGTCCCGTTCGTGTCTGCCTCACGCATCCAGAACCCGCTTGCCCCGGCGTGGTTGACGGTGCCTAACGATGCGAACGAGCTCGTTGCCGGTTTGTGGAGCGCAGGTGTTGCGCGCAATGACCGGGGTGAACTCGTCGCCGCAGGCGTCAGCGCGAGCGAGCTGGCTGAGCGATTTGGCACGCCACTGTATGTCATCGATGAGCAATTTGTGCGCGACCAGGCGTCTCGTGTGCGAGACGCGTTCGATCGCGAAGCCGCCCGAATAGGCACCACCGCGGTGGTCTATTACGCGGGCAAGGCGTTTCTCTCGACCGAGATCGTTCGATGGGTTGTCGAGGCGGGGTTGAAGGTTGACGTGGCGAGCGGGGGAGAACTCGCCGTGGCGCTGGCCGCCGGCGTCGACCCGACCCTTATTGGCGTGCACGGCAACAACAAATCGGTGGCCGAGATCGAGCGTGCGGTGCGCGTTGGCGTTGGCACGATTGTTGTGGATGCTCCGATTGAAGTGGAGCGTGTGGCGGCGGTGGCTAGGGCGGCGGGGGTCGTGCAGCGCGTCCGACTTCGCGTGAACTCCGGCGTGCACGCACACACGCACGAGTTTCTCGCCACGGCGCACGAGGACCAAAAGTTTGGCATTACGATCGCGGATGCCCCGAGCGTGGTTGCCCAGATTCGCTCTCACGCGTCACTCGAATTCATGGGGTTGCACTGCCACATTGGCAGTCAGATTTTCGGCGCCGCGGCTTTTACCGAATCGGCCACGCGACTTCTCGAGCTTCACGCGGCGTTGAGCGAGTTTGCTCCCGTGCCACAGCTGAATCTCGGCGGCGGATTTGGCATTGCCTACACGCCGGCTGACACACCGCCGAGCATTGACGAAGTCGCTTCGAGCATGATGACGGCCATTGCGACCGAATGCGCGCGACTACAGGTACCAGTTCCGATCATTGCGGTCGAGCCGGGTCGCGCCGTCGTCGGCACGGGCGGGTTCACTCTCTATCGCGTCGGTGTCACGAAAGATGTATCGGTCGAACTTGACGGCGACGGAACCGGACCGACGAGTGCCGTGCGCAAGTACGTCAGTGTGGATGGCGGGATGAGTGACAACGCGCGCCCCGCGCTGTACGGCGCCGACTACTCGGTGCGCATCGCGAATCGCTCATCCAAGGCTGACCCCGTACTCGTGCGCGTTGCGGGCAAGCACTGTGAATCGGGTGACATCGTGATTCACGCGGACTATCTCCCGGGTGATGTCGCACCCGATGACCTGCTCGCCGTACCCGCCACGGGCGCCTATTGCTTCTCGCTGTCGAGCAACTACAACTATCTTGCTCGCCCACCCGTGGTCGCCGTGCGAGACGGAATCGCTCGCGTGATTGTGCGCGGTGAAACCGAAGATGACCTCCTCTCCCGTGACGCCGGCATTCCGGCAGCGAAGGACAACTCATGATCAACTATCGTTCGCTTCGTGTCGCGCTGCTCGGCGGTGGCACGGTCGGGGCCCAGGTCGCGCGCATCCTGTTGGAACATCGGGATGAGCTCGCCTCGCGGGTGGGTGCGACCCTTGATCTGGTCGGCGTCGCCGTGCGCGACCTCGATGCGCCTCGATCGGCCGACCTCCCGAAAGACCTGTTCACGACCGACGCAGAATCACTCATTTTGGGTGCCGACATCGTGATTGAAGTCATGGGAGGCCTCGAGCCCGCTCGCACCTACATCTTGCAGGCGCTGAACTCGGGTGCCGACGTGATCACAGCGAACAAGGCCTTGCTCGCCAATCACGGCCCTGAACTCTACGCGGCGGCTGAGCAGGTAGGTGCGCAGCTCTACTACGAGGCCGCTGTCGCCGGGGCGATTCCAATTATTCGCCCGTTGCGTGACAGCCTCGCCGGTGACCGCATCAACCGCGTGATGGGCATCGTTAACGGCACGACGAACTTCATTCTTGACGCAATGGATACAACGGGCTCCAGCTTCGACGATGCGCTCGCCGTGGCAACCGAACTGGGCTATGCCGAGGCCGACCCCACCGCCGACGTCGACGCGTTCGACGCGGCGCAGAAGGTGGCGATTCTTGCCGGCCTGGCTTTTCACACGCACGTGCCGCTCGAGAGCGTGCACCGCGAAGGAATCCGTGGCGTGACCGGTCAGACCGTCGAACTGGCGCGCAAGGCGGGCTACGTGGTCAAGCTGCTCGGTATCGCCGAGCGCGTGACCGATCCGGCGACGGGTGACGAGGGAGTGTCGGCACGTGTGTATCCGGCGTTGATTTCGCGCGAGCATCCACTGGCCGCCGTTCGCAAGGCGAACAACGCTGTCTTTGTCGAGGCCCAGGCCGCCGGCAGTCTCATGTTCTACGGTGCGGGCGCGGGTGGCCCCGAAACCGCATCGGCCATCATGGGTGACGTCGTGTCAGCGGCGCGGCGTCACGTCATCGGTGGCCCGGGACTCGCGGAATCGAG
>JBMOEY010000099.1:0-4885 GCA_049314515.1 Microbacteriaceae bacterium
CAAGCCCGACAAAGCCCCACGGTGCGATGGTCTCCCTGAACAAGAAGATGCCCAACACTGCAATGAGTGCGGTGCCTACTCCTGCCCAAATCGCATACCCCACACTCATGGACAAACCTCGAGCAAGGGCGATTCCCAATAACGCAAATGAACCGAGGTATCCAACCACCACGACAACCGACGGCCACAACTTGGTGAAGCCGTCGCTCATTTTGAGGGCCGTGGTTCCGATGACTTCAGCGACAATCGCGATGGAGAGCAGAACATAGGGAAGCATCCTGTCATTCTGCCAGCTCAGGGAACCGAAGTAGAGTGCTCGGCGACGGAGAAACCGGAGCATCCGAAATGAATTTATGGAAGACGCTGGTTCGCAGCATCCGACCGCATTGGCCGTTGCTGGTCGGGGTATTGGTATTTCAATTCGCCCAGGCAATCGCGTCCCTCGCGTTACCGACTCTCAACGCCAACATCATCGACCTGGGCGTTGCCAAAGGTGACATCCCCTACATTCTGTCTACGGGCAGCATCATGCTGGGTGTGTCGCTGGCACAAATCATCGGTTCCATCACCTCGGTTTATTTTGGATCCCGGCTCGCCATGCTGGTCGGTCGGGACCTGCGCCAGCAGGTCTTTCATCATGTCGGTCAGTTCTCCGAGCGCGATATGAATACATTCGGCGCACCCTCACTGATAACACGGAATACGAACGACATTCTCCAGATTCAGATGCTCGTACTGTCTGGCTGCACGCTGTTGCTCTCGGCACCGATTCTGGCAATCGGCGGGGTGATCATGGCACTACGGCTGGATTTGGATCTGTCGATCATCATGGCGGTGAGTGTGCCCGTCTTGCTGGCCGTCGTCGGTGTTCTACTCTCCAGAATGGTGCCCCTGTTTCGTCTGATGCAGAATCGCATCGATCGCATCAACCAGGTGCTGCGCGAACAGTTGACGGGCATCCGAGTCGTTCGCGCCTTTGTCCGCGAACAGGTCGAAAACGAGCGCTTTGACGCCGCCAATGTGGCCGTGACTGACACGTCACTGAAATCCGGTCGCTTAATGGCCCTGATGTTTCCCTCGGTGATGATTGTGTTGAATCTCTCCAGCGTTGCCGTGTTGTGGTTCGGCGCTTACCAAGTGGACGCCGGAAACATGCAAATTGGCACCGTCATGGCGTTCCTGCAATACCTCATGCAAATTCTGATGGCCGTAATGATGTCAATGTTCATGGCCATGATGATTCCTCGGGCCGCCGTCTGCGCCGACCGCGTCAGCGAAGTTCTTGCCACGCAATCCAATGTGATTCCACCCGCCTCACCACGAATTCCGGAACTGCGGAGCGGTCGGATTGTGTTTTCGGACGTGTCGTTCACCTATCCCGGTGCGGAAGTTCCCGTGCTCTCGCACGTATCATTCACGGTAGAACCCGGCACCACAACTGCCATTGTCGGGTCGACCGGGTCAGGAAAGACGACTCTGATCAACCTCATCCCCCGCTTGGTTGATCCTTCTGAGGGGCACATCCTCGTGGACGGCGTCGATGCGCGCGACATCGATTTGACACACCTGTGGAGCCTTATCGGACTCGTTCCACAGAAGGCCTTCTTGTTTAGTGGCACCATCTCGAGCAATTTGCGCTACGGCAAGGAATCTGCCTCAGATGAGGAACTGTGGCACGCTCTCGATGTTGCCCAGGCGCGAGATTTTGTCAGCGCTCTCGAATTGGGGCTTGACGCACCCGTGGTCCAAGGCGGAACAAACTTTTCTGGTGGGCAACGGCAACGGTTGGCAATCGCTCGCGCGCTCGTGAAACGCCCCGAGATTCTGATTTTCGACGATTCTTTTTCGGCACTTGACCTTGCAACAGATGCCCGCCTTCGGCGCGCATTGAGTAGCGAAGCCGCGAACGCCACCCAAATCATCATTGGTCAGCGCATTGCAAGTATTCGAGATGCGGATCAGATTCTGGTCCTCGACGACGGTGCCATCGCGGGGATCGGCACGCACGAAGACCTCCTTGCCGGTAACGCCACGTATCAAGAAATCGTGTCGTCTCAGCTAAGTGCGGCGGAGGCATCATGAGCAACGAGAACCAGCACACCGCCAAAGATGCGTCGACGACGAGAATCGCCGTCCCCGCCGGTGCACCCGGTGGCCGACCAAGCGGGCCGATGGGTGGACGAGGCCCGATGGGCCCGGGAGCCGGGGTCCCGGTCGAAAAACCACTCCAATTCGGCACCAGTGCCCGCCGGCTCCTCCAACGCTTGAAACCTGAGCGAGCTCGACTTGCTGTCGTGATCTCGTTCGCCGTCATCAGCGTGGGGCTGTCAGTGCTCGGTCCATGGATGCTCGGGAACGCGACCAACATCATCTTCAACGGAATCGTCTCGGCACAGCTCCCCCCAGGAACGACCCAAGCGCAAGCCATCGCCATGCTCACCAAGGCCGGGCAAAACCAACTTGCCAGCATGCTGCGTGGGATGACCTTGACACCCGGTGAAGGTATCGACTTCACCGCACTCGGCATGACGCTCGGAATCGTTCTTGCAATTTATGCGGGTGGCTTCTTGTTCGGTTGGCTGCAGGCTCGCGTTCTGAACACGAGTGTTCAGCGCACGGTCTTTCGTCTTCGCGAAGAGACCGAGCACAAACTCCACCGTCTTCCGCTTTCCTACTTTGATCGCATGCAACGCGGCGAGCTGTTGAGTCGCGTCACTAACGACATCGATAACGTCGCCCAAAGTTTGCAACAAACCCTCAGTCAGGTTCTCGTGAGCCTTCTCACAGTCGTGGGTGTCTTGACGATGATGTTTATCATTTCGCCGGTACTGGCGCTGATTGCCCTCATCTCAATTCCGGTCAGCCTCGGTGTCACGATGCTGGTGGCTCGCCGGTCCCAGCGCATGTTTGTCAACCAGTGGAAGCACACCGGCGAACTGAATGCACAAATTGAAGAAACGTTCACCGGCCATTCGCTCGTCAAGATATTTGGCCGCTCGCGACAGGTTGAAGAAAAATTCGCCGCAAAGAATCATGAGCTGCACGAGGCAAGTTTTGGTGCCCAGTTCGTCTCGGGCATCATCATGCCGTCGATGATGTTTGTCGGTAATCTCGTTTACGTCGGCATCGCCGTCGTCGGGGGACTTTTTGTGGCAAATGGAACCCTGTCTCTCGGTTCGGTTCAGGCGTTCATCCAGTATTCGCGGCAATTCACGCAGCCACTCTCACAGCTTGGTTCGATGGCCAACCTGCTGCAGTCCGGTGTCGCGTCAGCAGAACGTGTTTTTGAGCTCCTCGACGCACCAGAGCAGACGCCTGACGCCAGCGAGCCACTCAGTCCCGCTCACGAGACCGGCACGCTCGTGTTTGAGCATGTCAAGTTTGGATACTCGACGGATGCGCCGCTCATCACGGACCTCAATCTCACGGTCATGCCGGGTCAAACAATCGCCATTGTCGGCCCAACGGGCGCCGGAAAGACCACGCTGGTCAATCTCATCATGCGCTTCTACGAACTCAACGGCGGACACATCACTCTCGATGGAACGGACATCGCTCTCATGACGCGCGATGCGCTGCGCTCACGAATCGGCATGGTCTTGCAAGACACCTGGTTATTCAAGGGGACCATTCGGGAAAACATCGCCTATGGTCGTCCCGGGGCAAGCGACGACGAGATTATCGCGGCGGCCAAGGCTACCTACGTTGATCGCTTTGTTCGCACGTTACCCCTGGGCTATGAAACAGTTCTCGATGACGAGGCGTCCAACGTCAGCGCGGGCGAAAAGCAGCTCATCACAATTGCCCGGGCATTCTTGGCCGCACCCAGCGTGCTCATTCTCGACGAAGCGACATCGTCGGTGGATACGCGCACCGAAGTCCTCGTGCAACGAGCGATGGCGGCACTTCGTGCAGACCGCACGAGTTTCGTCATCGCGCACCGCCTGTCCACAATCCGGGATGCTGATCTCATCTTGGTCATGGAGCACGGCGACATCGTCGAACAGGGAACTCACGACCAACTCATGGCTAGACCCGGGGTGTATGCCGCTTTGTATGCCGCACAATTTGCTTCGTCGTCTGAACTTGACGTCTCTTCGAGCGCCCTCGGCGCTTAGAACGCGATCTTCGCGAGAAGCTCCACGAGCTGTTTGCGCTCCGCCAAGCTCAGTGCGGACATCGGGTCGTTGTCCATGTTTAAGAGCGCCTCACGAGATGTCGCAAAAAGTTCTTCACCCTGGGGCGTTGCCTTGATGACCACGCCGTTCTTACTGTGCGGATCCGGCCTGCGGGCGACCAGGAAGAGTCGCTCGAGGTCGTCGACAAGGAGTTCTGCCTCCGGTTCCGACACCAACAGAATCTGGGAAAGCTCCGCGACGCTCGGACTGGCATCGGAACACGCGAGAGACAACACGAAATACGTTCCGGTGTTGAGTCGGAATTCATCTAGGTAGGGAAGCGCACGAGCGGCATTGACGGCTCTCGCTCGGGCAAGCAAGAAGTCGGCATCAGAAAAAAGGTAGTGCTCTGAAAACCTTGCCGTTGTCACGTCATCCAGTGAAGTGGTCCGGGGCTCAATCGGGTGGGAGATGTCTGCCATGGTTTCTTAACCCTAACGATGCTTTAGCGCCACTTCGATTCGACCTTGGGGTTAACCATTACCGTGAATACGACGCCCCAGCTCTGTGGCTACTTCGGAAACAGCGGCAATGAACGGGCGTGCATCGGATGTCGATGATGGGTAGGTCAACGCTATGGCCGCTGCCGGCCATCCTGCGTGATCCACCACAGCAACGGCGACCGAGGCGAGCCCTTCGGTCACGTCGCCATCTTCGGTGGCAAAACCATCGCGGCGAACCGGTTCGATAAGTTGTTTTACTCTTGC
>JBMOEY010000100.1:0-4834 GCA_049314515.1 Microbacteriaceae bacterium
GTGATCATGGGCAGCGGGAATGAAGTGAGCACCAACCAAGCCATTGGTTGAAATACCGCAAATGCCAAAACCAATCACGAGCGCCCAAAACGAGGGAACCCTGCTGGCGCTTCGAAGTGCGCTCAGGGCAGCCCGGGCGGCGTTGGGACCTTGCGTGGCTGTGGCTCGTCGCGCAGCACGGGCCTGCGAAGCCGAGATGCGTGGCGGGTTCGGGCCATCCGACCCAAACGGAAGCCGCCCGCGTTCGGCGGGCGAGTTCCACAGAAAAAGAAAAACCACGGGAACGGCGAGAAGCGCCGCGGCTGCCACGATAAACGTGGCTTCGCGCCATCCTGACACCAGAATCACATTCGAGATGACCGGCAAAAAGATTAATTGACCGGCCGCCTGACCCGAAGACAGAATGCCCGAGACGAGTCCGCGTCGCTTGACAAACCACGTCGATACGATCGTGCTCACAAAGACGAGAGCCATCGACCCGCTGCCGAGCCCCACGAGAATGCCCCAGGTGATCACGAGTTGCCATTCGGTGACGGCAAACATGCTTCCGAACATCCCGAGGGAAATAAGGAGCAACGCGCAGGTCGTGACGATGCGCATCCCGAATCTCTCCATGAGGGCTGCGGCGAACGGTGCCATCAGGCCATACAGCAGAACATTCACGCCAATGGCGAAGCCCATGCCGGCGCGAGTCCAGCCGAACTCTTGTTCAAGCGGAATCATGAGCATCGAGGGCGCGGATCGAAATCCGGCTGCGGCCATCAGCGCGACGAGTCCGACTCCGGCCACAATCCAAGCGGGATGCAGTCGCTCGCGTTTCATGAGGGCAGTCTACGCAGGGCAATAATTCTTCGGCACTCGCTCAGGCTTTGCTCATACGATAGGTGCATGGATCCAATTCTTCTCATCGTCATTGTCGTCGTGCTTCTCCTCGTTGTGGGTATCTACCTGTGGGCCACCTACAACTCCCTCGTCACCCTGAACGTGCGTGTGGAAGAGGCGTGGAGCGACATCACCGTTCAGCTCAAGCGCCGTGCGGACCTCATTCCAAACTTGATTGAATCCGTCAAGGGGTACGCGTCTCACGAGCGCGGCGTCTTCGAGGCGGTTACCAAGGCGCGCGCCGAGACGATGTCAGCCCAGGGTCCGGCCGAAGCCGCCGTTGCCGAAAACCACATGCAGGCAGCTTTGAAGAGCATCTTTGCCGTTGCAGAGGCCTACCCGCAGCTTCAGGCGAGCCAGAACTTCTTGCAGTTGCAGGGTGAACTCGTCGACACGGAAGACAAGATTCAGGCCGCACGTCGCTTCTACAACGGCGGTGTTCGTGAGTTCAACACAAAGATCAAGGTCTTCCCCAACAACATGTGGGCGAAGAACCTCGGTTTCAGTGAGCGTGCCTTCTTCGATGTCGCCGACGCGGCCAGCCTGCAGGAACCGCCGCGCGTTCAGTTCTAGATGTACTCCGCCATCGCCGCGAATAAGCGGAACACTGTCTTCATCCTGCTCTTTTTCATCGTCATCATCGGTGGACTCGGTTGGCTCGCTTCCTATTACTACGGTGACGTATCGATCGTCATTTGGGTATTCGCCTTCGCTCTTGCGTACGCGTTCTTTCAGTACTGGTTTGCGAGCTCACAGGCGCTGTCGATGTCGGGCGCCATTGAAATTCAAAAGTCGGATAATCCCCGCCTCTATCGCGTTGTCGAAAACCTGTGCATCGCAACGGGAAACCCGATGCCCAAGGTGTACATCATCAACGATCCAGCGCCCAACGCGTTTGCCACCGGACGCGATCCGCAACACGCATCGGTCGCAGCGACTACGGGCTTGCTCGACATCATGACGGACAGTGAACTCGAAGGCGTCATGGCCCACGAAATTGGCCACGTGCGCAACTACGACATTCGCGTGTCGATGATTGTGTTCGGACTGGTTGTCGCCATCGGGTTCGTCGCGGACATCCTCCTGCGCATGTCGTTTTTTGCTCGAGGAAATCGCGACAATGGCGGAGGTAACCCGATTGTGCTGATCTTTGGGATTCTCGCCTTTATCTTGGCTCCGATACTCGCGTTGTTTGTGCAACTGGCCATCTCGCGCCAGCGCGAGTACCTCGCTGACGCGACCGGAGCGCTGACAACACGTCACCCGGAGGCGCTTGCGAGCGCCCTCCACAAACTCAACGAATACGGTCAGCCGATGGCACGACAGACGTCGAGCATGGCGCACATGTGGATTTCGGATCCCGAACGACCATCGTTGGCCGCCCGCATGCTCTCGACACACCCACCTATCGATGAGCGAATTCGTCGACTGCTCGATATGGGGTCGAAGTTCTAGAGCCCTAGACTTCTGCACATGGCACTCCACACGTTCGCGGGACCCACTCTGGCTCAGTTTGAGGCAGCGCGTGAGGTCGTGGGACGCGTCATTCAACACACACCCATCGAACAGTCGCGCTTCTTATCGAACGTGGTGGGGAGCGACGTTGTGCTCAAATGTGAGAACCTGCAGCGCACCGGCAGCTACAAATTACGCGGAGCCTACTTTCGCATGTCCAACCTCACACCCGAGGAGCGCGCTAAGGGTGTCATTGCGGCATCGGCGGGCAACCACGCGCAAGGTGTCGCTTTGGCGGCGCGTGAATTGGGCATCCACGCCACAATCTTTATGCCTCTCGGTGTCGCTCTACCCAAACTCGAAGCCACCCGGGAATACGGTGCTGAGGTCGTACTCGAGGGAAACATTTTTAACGAGTCGCTCAAGGCTGCGCTCGCTCGAGCCGAAGAGACGGGTGCGACGTTCATCCCACCCTTCGACCACGCCGATGTCGTGACCGGTCAGGGAACCCTTGGCCTCGAGATTATTGACGAGGTGCCCGATGTCGACACCGTCGTCGTGCCCATCGGTGGCGGCGGTCTTATCTCTGGTTTAGCCAGTGCCATTAAGCAAAAAGCCGCCACGCTCGGGCGCACGGTGCGGGTCATTGGAGTTCAAGCGGAAAACGCCGCCGCGTATCCCCCCTCACTCGCAGCGGGGGAACGTGTGCGCGTTGACGTGCAACCCACCATCGCCGACGGAATTGCGGTTGCCATCCCCGGCGTGCTCAACTTTGACATCATCCGCGATGTGGTCGATGAGGTCATCACGGTCTCCGAAGACGACACCGCGAAAGCGCTGCTCATGCTGCTCGAGCGGGCGAAACTCGTGGTCGAGCCGGCGGGTGCCGTCGGGGTCGCGGCACTGTTGGCGGGCAAGATTCGTAAGACGGGAAAAACCGTTGCGGTGCTCTCCGGCGGCAACATCGACCCGTTGCTCATGCAGCGCATCGTGGCGCACGGGCTTGCGGCAAGCGAGCGCTATCTCAAACTGCGCATTTCACTTCCCGACCGCCCGGGTCAGCTCGCGCGCACCGCGCAATTGGTGGCTGACGCGAACGCCAACGTGGTCGAGGTGCTGCACACGCGTCACGGAAAGTTTGAAATCAGCGAGGTCGAACTCGAACTGCACATCGAAACGCGCGGCCCGGAGCATCGCAGCGAAGTGATCCAGAAGTTGCGCGGCGAAGGATACAAGGTTCGCGTCAGCGACGAGATTTAGCCGGTAAACGTCTCGACGTTGACAATACTGACGGCAATCTCCTTGCCGTTCGGAGCCAGGTAGGTCGTTGATTCTCCGATTTTAAGACCGAGAATGGCGGCGGCGAGGGGGGAACTTTCGCTGTAGGCGCTGTAGTCGGTGCCTTCGGCAATCTCTCGACTGCCAATCAAGAAGGTGTCTTCGTCGCCCGCAATCACGGCCGTGATGAGCGTGCCCGCCTCGACCACACCGTGACTTTCCGGTGCCTCACTCACCACTGCGTGCTTGAGCCGTTCGGTGAGGTCACGAATTCTCGATTCGATGCGTCCCTGCTCGTCTTTAGCCGCGTGGTACCCGCTGTTCTCTTTCAGGTCGCCTTCTTCGCGCGCAGCCTCAATGCGCTTAACGATCTCAGCGCGCTTGACGGTCGAGAGTTCTTCCAGTTCGGCGGCAAGTCGGTCGTACGCATCCTGCGTGAGGAATGAGGCGGGCTTGTCAGACATGAGGTTCAGCCTAGGTGAGCCAGCAATTTGACACCAAACCCGTTGCCGCTGGCTCGGTGGTTCTCACCGTAGCCGTCACCGTTTGCGAGAGAGTGGATGACGCGTCGAACGCGATTACCCGCCATCCCACGATCGCGAACGCCGTGTTCAGTGCCTCAACGGCGCACGCGAACGGGTGTCCCGGGGTGACGGTCACCTCAAAGTCGACGGACACCGTTGAGCTGTCGACAATGGTGTGCCCAATGTCACGAGCGTTCGCGCTCGGTCCGAGTTCGAGCGGGTTGGCCCAGATCATCCACGCAGCAATGGCTACGACGGTGAGGGATGCGCCCACCCACGCTGCCGCCCGGCGCGCACGCTTCGACTGCGCGGAATTGCCGTAGCGGTCGGCCAGCGAAGGGGACTCTGACACCACGGCTCCTGACGAAAGGCGATTAAGCTGGGATGACGGTCGGCTCGACGCGACCGACCCTTACTAAGAATAAAGCCCCTGCCCTGACGAAAGGTCGCACGCGTGCTCCTCGCCGAAACGACGATCGATCCCCAGCTCGTCACACCCGGACCTCTCGGCTTTGCCGCCATCGTGTTTGTTGCCGTGGCCACCACACTCCTGGTGTTCGAAATGGTGAGACGAATTCGACGCCAGCGCATTCTGGCTCAGGTTGAGGCGAAGCTCGACGCCGAAGAGGCTGCTGCAAAGACGAAGAAGTAGTCTGCGCTACCCGTTATAGACGGGGTGCAGACAGATCAGCAGA
>JBMOEY010000101.1:0-4735 GCA_049314515.1 Microbacteriaceae bacterium
CCCGCGGCGAGCGCGACAACAGCTTCGACAAGCAGATTGTGCGCAACTGGCTCAGCGCCAACTGGGACAAGACCGGAGCACCTCCGGCGTTGCCGCTAGAGATTGTGACTCAAACGGTCGATCGGTATCGCGAGCTGATTGACCGGCTCGTCGGCTAGAACGCTCGCCCGATATGGTGAGTCAGGTTATGAAAATTCTGAGCGCCATCTTCCACTTCCCCGAACGCGGGCCCGTTGCGATGTGGCGGCGCTTTCTCTCGGTGCTCGTCGGACTGCCCCTGTACGGTCTCGCCGTGGCGCTCATGATTCATGCGGGCATCGGCCTCGAACCGTGGGGCGTCTTTCACCAGGGTCTCGCCAAACTCACCGGAATCTCCTATGGAGTGGTGTCCATCATCGTGGGTGCCGGGGTCTTGCTCCTGTGGATTCCGTTGCGACAAAAACTTGGCGTGGGAACCGCGCTCAACGTCGTGATTATTGGGCTTTCGGTCGACCTCTTCTTACCCCTCGTTCCCGTGGCAGCCAACTTCTGGTGGGGCGTGCTTGAATTCACGATTGGCATTTTGATCAATGGCCTAGCCATCGCGCTCTACGTCGGCGGAGGGCTCGGTGCCGGACCACGCGACGGACTGATGACAGGCTTGGTGAATCGCTTCGACAAACCGGTCTGGTTGGTTCGCACAAGTATCGAAATCGTCGTTGTGGCGATGGGGTGGCTGATCGGGGGTCCTCTCGGACTCGGCACGGTCTATTACGCACTAACCATCGGACCCGTTGCCCACGTGTTGATGCCGTTGTTCGCCCTCGACAAAAACACGCCAGGCTCGGGTAAACCGCTGAACGAATCTTTCGACGGAGACTGACGAAGAACCCGCCGGTGTTGCTACCGTGAACCGGTTACCACCCGAAAGGTTCACATGGGCATCGCCGACAACACTCGCGACATCGAAGAGACCATCGTCACCGATTTTTCAGAGCGGATGAGCTACGGCGGTTATCTCGACCTCGACACGCTGCTCTCAGCTCAACGTCCGTTGAGCGAACCGGAGCACCCGGATGAACTGCTGTTCATCATCCAGCATCAAACGACCGAGCTGTGGATGAAGTTGATCGTGCACGAGCTGACACAGGCGCGCGCGTATCTGCGTAACGACAACCTGTCACACGCGCTCAAGTGCGTTGCACGCGTCAAGCACATTCAGAAGTCGATGGCCGAACAGTGGTCGATTCTCGCCACCCTCACGCCGAGCGAATATGCACAGTTTCGCGACGTGCTGGGCAATTCCAGCGGCTTTCAATCACATCAGTACCGGTGCATCGAATTCATGCTCGGCAACAAGAATTCCAAGATACTCTCGGTCTTCGAGGCAAAACCGGAACAGCAAGCCGCGTTGCGAGAAGCACTCGAGTCGCCGAGTTTGTACGACGAGTTTCTGCACTACCTGTCGAGGCAGGGATATGAGATTCCGGCCGCGGTGATGACGCGTGACGTCACGCTCGCGTGGGTTTTCACCCCCGAAATCATGCCCGTGTTTGAGCAGATTTATCGCGACCCCGAGGCGAATTGGGCGGCCTACGAAACCTGTGAGGAACTGGTCGACCTCGAGGAGAACTTCCAGTTCTGGCGGTTCCGTCATCTGCGCACGGTTGTGCGCATTATCGGGATGAAGAGTGGCACGGGTGGCTCGAGTGGGGCATCATTCCTGCAGCGAGCGCTTGACCTGACGTTCTTTCCCGAGCTGTTCGCCATTCGCACCGAGATTGGCCTGACCGAGCGCGACACGAAACCGACCTGGGCCAGCTAGGACTAAACCAATGACCAATGGACCGCTCGGCGTTCGCGCTGAGATCGCTGCCACCGGAGAAGTGGGGCTGTTCTTGCCCTTGCTCGGCGATCATCATGCACATGTGCAGTTGCTTGATACCGGTGAATTGACGGGGTCGAACCTCGGTTTCGTTCTTGACCTCGGCGGAGGTTTCACGGGTGCAAACGGTGTGGCACGAATCGCCGAGCGCGTGAGCAATGACGTGAGTGTGGCGTATGCGGGTGCCTTCTTGACTCCTCCCGGCGGTTACCCCAGCGATCGGTCGTGGGCGCCCGGGGGAAGCGTGCGCTTCGTGGCGAGTGCGGAGGCCGCCGAGCGCGCGGTGTTAGAGCAGCTACGGGAGGGCGCATCCGTCATCAAGGTGTCATTGCATGCCGACGCGGGCCCCGTGTTTGACATCACAACCCTCGAGGCAATTTGCACGATTGCACACCGTCAGCGGGTGCTCGTGGTCGGCCACGCCGAGGGCGAGGGCATGACCGAACTTGCTCTCACCGGTGGGGTGGATGTGCTCGCTCACGCCCCCTTCACCGAGGTTGTCAAACGCGATGTGCTGGACGCGTGCGTCGCGCGTGGAATGACGTGGATCACCACGTTCGACATTCACGGCTTCGGTTCGCCGTCGCCGGAGCAGGCAGAGAATCTGTCACTCGCCCTCGATAATGCATGGCGATTCGTTGAAGCCGGTGGTGCGCTACTGTACGGAACGGACCTCGGCAACGGTTCCGTTCCGGTGCGCCTGAACTCGCGCGAAATTGAACTCATGCACGAAGTCGGGCTCGATGCCCAGGGAATTCTCACGGCGATGTCGTCTTCGTGGTTGACTCGGCACACCGGCGTTCGCATCGATTCGACACGTGGAGCTTTTGTGCCCGTGGACGAAGACATGTCGGGCTCGCTCGAGGACATGTTGTCTGCCCTCACGCGCACCCGCCCCATTCACTCAACCGACTTGGTGTCTTACGATGACTGATTTTCTAGCCCACGCAGCTGCCCTCGACGCGTCCGATGTGTTGGGACCTCTCAGGTATCGCTTTTTTGGCACGGGAGGTCCCGGTCACGAAGCCGAGGCAGCACGCCCCGGGATGCCCCTCGCCTACTTCGACGGCAATTCACTGGGGCGCCCAGCTTTGGCATCCATCGAGCGCATCGAGGCATTTTTGCGTCAGGAATGGGGCACGCGCCTTATTCGGTCGTGGGACGAAGAGTGGATGCGCCTTCCCTACGCACTCGGCGACAAAATTGGGCTCGCCGCACTAGGTGCCGCGCCCGGGCAAGTGTTCGTCGCCGACTCCACGAGTGTGATTCTTTTCAAGCTTGCCCGAGCCGCAGTCGACGCGCAGCTCGAGCGGGCACCACAGCGCACCGAAATCGTCGCCGACAGTGACAACTTTCCAACCGACCGCTTTGTGCTCGAGGCAATCGCCGCCGAGCGCGGTCTCACACTTCGCTGGATTGACAGCGACCCGGAGGCGGGCGTCACCGTTGAGCAGGTCAGCAATGCAGTGAGTGAAAGCACCGCTCTCGTCTTGCTGAGCCACGTCGCGTATCGATCCGGTTTTCTCGCCGACGGCGCAGCGATCACGACGGCCGCCCACAATGCCGGAGCCATGATGCTGTGGGATCTTTCCCACTCAGTGGGTTCGGTGCCGGTCGAGCTCGATGAGTGGGGTGCCGATTTCGCGGCCGGATGCACATACAAGTATCTGTGCGGCGGGCCGGGTGCACCCGCCTTTGGCTACGTTGCTGCCCGCCACCTAGAGCATGTCGACCAGCCGATACACGGGTGGATGGGCGCGGCCGACGTTTTTTCGATGGGTCCGCGCTACGAACCTGGCCCGGGCATCGTGAAGTTCCTCACCGGCACCCCTCCTGTGTTGGGAATGCTCGCTATGGAACCGGTGATCGACATGATTGCTGACGCGGGCATTGCCCGCATTCGTGAGAAGTCCGTCGCGCTAACCGAACTTGTGATTGCCTTCGCGGACGAGCGACTGGAACCACTCGGTGTGCGGGTCGCCTCACCTCGGGCGAGCGACTCGCGTGGTGGGCACGTCACGCTCGCGCATCCACTTATGCGAGACGCCACGGCAAAACTCTGGGCACGTGACGTGATACCCGACTACCGCGACCCCGGCGGATTGCGCATCGGACTATCTCCACTCACCACGAGTTTTTCCGAAGTCATCGTTGGGCTCGAGGCTGTCGCCGCCGTGTTGTCGAGCTAAATCACCCGTTCTGCCACCGATTAGACTTGAGGCGTCCGAACCCATGTGACGCAAAGAATAAGAGTGTGCCATGCCCGTTTTCGTCGTTGAGGTCATGCCCAAACCGGAGATTCTCGACCCGCAGGGCAAGGCTGTCGCCGGAGCGTTGAGTCGCCTTGGTCACTCCGAGTTCAGCGCCGTGCGCATGGGAAAGCGATTCGAAGTCACTGTCGAAGGTCCAGTCACGGATGCCACGCGCGCGCAGCTCGAAGAAATCGCGCGCGAGATTCTTTCCAATCAGGTCATCGAAGATGTTGTGAGCATCACCGAGGTCACCGCCTGATGCGTATCGGGGTCATCACCTTCCCGGGTTCACTCGACGACCGCGACGCACTTCGGGCAATTCGCATCGCGGGTGCCGAACCGGTGAGCCTCTGGCACGGAGAACATGACCTTCAGGGCGTCGATGCACTCGTTCTTCCTGGTGGCTTCAGCTACGGGGACTACCTTCGTGCGGGCGCCATCGCGAGCCACGCGCCGATCATGTCCGAAGTGATAGATGCAGCCAACAAAGGGATGCCCGTGCTTGGCATCTGCAACGGATTTCAGATGCTCGCCGAGGCGCGCCTCGTTCCCGGCGCACACACTCGCAACGACGTGCAGCACTTCGTGCGTCGCGACCAGCACCTCATCGTGGAAAACA
>JBMOEY010000102.1:0-4671 GCA_049314515.1 Microbacteriaceae bacterium
GCACTTCAGTCCGATTTCTGGGCTATCACGGTGCGCCGGAGCTTCTTTGGTGTTCATGCGTGGTGTGCGATTCCGAGGAACTCGGCGATGAGCCGAATTTGGCCTTGCAGCATGTGGGTGCCGCCGTGGGTGCGAGCGCCGGTGGCGTGGGCGGCTGTGAGGAATGGGGTGAGTTCGTTAGACATGATGACGTCGGCTGCGATGGTGTCGCTGGGGAAGAATCCGGCGGGGAGGAGGCTTTGGTCACCGGGGGACATTCCGACGGGCGTTGCATTGATGAAGAGATCGGCGTTGGATGGAGCCGTCGCAGCCACCGTGATTTCGAGTGCGGGAAAGCCGGATTCGAGAATTTTTTGCAGTTCAGTGAGGCGCTGTGGTGTGCGGTTGACGAGCGTGATGTGCTTAACGCCGGCAGCGGCTAGGGCTATGGCTATCGAACTGGCGGCACCGCCGGCGCCAAGAAGCACGACGGTCATTCCCTCTGGATTGATGTCCTGGGCGTGAAGTCCGGCCACGAAACCGAGTCCGTCGAAGCCCTCCCCGATGAGTCTGCCATCTGGGTCACGTCTGATGGTGTTCACCGCGCCCGAGAGGGATGCTTGCGGACCGAGTTCATCGCACAGGGTGGCACCGGTCTGTTTGTGCGGGATTGTCAGCACTGCTCCCGCAGCGTTATTCATGGCGCGCAGCCCCGTGAGGAACGAACCGAGATCGCCCGCGACGACATTGGCGGGCAGCGAAACGACATCGATGCCGTGCTCGGTGGCAATACGGTTTAAGGCTGCGGGCGTTCGCAACTGAAAAGTGGGGTCGCCCACCACGAAGCAGAGACGAGTGACCCCACTGATCGACATTGCCGGATTCATGATTAACTTATCCTTTTCGTTCGGGCTGGCTTGCGTTCGGGCTGCCAAGCGCCAAACTCATCTTCTGTGTTGCGGACAAAACATCTTCTTTTATCGCACCCCACAAAGTGGTCCTGCGCACTGCCGGAGCGCTCGCTGCCAGCGAGCCGGCAACGCGCCCCGTATCGTCAAAGTAGGGAGCTGCGATACAGCACACCCCGGGTTCGAATACTTCATCATCAACCGCGTAACCGACCTGCCGGATATTCTCGAGCTCCGGGCGAAGCGCTTCCAGCCGCGCGGACAATTTGGCGGCATCTTCGCCGGGGTGGCTTGCACGAATGATTGAGACGCATTCGTCTTCTGAGATGAAGGCCATGATGGCCTTACCAGAAGCACGTCGATCTTCTGACCCGTAGAAGCCAACCTCGAGCCCGCTTACGCGCAGAGATCCACGCCCCTCCATGACAATTTGGATTACGACGCGATCGCCGACATGGCGCGTCAAGTAGATAGTCTCACCACTTGATGCGCTCACTTCCTCGACGAACGGACGAAGCATCCGCGCGTAATCATTTGTCCGTTCCAGCCCTGCCGCGAGGAACGAAACGCGGCTACCAATACGGAGTGCGCCAACTCCGTCCCTAGACAGGTAACCGGCAGCGAGAAGCGTATTAACGATGTTGTATGTCGAAGAAAGATTGTGATCAAGGGCCACTGAGACGTCTCGCATGTTCGGTGGCGTCGGAGCCGCGGCAACGAATTCGAGCACGGAAAGGGCCCGTTCAATTGTTTTGAGGCTCGCTGCACTTTTTGATTCGTTCGTCACCGAGCTAACCCTTCGTCTGCATCACGTTGGGCAAATTGCGAAGCATCAATCCTGTAAAACCTGCTCGCCGTACCGTTGAAAATGTCACGACGCTCACCCTCGTTGAACCTATCGGTGATTCCATCCAGCATCGTCCACAGCTCGTCGTATGTGCAGGTTTTTTCATCGATAGGGAAATTGCTTCCCAGCATTGTACGTGACGGCCCGAACTGATCAATTGCCGTCAGCACCGTTGAGTTAACCGAGGGATGGGCAATCGGTGATTCTATAAACGAGAATCCGGACACCTTAATGAACGAACGAGGAACACGTTCTGAGAAAAGAGCCAAATCAGCCTTCCACTGCTCCAGGCTCGTTGCCACTTCGGGCATACCTAGGTGATCGACTACGACTCTGAGCTCAGGCACTTGGGCAAACACGTCGGCTGCTTGCTTGAGTTGATGACCGAAAACGAGCAAGTCGAATGAGAGGTCTCTCTTTGCCAAGGTGCGCAAGCCGTCGATACACCTCGGATCTACGAGGAGGTCGTTTTCTAGGACATCCTTTCGTGATGAGCTGGCATCAAACCACGCTTCTTGTCGAACGCCGCGAAAAAAGTCGAAGTTTTCATGGCGGTCAAGAATCTCCGAGAGGTCAGGACCAGTGAGGTCCGCATATCCGACGCAGACCGTCGGGGTCTTAATGGTTGAGCTGGTTTGACGCAGGGTCTCGAGCCAGGCGGTTTCCGCTACGGGGTCGTGGGTATGATCCATTTCCGCTTGCACGTGAACCGTTGCGACGACGTTTTTGTTCTGAACGTCAGCCGGTTCGAAGATTTGGGGGAATTCCGCCATGCCTTCGGAATCGAACCATGGATAGTGCAGTACGGAGCGATTCCAAAAGTGAATATGTGTGTCAACTATGGGAATCATGACTCGAACTTAAAATCGTGATGCCCGTCAGGGCTCATTCCGACAAGACCGCCATCGACAAGCAAATCTGTCCCCGTGATGAATGACGCATCATCTGACGCGAGAAAAGCGACTGCAGTCGCAATCTCAGCTGGTTCGGCGCAGCGATTCATCATTCCAAAGGCACCATATATGGGATCCCACTCGTCACGGTTTCCTCCGACGCTGCGATCAAGTACGTCGGTCCACGTGTATCCAGGACTCACACTGTTGACGCGAATACCGTCTCGAGCGAGGTCGAGGGCTTGACACTTCGTGAGCGCTAGGACGCCGCCCTTCGCAGCGTTGTACGTCCATCGGAGGGAGCCCGCGACATGTCCAGAGATGCTGGCAATGTTGACCACGGCTGCATGGCGTGATTGAGCCAGAGCCGCGACGGCCGCAGCAGTGAGTTTTGCCGGCGCGACCAGGTTGACGTCCATGGTGCGAGCCCATTGGTATTCCGTTGCTTCGGGTCCATCGAGTAAGAACACGGCAGCATTGTTGACGAGGACGTCCAAGGCCTCGCCTTGACTCGCGTGAGCGACAATGTCCGGGTGGCCTTCCACGTCGGTGATGTCGGCCACAAGAGGGATAAAGCTTCCGGGCAAATCCCCGACATGAGCCTGAAGCGTCTCGAGCCCATTGGCATCCAAGTCGACGCCCACGACTCGCGCACCCTCTCTGATGAATTGACTCGCGATCGCCGCACCGATTCCCTTTGCAGCGCCAGTGACGAGAACCCTTCGATTTACGAATCGCAAAGAACCAGATCCACTTGTTCCTTCAGCGCGCTCTCGCTGCGCACGCAGATAATCTTCCTTGTTTTTCATGCCTCGATGCCTCTTTCCCTGCTGCTTAAACGACAATTTCGATGAATAACCGATTTATAACATTTTCATACTATATCAAATCAATTCGATATAGCTAGACAATAATCAGATTAGTACGTATGCTATCGCTCGGCGCAGCTCAGCTCAGCGCCCTTACAAGGAGGTAAACAATATGATTCACAAAAGAAAGGCGCTGATAACCGGTGCCGTTTTGGCTGCCGCGCTCGCCCTGAGCGCGTGCACGCCTCAGGGCTCGGGTGGGGGCTCAGGGACAAAGGCTCTCTCCGACATCAAGGTCGCGCTCGTGCCCGGTGGAGCCGCGGCCTACTTTCAACCCTGGATTCAGGCGGGGCTAGACGCGAAGGCAGATTTCGGAATTGGGGATGTGATTTTCAACGAAACCAGTGAATGGGATCAGACCAAGCAGACCGCAGCCCTCAACGCCCTCGGCGCGCAAGGCTACACGGCGTTTGGTGTCTTCGGAGTCTCTGCAACGGACATCAACACCACCTTCTCGACCCTTAAGAAGGCCGGGTTTGCGACGGGCTCACTGGCCTCTTGCCCCGCCGCCGACGTAAATGAAGCTGACTTCTGCCTCAGCACTGACACCGGGCTTGCTGCTTACAAGGCAACCGTTGAGGTCATCAAGGCGATGGGCGGCTCTGGCAACTTGGTTGCGCTCAGCGGCGATGCGACCGATACCAACACCGTTCGTCGCATCGAGGGTGTCAAGAAGGCCGTGGGCGAGACCAATGGCGCAGTGACCCTTATCACCACTATTACCGACATTGAGGGTGACCTTCAGCTTGCGCAGAAGGCCGTGGATGATCTCTTGGCTTCAAAGGGTGCAGAGATTCAGGGCATCGTTGCGACAACGTACAACACCGCAATCGCTACGGCGCAGGGTCTTACGACAACTGGGCTGCCGATCAAGGCGGTCGGAACGGACGATGACCCCATCACACTCGACGCCATCAAGGCAGGGGTGCTCACGGGCACCGTTGTCCAGAACCCATATGGTCAGGGCTACATTGGCACGTGGGCGGTGGCAAACCTGCAAGCAGGTATTTGCACCGTCAATGAGCCGGGCTTCAGGGTCGATTCCGGGTCGTTCCTTGTGACAAAGGACACGATCCCGACCTACGACAAC
The DNA here is from genome assembly GCA_049314515.1 of Microbacteriaceae bacterium. Lineage (GTDB taxonomy): Bacteria > Actinomycetota > Actinomycetes > Actinomycetales > Microbacteriaceae > RFQD01. The sequence goes on from JBMOEY010000102.1 coordinate 4,587, forward strand.
GATCGCAAGGCTACAACAAAGGAGATTCTGAAGGACTTCCAAACCAAGTACTTCACCTGCGCCGAGTAGAAATAGTGGCCTGCGG
>JBMOEY010000103.1:0-4661 GCA_049314515.1 Microbacteriaceae bacterium
AGGATCCGACTCCCAAAGCGAATCCCGGGCCGATCAGCCAGGCAACCGTCCACACGACAAAAACGGGCATGAACAGCAGTTGAATGACCGTGATTGCAAGACTCCCGGCAACACCGCCTTGGAGTCCCTCGTACAGGCTAATTTCTGTTCCAAAACTGCCGACAAGGACGACGGCCAACACAATGGCTGCCACCGTGACGACCAGTGCTGTTGCGATACCACCCGCGTGCAGGCTTAATCCCGTCAATGCCCGCACCGGCTCCGGTAATCCGGAAATCCATGAGCCGACGGCCCGCTGTACCGACTGCGCTCGACCGCCTGCCCGGCCGATTTCACCTCGAGCACCAAACATCACACCGAGCGCAAAAATCAAACTTGGAAAAACTATTGACTGCCACGGTGACGGAGACACACTCGGGTGGTTCGCGCTGACTGCGACTAACACGGCAAGCACGGTAAAAGTGACAATCGCAGTCGATGGCCCGACGTAGGTCGTGCCCGCCTCCACCGCACGACGACCGAGTCGAACACCGAGTAAGACCGTGATGAGTGCAAACGCCAATGGTGCAATGGAGACCTCGAAAGGCACATCAGCGCCGGTCACGCCAAACGACGCGGCGAGTGCTGGGTCGAGGGTCACCTTCATGTCGACGCCGTGCCCGAGAAGCCAGATGTCTGCGGATGCCCGATAATAAACGTCCCACGTCAGCCCGTTGTCGAAGCGGGTGACCCAGAGCACCGTCAACGACAACAAGGGAATGGCCAAACCCACCGCCAGTGCTATTAGCGCTTCGAGCGCTGACATGGCGATAACGAGGGGGCGGTTCGGTCTCATCAGACCTGCATCAATGACCGACGTGACGGAACGGACCGCTCGTTACCGAGACGTTCCGCCAGTCGATTTAGATGTCGAAGTCTGGGTTGACTTCTTCGGGGCAGTCTTCTTTGCCGCAGGCGCCTTCGTGGCAGAGGGCGCTTTCGCCGCAGCGGGGGCCTTCGCCGGAGCACTCTGTGGGCGACGCCACAGCAACTCAAACAGCGTCAAGGCAAGAAGAACGAGTAGCGCCCCCGTGATGACACTGCCCGGAGTCAACGGTCGAATGAATGCCACCGCGATGACACCGATGGCAACAATGAGCCAGCGAATCGGGTTCACCTGCGTGCCGAGAAGACGGCCCGTCTTACCCATCGTTGCGCCGACCTGGTCGAGACCGGCACGACCTGCATCGAAACGACCGGAGAGCCATGCGCGAGCACGTGCCGCGGACGGGCTGAGTGCCCATCCTGTCAAGATCATCACAATCGCGACGGTCAATACCGCGCCGGCCACGTCGCGGGCGTAGAGCACGACCGCGTCAAACACGACACCCGCTGCCGCACCAAAGGGGGGCTGAACGAGCGCGGGCAAGAAAAGGGACCCGGTACTAAAGCCAACCAGCATGACTCCCGTGACCGCAATCAGGGCAAAACCCGTTCCCACGAGGGCTCGAGGTCGACGGTTGGCCACAGCAATTCCAATGACAAAAGCAAGGAAGGTGATCCACGGCAGCCACATGCCTATGCCCGTGCCGATCTGGTAGATCACTCGAGCCATGGCCAGCTCCGGCACCTGACCGATGGTGATGTCTTTGTCGACTTCGGGAATGATGCTGGCTATCTGAACGCCCTGATCGACCAGTGACTTCTTAATTTCCACGATGATGGGCTTGAGCGGCATCGTCAGTGTGCCGTCACTGGTGATTTTAAACATCGAATTCGGATCGCCTGAGAGAAGTGCGACGGCCTGCTTTTGCGTCACGGTGAGTACGCGCGTCCAGGCATCGGCAAAAGCGGGAGACTTCACAAAATCCGTGACAACTTGTTCGATGAGTCCCTTGACGCCGGATGCGATGGGTTCAGACACGAAGCCCAGAGCCTTCTTGACGTCTGAGGGCAAGCCAAGTGCACTACCAAAACCGTCAATGATGCTCGACGTGACGTCATTGACATTGACCACATCGTTGATCTGCGTAGTGACTTCGTCGACAATCGCTGCCTGAACGGTGGGATTCGATGCGAGCGGACCCAGAGTTTTGACGAACAGTTGCGTATCCGTCGTCTGCATCGTTGCCCAGTTGGCGACAATCGCCGTAGGAGTCGTGATGACCGCCAGGGTAATGAGTAAACCGGAAAGCCATGCGCGTCCACGACGAGGAGCTGCAGGAGAAGCGACAGAGGTTGACATGACTCCACCGTATCCGTTGCAGGAACTTCGCCCAAACCTGCCACGCAGATGAGCTGAGGTCACACGCTCGCCGCCGGAACGCCATAATTGGCGCATGTCTGAAGAGAGATCAAACGTGCGCGTCGCAATCGTCGAAGACCACATTCTTTATCGTGACCTTCTCGAATCGACGCTCTCGAGCGTGCCCGGCATCAGCGTCGACGTCTGTGTGGCAGGTTCAGCGGATGCAAAGAAGGCGATTCGACCGGGCAGTATCGATGTCGCGCTGCTTGACGTTGAACTCGTCGACGGCAACGGGATTGGTCTGGGGGTGTCGTTGCGCCGAGCGAATCCAGATTTAGGCATCGTGCTGCTGTCCGGGCGAGACATGATTGAACTCGTACTGGGACTTTCCGAGAATGAGCGGCACGGTTGGAGCTACCTGTCGAAGACGTCGAGCACCTCCCTTGATGTTCTCGTGGACGTGATCAGAAAATCTGCTCAGGGAATCACGGTCATCGACCCGGTTCTGATTGACCGCAGTCGTGCCCGGTCGGGGACGCCGGTTGGCTCACTGACGCGGCGCCAGTTTGAAATCTTGCGTATGGTGGCGCGCGGTCTGTCTAACCACGCCATTGCCGACGAATTGGGAATCGCGCCGAATTCTGTGGTCAATCATCTGAGTTCGATTTACACGGCCCTCGGTGTTCCCGAGGGTGCCAACGCGCGCGTGAGTGCGGTCTTGGAATTTCTCAACGATACCTCTCGCGCAATTCAGTGAAGGTAACGAACGAGTAGCTCGACGCCGATCACGATCATGCCTACGAGTGCCGTCGCGAGACCTCCCAGGATGCGAGTAGAAACGCCCCGACGGCGATAACGAAAAACGAGATAGCCAAACAAGAAAAGCGTGGCAAACATCACCACAAGCGACAGGTTGACCGAGACGGTCGTGCTCATACCAGTGAGTGGCGCGATGAGGAGGACAACCGCACTCGGAGCGGGCCAGAGAAACATTGGCATCGCATCGTGCACACTGGCCCGAAAAGCGTGCCCCAGCGACACGTTCTGATCTTCCGTCACGCTATGCCCGGCAATCGTATGTGCGAAAACGTGGGCTACCCAGAGAGCAAAAACGCCTGCAAGCGAGACGATGATCAATTCGAACGGCGCGACATTGTCATCTTGGACCGATAAGACAACGCTGAACATCATCAGACCGAGGATCGAGTCTGGGTTGAGGAGAAAGAGCCGACCCAACGGATGTTGAGTCAGCTCTTCGCTCATGACGTCAGCCTAGAGGCTGGCCAGCACCTCTCGCATGAGGCGAGCCGTCTCAGACGGTGTCTTGCCCACCTTGACTCCAGCTGCCTCGAGGGCCTCCTTCTTGGCCTGCGCGGTTCCCGCCGAACCCGACACGATTGCGCCGGCGTGACCCATGGTCTTGCCTTCGGGTGCCGTGAATCCGGCAACATAGCCAACGACGGGCTTTGTGACGTTTGCTTTGATGAAGTCCGCGGCACGCTCTTCGGCGTCACCACCAATTTCACCGATCATGACGATGGCCTTGGTCTCTGGGTCGTTTTGGAACGCGGCGAGCGCATCGATGTGGGTGGTGCCCACGATGGGATCTCCACCGATGCCGATGGCGGTCGAGAATCCGAGGTCGCGCAGCTCAAACATCATCTGGTACGTCAGGGTTCCCGACTTCGAAACCAGACCAATTGGGCCCTTACCTGTGATATTCGCGGGGGTGATTCCGACCAGTGACTCGCCGGGTGTGATGATGCCGGGGCAGTTCGGGCCGATGATGCGGGTCTTGTTGCCCTTGTGCTGGGCGTAGGCCCAGAACTCGGCGGAGTCTTGCACCGGAATGCCCTCGGTGATGATGACGAGCAAGGGGATTTCCGCGTCGATGGCCTCGACGGCGGCATCTTTAGAGAATGCCGGCGGAACGAAAGCGATCGACACGTCGGCGCCGGTGGCTGCCATTGCCTCAGCGACCGTTGCGAAAACCGGCAACTCGACATCTCCGTGGGTAACGGTCGCTCCGGCTTTGCGAGCGTTCACGCCGCCAACGACCTGGGTTCCCGCAGCGAGCATGCGTGCTGTGTGCTTCGATCCTTCGCCACCGGTGATGCCCTGGACGATGACCTTGGAGTCTTTATTCAGAAAGATTGACATTTCTTGTTCCTGTGATCCTTGTCTAATTCGTCTTATCGGGCAGCGAGTTCGGCGGCCTTGTCGGCGCCTTCGTCCATACCGGTGGCGAGAGTCACGAGCGGGTGATTTGCTTCCGTGAGGATGCGGCGACCCTCTTCAACGTTGTTGCCATCGAGGCGCACCACGAGTGGCTTGGTTGCCGACGACCCAAGGATTGCGAGTGCCGACACGATTCCGTTGGCCACCGCGTCACAGGCTGTGATGCCGCCGAACACGTTGACGAAGACGCTCTTGA
>JBMOEY010000104.1:0-4553 GCA_049314515.1 Microbacteriaceae bacterium
AGACCCGGAATGACAACACCGTCTGGCTTCAGGATGGTCGTGGATGCGTCAATCAGCCCCTCGAGTTCGGCGCGGGTCCCGATGGCGATGATCTTGCCGCCGGATACGGCCATGGCCTCCGCGGCCGGGGCGCCAAACTTACCTGAGACAATCGTGCCTTCGACGAGGAGGTCGGCTTTCTCGGTCACCTTGACTGCGGCTGCGTGGTTCGCCGGCGCGATGGTGGAACCTGCGCTGGCGACAGATGCGCCGAGGTGGGCGTGGGCGAGAGGGCTAGCGGTGCAGCATCCTGCAGACATCGTGACTCCTATTGGGCATGAGCGAGTTGAGTGGATAATCCACTCTTGGCTCAGGCTAACACCCTAGAAAAGAGTTTTAGCGAGAGGCGACGCGCGAGAATTTTCGAATCGAGAGCGGAATGAAAACCGCGAGAAGCAAGGCCGCGCCAATGACGACGGTCGCCGGAGCGTGCTGCTGCATCCACGTGTCACCGACCGGTGTGCCCGGGGGCACATTGCCGAACAATTCGCGAGCGGCCTGCACCAACGCAGAGACAGGATTCCACTCGGCGAAGATACGCAATGGGGTCGGGAGCGTGTCAGCGGGAACGAATGCGTTCGAGACGAAAGTGAGCGGGAACAACACAATGAAACTGACGTTGTTGATGACCTCGGGGCTTCGAACGCTCATTCCGATGAAAGCCATGACCCACGACATCGCGTAGGCGAAAAGAAGCAACAGGGCCACGGCGGCGATTGCCTGGAGTGGGCTCGAATTGATGCGCCATCCCACGATGAAGCCGGTAATCATCATGACCATCACCGAAAGAAAGTTGATACCGAGGTCGCCGTTCGTGCGGCCGATGAGAACAGCGGCATCGTTCATCGGCAACGTGCGGAATCGGTCGATGATGCCGTCTTTGAGGTCTTGCGCCATTGCTGAGCCGGAGTACGTCGCGCCGAACACGACGGTCTGAGCAAAGATACCGGCCATCAAGAACTCGGTGTAATTACTTCCGGGAATAGTGATTGCTCCGCCGTAGACATAGGTGAAGAGAAGCACGAACATGATCGGCTGCAGAAGTGTGAAAACCAAGATGTCGGGGACGCGCTTGATCTTGGTGAGATTGCGACGGGTGGTGATCCATCCATCACTCATAAAACGAGAAACCGAAGTGCGAGGTCGCATTAGTTCGCCGCCTTTCGCTCGCGTCGGGCGCGTTTCTTGTGGTTCGGCTTTTCTCCGTCTTCGCCGGTTTCCTCGAGCGTCGCCGCGTGACCGGTGAGTTGCAAGAACACATCGTCCAGAGTCGGGCGACGCATGCCTGCGTCGAGCGGAGCAATACCGCGCGTGCCCAATTCGCCGAGGGCTGCCGCCAAGGCGGCCGGGGCGTTATCGACCGGCACGGTCAGAGTTCGACCATCGGTCGCCAGAATCGCATCACTGCTTCCGATGCCGGTCAGAATCTTTCGCGCAATGGCCACCTCGTCGTCAGATGAAACAGAGACCTCGATGCGCGCGCCACCGATTGAATTCTTCAACTCATTCGTCGTTCCTTCGGCGATGACCTTGCCGCCGTCAATCACGCTAATGTGGTCGGCCAGTTGGTCGGCCTCTTCAAGGTACTGAGTGGTGAGCAGAACGGTCGTGCCTTCGCCCGCCAACGAACGAATGACGTCCCACAGGGCAAGGCGGCTGCGCGGGTCGAGTCCGGTGGTGGGTTCGTCGAGGAACAGCACTCGAGGGCGGGCGACGAGAGCACCAGCGAGGTCGATGCGGCGGCGCATCCCGCCAGAAAATCCCTTGACCGGGCGGTTTTGCGCTTCGACGAGGTCGAAGAGTTCGATGAGTTCGGTCGCCCGAGCGCGGCTGGCTTTTGCACCGAGGTGGTACAGGCGCCCGACCATCTCGAGATTTTCGAAACCGGTGAGATTCTCATCCACGGCCGCGTACTGGCCCGACACACCGATGATGGGGCGGATGCGCTCGGGATGCGTCATCACGTCGATGCCGTCAATCGTCATCGTGCCCTCGTCGGGGCGTATGAGCGTTGTGAGCGACTTGACCGCAGTTGTCTTGCCCGCGCCATTGGGACCGAGTAGTCCCTTGATGGTTCCCTGTGGAACCTCGAGGTTTAGCCCATCTAGGGCGTGAACCGGAGGTGCGCCCTTCGGTAGATACGTCTTTCGCAAACCGTGCGCGTCGATGAAAGCCATTATGTGAGCCTAGCCGAGCCGCGTGACTCGAGCAGAGGGGCCCGTGGGTGCCAGTGCCGGTGCCGCCAACTAGATGCGCGGGTCGACGTGCACCTTGGGGCCGGGAGCGGCGCCTGCGCCTCGGTGACCCTCCAGCCGTGAGGGAACGTCCTCGAGGGAGATGACCTCGCTGACGATTGCATCGGGAACAACGGCGCCCGACGCAAAGCTCTGGATCGCACCGGCGAGTCCGGGGGATGCCGAAAGAATTCCTACAACCGTGACGTCCTTGAGTGCCACGTCGCGAGTGTCAATCATGCTGGGGGTCGATGACAAACCGATGTAGACCACACGGCCCGCGGGGCGCACTAGCCGAAGGCAAAGTGCAGGAGCGTCAACCATGCTTGTGGCGTCTATCACTGCGTCGAACGAGTTGTCATATCCCGCTTCGATAGCCCCGATGGTGGAGACGTGACGAACGCCAAGTTCTTGTGCCAGCTGCAGTGCAGACTCGCGCACTCCGGCCACGTGAACGTCCGCACCCTCGGCGAGCGCGAACTGCGCGCACAGCAACCCGATTGTTCCGGCGCCGACAATGAGCACGCGGTTCCCCGGTTCGATAGCGGCCGCGCGAACGGCTCTCAGGGAATTCCCGCCGGGTTCGACGAGTGCCCCAGCAGCGAGACTGACGCGCTCTGGAATCGCGTAAGCAAAGCGCGTGGGAATGACAATCTTTTCTGCGAGCGCGCCCGCCCACTCTCCGCGAATTCCCACTTCGTTTCGATTCGGGCAGACATGCTGGTGTCCGTTTTGGCAAAAGTCACACGCGCCACAGCCGAGCATGGTGTCTCCAGTGACACGGCGGCCGATCCAGTTGTCATCGGATGCAGAACCCGCGCCGATCACACGACCGACCCATTCGTGTCCGAGGCGAAGCGGGAACGTGGTCACGCCCTGCTGGATGTACGCCATCTCGCCGGTGTAGAGCTCGACATCCGTTCCGCAGATGCCGACTCGCTCGACCTCAATCACGAGCTCGCCTTCACCCGCCACGGGTTCGGCGATTTCCTGAACCGTCGCCACTCCGGGAGACGTGACGACCAGCGCACGCATTACATTGCCGACGTGTCGGGTAACACACGTTGCGTTTGTGTGCCGAGTTTGCTGATGGTCAGTGTCATCGTCTCACCGCCGACAAGATATGTCGGGGGCTTCATCCCGAGTCCCACTCCGGGTGGAGTGCCGGTGTTGATGAGGTCGCCCGGTTCCAGCGCGAGAAATTGGCTGAGATAGTGCACGAGGAACGCTGGGCCAAAAACCATCTTGTTCGTGTTGCCGGTCTGGCGTCGAACGCCATCGATGTCAAGCGTCATGTCAAGGTTCGTGGCGTCGCCCACTTCGTCCGGGGTGACGAGGTAGGGGCCAGCCGGGTTGAATGTCGGTGCCGACTTGCCCTTGGACCACTGTCCCGAACGTTCAATCTGCCACTCCCGCTCACTCACGTCGTTCACCAAAACATAACCGGCGATGGATGCGAGGGCCTCGGCCTCATCGGCCAGATACGAGCTGTGGCGTCCGATGACGATGCCCAATTCGATTTCCCAGTCCGTTTTGACGGATCCTCGCGGAATCTGCACGTCGTCGTTGGGGCCGATGAGCGTGTTCGGCGACTTCGTGAACAGGATCGGTTCATCGGGTACTTTGCTGCCGCTTTCGGCCGCATGATCGCTGTAGTTGAGCCCGATGCACAAGATCTGGTGCGGCCGTGTGAACGGTGCGCCAAAACGTCGTCCGTTGACTGATTCCGTTTTCCCGGCGGCGACGCGCTCGGCGACAACCTTGTCGAGCTGAGCAAGTTTGCCCGAGCCGAAGAAGGCTTCGTTGAAGTCGCCCACCTCATCGGTGAGATCGACGAACGTGTCGTCGTCAACAAGAACACCCGGCTTCTCCTGGCCGACAGGCCCCAATCGAACCAGCTTCATCGATTCCTCTTTCTACTCGTCTTTACGTGACACACATCTAAATCCAATAGGGCGCTGTGGTGTTGCCCGCCCACCGATATTCCAGCTTTCCGATTGCACCGACATCGCCGACGAAAAGAGAACCCGAGTCATCAGTGATTTCTGTGAGACCTTTTCGAGCCGATGTGATTGCGAGTCTATTCAGCGATGCCCCCACAAAGCCCACGCACGTGGGTTGCGTGGCGTTGACAGGAACGTCGTCGATGTGTCGACCATCGGATGTGTACCGCGAGATACGCGATCCGCCCCAGAGCGCAACCCACAGGTCACCGGTTGAATCGACCGTCATGCCATCAGCGAAGCTCGGAAAATTGTCGATGACCGTCACCCACGGTTC
>JBMOEY010000105.1:0-4516 GCA_049314515.1 Microbacteriaceae bacterium
GTCAGTTCGATGAGCGACGAAAATGGGCGTCCCGACTTGAGCACCTACGCCCGCGAGTTCGACGAACGCGTTTTCTACGTGGGGCGCCTCGACGCCGACACCAGCGGGCTCATGATTCTCACGAACGACGGCGACGCGGCCCAGGCGCTTGCGCATCCCAAATTCGGTGTATTGAAAACATACGTTGCCAAAGTTCGCGGTCGAGTGACACCGCAGGTAATCGCAAAACTAACGGCCGGTTTTGATCTTGACGACGGTGAGATTCACGCCGACAAAGCGCGGTTATTGTCGGTGGAACCATCGGGCAAGAACAGCATTGTGGAGATCACTTTGCACTCGGGCCGCAATCGCATTGTGCGTCGCATGCTCAAGCACGTCGGGCATCCGGTGATAGATCTCGTGCGACGGTCGTTTGGCCCGCTGCACCTGGGCACCCTGCCCGCCGGGCAATGGCGCGACCTGACTAAACTGGAGCGAGGCGAGATTCTCGCCCTCGCGCGTGGTGGTTCAACGAATGATGTGGATTCTGCCGAACACGGCGAATGACCCCTCAACGAAACGGACGTGACGTGGCAACTTCACCCGACTCCGTTCGTCTCACCGGTAAGACAGTGCGCATTGTGGGCACTGGGCTTCTCGGTTCGAGTATTGGTTTGGGCCTTCGCCCCCTTGGCGTCAATGTTGTGTTGACGGATGCGTCGCCTTCGTCGGCACGCTTAGCGCAAGATCTCGGTGCAGGGCAGTTGGCAGCCGCAGGCGACGTTCCTGACCTCATCGTGGTCTGCGTTCCTCCCGATGTGGTGGCCGACGTTATTGCGCGCGAACTGGCCGAGTTTCCGCACGCAGTCGTGACCGATGTGGCCAGTGTCAAGGTCGCGGCACGCGACGAACTCGCGGCTCAGGGCGTCGAACTCTCACGTTACGTCGGAGGGCATCCGCTCGCAGGTCGCGAACGTGGGGGAGCAATTTCGGCTCGCGGTGACTTGTTCATCGGACGACCCTGGGTTGTTTGTCGCGAATCCGCGAACTCGCAGTCGGCCGTTCGCCTCGTTGAAGACCTGGTCCTCGACCTCGGCGCGAGCATGGTTGAGATGACGGCCGAGGAACATGACCGTGCGGTGGCCCTGGTCTCGCACGCTCCGCAAATTGTGTCGACCATCATGGCGGGGCAATTAATCGACGCACCTGATTCGGCGGTGAGTGTTGCAGGTCAGGGCGTGCGCGATGTCACCCGCATTGCTGCCAGTTCGCCCGACCTCTGGGTGCAAATTCTTGGTGCAAATCACGAGGCAGTTGTCGAAGTGCTACGCGGAGTGCTCTCCGAGTTGGGTGCCGTTGTGACCGCGCTGGATTCGCTCGACGCCACGGGTGCACGTTCGACGCTCGCTCAGGCGTTCTCGCGCGGAAACGAGGGCGTGGCGCGACTGCCCGGCAAGCACGGCCAGAATCGAAAGTTCTCGATCGTGACCGTCTTGATTGACGACCGCCCGGGCCAACTCGCCAATCTGCTGGCCGAGATCGGCGAGCTGGGTATCAACCTCGAAGACCTCAACCTCGAGCACGCGCCCGGGGCGCAACTCGGTACCGTCGAGTTCAGTGTTATCCCGGAAGCGGTTGATCGTCTCGTCGTTGACCTCGAACAACGTGGATGGAGAGTGGCCCGATGAATGCTTTTGTTGTTGCCGTCGACGGCCCTGCTGGGAGCGGAAAGTCGAGTGTGAGCAAGGCTGCCGCTCGCCAGCTCGGTTTCGCCTATCTCGACACTGGTGCGGCCTATCGCGCGGTGACATGGCACGTGCTCAACAGTGGCGCCGATTTGGCGAGCGAAGATGCGATTGTCGGCACGCTCGCCTCGTTCCACTATTCGTGCGCGACTGACCCCGACGCTGTGACCTTTCACGTCGGCACGACCGACGTCACCGAGGCGATTCGCGGCGACAACGTGACCTCGGCGGTGAGCACGGTGGCGCGCATCCCCGTCGTTCGTGCCCATGTGAACTCGGTTTTTCACCACATCATGGCAACAACAGACAAGCCCGGCATCATCGTCGAAGGACGCGACATTACGACCGTCGTCGCGCCCGATGCTCCAGTTCGTGTGCTCTTGACCGCATCCGAAGAAGCGCGCGCGGCACGTCGCGCGGCGGAATTGCCGACGAGCACATCCGCAATTGACGCGACCAGCGCGAACGCCGACCTCACGGCCGCGGCCCTCAAGGCACGTGACGCTGCCGACGCGAAAGTCTCTGAATTTATGGTGGCTGCCGATGGCGTCACCACCCTCGACTCGACGCATCTGTCGTATGACGAGACCATTGCCGCACTAGTCGGCCTCATCACGGCAGGAAAAACCCATGGCTGACCAGAAGCTTGACCACCACGACGATCACGACGACGAGATAATCGACGCACCCGGCGAGGTCGAACAACTTACCGAAGCCGTTCGCGACCTCGATGATGACATCGCACTTGCTCGCGCCACCGCACTGCGTGCAAGCCTCGAAGACTACGACCTCGACGACGATGACTTTGATGTACTTGAGGCCGTCACCGAGAACCCGGACGAGATTACGTATCTACCGGCCCTCCCGGTGCTCGCCGTCGTTGGTCGCCCGAACGTTGGTAAGTCGGCGCTCGTGAACCGCATCCTGGGCCGCCGTGAAGCGGTCGTCGAAGATACTCCGGGAGTTACGCGCGACCGTGTTTCGTATAAGTCGGAGTGGAACGAGCGCAACTTCACCCTCGTCGACACCGGCGGATGGGAACCCGACGCCAAGGGCATCAACGCGTCTGTCGCTGCTCAGGCCGAGGTGGCGATTGACCTTGCCGACGCCGTGTTGTTCGTGGTCGACGCCAACGTCGGGGCGACCGCAACCGATGAGCACGTTGTTCGACTTCTGCGAAAGACAAAAATCCCCGTCTACCTCGTGGCCAACAAAGTCGATGACATGCGCCAAGAACCCAATGCAGCAGCGTTATGGTCGCTCGGCTTGGGTGAGCCACACGCAGTCTCGGCGCTTCACGGTCGTGGCGTAGCTGACCTACTCGACCTCGTGGTCACCGCATTGCCTGCAGTTTCGGCTGTTGCCAAGCAAGAAGTGGGCGGTCCGCGCCGTGTTGCCATCATTGGGCGACCCAACGTCGGTAAGTCGAGCCTGCTCAATAAAGCCGCCGGTGAAGAGCGCGTTGTCGTCAACGAGATGTCGGGGACGACGCGCGACCCGGTCGATGAGCAAGTAGAGATCGGTGGCAAGGTGTGGCGCTTCGTCGACACCGCCGGTATTCGTCGCCGCGTGCACCTTCAACACGGAGCTGACTTCTACGCCACCCTGCGCACCAGCGCGGCTCTTGAAAAGGCTGAGGTTGCGGTGGTCGTACTCGATGTGAGCGAAACCCTGAGCGAGCAGGATGTGCGCATCATCGACCTCGTTCTCGAATCCGGACGCGCACTCGTGTTGGCGTTCAACAAGTGGGACCTCCTCGACGACGATCGCCGCCGCTACCTCGAACGCGAAATCGAACAAGACTTGGCGCACGTTGCGTGGGCTCCGCGAGTGAATATCTCCGCCCGCACCGGACGCCACCTCGAGAAACTCGTGCCCGCCCTCGAACTCGCGCTCGACTCGTGGGACACTCGCGTTCCCACCGGCAAGTTCAACGCGTTCTTGGCCGAACTCACGGCAGCGCATCCGCACCCCGTTCGTGGCGGCAAGCAGCCGCGAATTCTCTTCGGCACTCAAGCATCAACCCGGCCGCCCACGTTTGTGTTGTTCACGACCGGATTCCTCGACGCCGGTTACCGCAGATTCATTCAGCGTCGCTTGCGCGAGGTCTTCGGCTTCGAAGGTACGCCGGTCAATGTCAACATGCGCGTGCGTGAGAAGCGGGCCCGCAAGTAATGACGCAGACGCCGCAGGGATGGTCGCCGGATAATCCGGTGCCACCGCCCCTGCCTCCGGGACACCTGCGTGATCCGGGCGATGCCTGGGTCTTCACGGTGTCGGGAAACAAGTACTGGGGCGCATTTGGTGCTGCCGGTTTGCTGGTATGGCACCGCGATCACGGTGTGCTTCTGCAGCACCGAGCGAAGTGGAGCCACAACGGTGGCACGTGGGGAATTCCCGGCGGTGCTCGGCGAAAAGGCGAAACCGCGGTGGCGGGTGCGTTGCGTGAGGCGCACGAAGAAGCCGGCGTACCCGAAGCCGGAGTGACCGTGTTGCACGAGTTCGTTGTCACCATGCCCGTGATCGATGGCGAGTGGACGTACACAACGGTCGTCGTCGAAGCTCACGAGCGTTTTGAGCCGTCGATGAACGACGGTGAGAGTCTGGCCTTGGAATGGGTCGCCATCGACAGCGTGGATGCGCGAGACCTGCATCCCGGATTCGCCGCCTCGTGGCCCGCACTGCGTGAAATGCTCGCGAGTCATTCGCGCTAAGATTTACCGGTGCCGAAAGGCGCAAGCCACGGGCTGTGGCGCAGCTTGGTAGCGCACTTGACTGGGGGTCAAGGGGTC
>JBMOEY010000106.1:0-4417 GCA_049314515.1 Microbacteriaceae bacterium
CCACGCCCACCGCGGGAAGCCACCAGATTTGCGTGAGCAGCGTGATGACGAGCCCGTCGAGCGCCGCGAGTCCAAAAAACGCAAAGGCGACCGCGCGCACTCGCGCCGGAGAAGCGGAGCCGGATCCGGTGAGGCGTCCGGGGCCAACCCGGTGAGCATCCGTGCCCCGCACGCCGTCGCTGTAGTCGTTGGCGAAGTTGACGCCAATCTGCAAACTCAGCGCCAAAATGAGGCACAGCAGAGCGAGAACAACATTGAAGGAATCGGTGACCGCGGCTACGGCAGAGCCAAGCACGACGGGAGCGATTGCGAGCGGGAGCGTGCGGAGTCGGGCCCCCTGAACCCATGTCACTTTCGTCGGTCGGGTGGGCTCAGTCTGGCGAGTTCGACCGGTTTGCCTCGATCGAGATCGGGCCGCGGCTGCGTGCTGTTTTTTTGCGTGCTTCTTGGTGGTCACAAAAAGAGAGACTACCGACGGATGGACGCAGTCAAAGCCCGAGTGTCAGGCTTGCCGTTTTCGTTTCGTGGTAGTGATCCGAACACGATGACGTCCGGAACGCTCACGTGTCCGAGCGCCGTTTCGATTGCCCGCTCCACGTCACGTTGACTCACGACCACGCCGGGGTCGCACTCAACGCCAAGAATAGGTCGCTGCCCCCATTCCTCGTTTGGAATGGCTGCCGCCACACAATCCGCGACCCCCGGCACTGTGCGCACCACCGCTTCGATGCCAAGAAGCGAGACTTTGATCCCGCCGGAAATAATCACTCGGTCGCGACGCCCGGTCACTCGAACCAATTCGCCCGCAAAAGCTCCGGAGACCTCGAACTCGCCGGCGTCGTCCGTTCGATACCAACGCTCGCCATCAAGTTCCGTAAAACGCGCCTGAGTTTGTGCCGTGTCGGGCGATCCGTCCGCACGCTCGTATCCCACGGCAAGTGTCGAACCGCCAATCCAAATTTCACCCGAAATAATCCGCACCTTCGACCCGTCGAGCGGGGCTCCGTCGTAGACAACGCCACCACACGTTTCGGTGGCTCCATACGTGACGACGATCTTCCACCCCAGTTCGCGAGCGCGTGCCAACAACTGGTCGCCCGAGGCCTGGCCGCCGACAAGAATGGCGTCGAGTGTCGCGACCGATGATCGAACCGCGTCATCATATTGAGCACCTTCGACGAGACGAGCGAGTTGTACCGGCACGAGTGAGCTATAGCGCCGCGCTCCCGTCATCAAGGCGACGCAGTCGGCGAAGTCCCGCGCCGTGAAATGGCCCGCCGGCATCACAACCGGTTCGGTGGCCGCAATCACGGAGCGCACGAGCACATTTGCACCAGCAATGTAGGTCGTCGGGAGCGCGAGTAACCACTGCCCCGGTCCACCCAGTCGTGCGTGCGACGCTTCCGCACTCGCGCGCAACGCACCCGACGAAAGTCGCACTCGTTTGGCTTCACCAGTGGTACCGGAGGTTTCGATCAGCACACCCGTGCCGGGAGCGCCCGGCACGCCGAGGGCGCGTCGAGCGTCATCCAACGACGACATCATGCGGACGTGTGCTCGTGAGTTAGAAATGCCATGGGAACGGCGACCAGTCCGGCTCTCGTTTTTCGAGGAACGCATCTCGACCTTCCACAGCCTCGTCGGTTCCGTAAGCCAAGCGGGTTGCCTCACCAGCGAAGACTTGCTGTCCGACAAGACCGTCGTCGACAGCATTGAATGCAAATTTGAGCATACGAATAGCCGTCGGTGATTTCGTCAAAATGGTTCGCGCCCACTCGATTGCCGTGACTTCGAGCTCGTGGTGAGGCACAACCGCGTTGACCGCACCCATCTCATACGCACGGTTCGCGTCGTATTCACGAGCTAGAAAAAACACTTCTCGAGCGAACTTCTGACCAACTTGTCGAGCAAAGTATGCGCTCCCATAGCCCGCATCAAACGACCCCACGTCGGCATCGGTTTGCTTGAAGCGGGCGTGTTCTTCGCTTGCAATCGAGAGGTCGCACACCACGTGCAACGAATGGCCGCCGCCGGCAGCCCATCCGGGGACGACGGCAATGACAACTTTGGGCATAAACCGAATCAGGCGCTGAACTTCAAGGATGTGCAAGCGACCCGCTCCGGCTGACGCCGTGCCTTGCGGGGTTGACCCGTCGGCGTACTCGTAGCCCGCACGTCCACGAATGCGCTGGTCACCTCCGGAGGAAAATGCCCATCCCCCGTCTTTTTCGCTCGGTCCGTTTCCGGTCACCAAGACAACACCAATCTTTGCGTTCTGGCGGGCATCATCGAGCGCCCGGTAGAGCTCGTCCACCGTTTGCGGACGAAAGGCATTCCGAACCTCGGGCCGATTGAACGCCACACGGGCGATTCGTCCATCACGCGAATGGTGATACGTCACGTCAGTCATGGCGTCAAACCCGGGAACGTTTTCCCAGACTTCGGGGTCAAAAATCGCACTCACCTGCTGCGTCATGCCACCAGCCTACGCGCGTAGGGCAAACTAGCCAGGTGAGGCCAACCCTGGACGAACTGTTCGATCGCGCTCATGTGGTGGCGTTGCGCCTTGCGGCTCCGTTTCGCGGGATTACCGTCCGCGAGGCGCTGATCCTTCGCGGAGACGCTGGGTGGAGCGAGTTCAGCCCATTCGATGACTATTCGGATGCGGAGAGCGCATCGTGGTTGCGCGCTGCCATCGAATTTGGCTGGTCGAGGGAACACGACGATGCGGCACTTCGGACGCCACGCATTCCCGTGAACGCCACGATGCCCGCCGTTTCCCCCGATGAGGTCGGGACCATTTTGAGACGATTCGGCGATTGTCGCACGGTGAAAATTAAGGTTGGAGGGCCTCACACAACACTCACTGAGGACGTCGCTCGGGTGCGCGAGGTGCGGAGAGTAATTGGAGCCGAGGGTCGTCTTCGCCTTGATGCAAACGGGGCGTGGAACGTCGATGAGGCCGAGCATGCATTGCACAGACTTGCGGAATTCGATGTGGAGTACATCGAACAACCGTGCGCGAGCATTGCGGAACTCGCCGAGTTGCACACACGCACGCACTACATGGGAATTCCGATAGCCGCAGATGAGAGCGTGCGGCGCGAGAGCGACCCCTTGGAGGTCGCACGCGCCGGCGCTGCCGACATTCTCGTTATCAAGGTTCAACCCCTCGGGGGAATCACTCGGGCACTCGAGATTGTGCGCGAGGCCCAACTGCCGGTTGTCATCTCCAGTGCACTGGAAAGCTCAGTCGGTATCGCGATGGGTGCGCATCTGGCCGCACAGGTGCCAGAACTGGAGTTTGACTGTGGTCTGGGGACCGCAGCCCTGCTGCTCGACGATGTGACGGATACTCCGCTGCTGCCACACGGCGGAGCCATCGACGTGGTTCGACCACGCGTTAGCGAGGAATTGCTGACCCAGCACGCGGCGTCACCCGAACGAACCGCCTGGTGGCTCGAGCGACTTGGCCGCGTCTACACCCTGCTCTGACGTCGTCTGCGACTCCGCCGTGGCACGTCTTCGTGTGCGCTTCAGGAGAGGCCGCTGTAGGCGTGCAACCCCTTGAAAAAGATGTTCACGACCGTGAAGTTGAAGACGACCGCAGCAAATCCGATCATGGCGAGAACTGCGGACCGCGAGCCTCGCCATCCTCGTGTTGACCGGGCGTGGAGGTATCCCGCGAAGATGGTCCAAATGATGAAGGTCCAAACCTCTTTTACATCCCAACCCCAATAGCGCCCCCACGCTTTTTCGGCCCAGACTGCGCCGGCGATGAGGGTGAACGTCCAGAGCACGAAGCCCACGATGATGAGCCGGTAGGCAAAGTTTTCGAGGTTGACCGAATTCGGCAGCCGACTCAGCCATGCCCATCGGGCCGCCTGCTGCTCGTTGGTCGCTCGCTCGCGCCGCTCTTGCAAAATCTGAGCCAACGAGAGCGCAAAACCGAGTGCGAAAAACCCGGTCGCCAACGTTGCCACGAACACGTGGATGACGAGCCAGTACGACTGAAGTGCCGGAGGCAACGGAACGACTTCGACGTAATAGCGCGTTGCCGAGATGCCGAGTGCGAGCAAAACAAAGCCCGTAATGAACGCGCCAAGGTAACGAATATCCCATTTGAGGTTCACGATCAGGAACACCAACATGATCATCAAAGTTCCGGTCATCGCAAACTCATACATGTTCGCCCATGGAACCCGGCTCGCCGCCAGTCCACGCAAAACGGTCGCAATGACCTGAAGGGCGAATCCAAGCCACGTGATACTCAGCCCAATTCGAGCCATACGCAACTTCGCCGGCGCCAGCCCAGAAAGGTCAAGGGTGAACAGGATGAACGCAACCGCGTAGAGCCCCATGGCCGAGTACAGCGACAGCACGGAGAACTGCGAGTAAGTATCGGTCATGGGGGTAA
>JBMOEY010000107.1:0-4376 GCA_049314515.1 Microbacteriaceae bacterium
GACAATCGCATGATTCGAATTACCACCGGCGCGATTATGTTTTGGATTATCGGACAAGCCGCAATCAATATTGGCGTTGTCGTCGGCATTCTGCCGGTGTTGGGGGTTCCGCTGCCGTTCCTGTCAGCTGGAGGAACGGCATTGCTGTCCAACCTCGTTGCCGTGGGAATCGTTTTGTCCTTCGCTCGGGCTGAACGGGATGCGCGCCGGGCCGCGAATCTGGGGCCCTCATCGACCCGAGCTCGGACTACGTCTCGTGTCCGACCACGTTCGGCACCCGAGCCTGTCTCGCATCGGCGGAGAGCATGACAACGTATCTCCTGGCCGGGGGTGGAACAGCGGGACATGTCAATCCCATGTTGGCTATCGCCCAACGACTTCGCCGAGATGACCCGAAGTGCACGATTCTCATGCTCGGCACGAAAGAAGGACTCGAGAGTCAACTCGTTCCGAAGGCGGGATTTGAACTGCTCACGATTTCGAAAGTTCCGTTCCCAAGACGACCGAATCGTGACGCGTTAAGTTTTGTCTCACGTTGGCGCAAAGCCGTCCGGGAAGTTCGAGATGTGATTGTGCAGCGTCGTGTCGACGTTGTCGTTGGCGTGGGTGGCTATGCCGCAGCACCGGCCTATGCGGCGGCGCACAGGGAGGGCATTCCGTTTGCAATCCATGAGGCAAATGCCCGCCCAGGATTAGCCAACCGGCTCGGGGCGCGCTGGAGTCGATTCGTCGGCATCGCAATATCTGGCACGTCAATCCGCCATGGCACGCTTGTCGGAATGCCGCTTCGGCCCGAATTCGAGCAGGAGGTTACCCCGCAACAGAGACGTGATGCTCGGCGTTCATTCGGTTTGCAACCCGATGGCCCGACCCTTGTCGTCACAGGTGGGTCACTCGGCTCGATGCGACTCAACGCAACCACCTCGGCTGTCGCAGCTGAGTTTGCGCGCGCCGGCGTCCAAATCCTTCACATAACGGGTAAAGGTCGTGCCTCGGGGGCCATCTCTCCTGGTGTCGACGGCATCGCCTCGGCGCCAGCCAACGATTATGCGGAGTATCGCGTTGTCGAGTATTGCGACCGCATGCGTGATGCCCTGGCATGTGCAGACTTGGTCATTTCTCGAGCGGGTGCGTCAACGGTGTGTGAACTGGCTGCTTTGGGCGTGCCTGCGGTCTTCGTGCCGTACCCGGTTGGAAACGGAGAGCAACGATTTAATGCACTGCCACTCGTGCGTGCAGGAGGCGCAGAGCTTGTGAAAGACGCCGACTTCACACCCGAATGGATGCTCTCGCGGGTGCTCCCGCTTGTGCGAGACGAGGCGCACCTGGTCGCCATGGCCGCCGCGGCGCGGAACCTGGGCATCCGCAACGGTGCGGAAAGAATGTGCGCACTCATTGATCAAGCGCGCGCCTCGGCCGTGACGCTACGGGCGCTGAGTTAGAGTCGTGTCGCACCGTGAACAACATTGGTGCCCCCTCAAGTCCTCCGCGAAAGTCTTGTGAGCCGTGATTAAACCTGACCTCAGTGTCTCCGCACCCCATGAGTGGGGCCACGTTCACTTTGTTGGAATCGGCGGGTCAGGGATGAGCGGAATCGCTCGGATGTTTTTTGAGTCTGGAATTAGTGTGTCGGGCTCTGACTCCCGAGAATCGAGCTCGACACTCTCCCTGCGCAGCATGGGCGTTCGAGTGGACATCGGGCACGATGCGACGCACGTGGGATCGGCCGACCAACTTGTTGTCACCGGCGCGTTGTGGTTGGACAATCCGGAGTACGTCGAGGCAGTACGTCGAGGCATCCCGGTGTTTCATCGCTCACAAGCTCTGGAATGGCTCACTCGCGGCAAAAGACTGGTCGCCGTTGCAGGAGCTCACGGTAAGACCACGTCGACCGGCATGCTCGTGACCGCGTTGCGGGAAATTGGCGAAGATCCCGGTTTTGTCAATGGGGGAGTGGTTCATGGTTTTGGACGAAGCGCGCAGTCGGGGACATCAGCAGAATTCGTGATTGAAGCAGATGAATCTGACGGTTCGTTCTTGCTTTACTCCACCGCTGTCGCTCTGGTGACCAATGTCGATCCGGATCACCTCGATCACTACGGGTCGCAAGATGCCTTCATCGATGCCTTCGTGTCGTTTGGTGACGCGGCGACTGAAACCGTTGTTATTTCGGCCGATGACGATGGTGCCAAATTGGTCCGATCGAGACTTCGACACAAGCGCGTGCTGACATTTGGGGAGAGTTTGGACGCGGATGTCCAACTTCTTTCGATTGATTCATTTGGCGGCTCCGTCCGATTTGCGCTTTCCTGGGCGGGGACTGTCTTCGAAGCCGAACTTCCTGTTCCGGGTCGACACAACGCCATCAATGCCGGTGGCGTATTTACCGTCCTCGTCAGCATGGGTTTCGACCCGGACCTTATTTTGCGCGGCATCGAGAAATTCTCTGGCACCGAACGCCGATTTGAACTCCACGCCGTCATCGACGACGTGAGTGTCTATGACGATTATGCGCATCATCCGACTGAAGTGGATGCCGTCCTTTCAGCCGCTCGCACGGTGGTGGGCGACGGGCGTATCATCGCCATCCAACAACCGCATTTGTTCAGTCGTACGGCACTCATGTGCGGTGAATTCGCAGAGGTTCTTGAGTCGAAGGCAGACCTGACTGTGTGTCTGGATGTTTATGGCGCGCGGGAAGATCCTGTACCCGGAGTCACCGGGCGGCTTGTCACGGATAAGTTCGCTGATCCCTCCAAGGTCTTCTATGAACCGGACTGGCGGTTGGCTGCAGACCGTGTTTCTCAGCTGGCCAAACCGGGGGACTTTGTTATTACTTTGGGCTGTGGCGATGTTTATCGAATCATCCCCCAGGTCGTTGACGCCCTGTCCGCCCGCACCCAACGAACGTGAAGCGTCCGAACGTCCCGCAACCCCAACCGACTAATTCCTCTTCGGTTGCTAAGCGAACGAGTGTCCGCGCCACAACGGTGTTATCGAGTCGGAAACAATCCATCGATAGGCAATCCGGGGACAAGACGCTCACTCGATCGGCAGTGAGGGAGGCCCGAAAGGCACGCAAAGACTACGAGCGCCGAGAAGTTCGGCGCTTTACCGCCCGTGTGCGCCGCCGGCGTCAAGCATGGTTCGTGGGCGTGCTGGCGGCAACATCACTGGTTCTGTTTGTCGTCATCGGTGTTTTTTCTCCCGTGATGCGAGTGGAGGAGATCACCATTACGGGCGCCTCCCGGGTTAATCCCGAGTCAATTTCTCGCCAACTTGCGGACCAAATTGGCACGCCACTCCCGTTGGTTGACGTTTCACGAATTGAGGAGGTGCTTCGTCGCCAGAATCTGGTCGAGAGTTACTCGATTGAATCTCGTCCGCCCCACGACCTCATCATTCATCTCGTTGAACGCGAACCAATTGCCTACATGCCCGCGGGCACTGCTGTAGTTTTGGCTGATGCGGCCGGCGTGCCACTCGAAACAGTGACGACGTATCCCGGCGGATTTCCGCTGTTGCACGTTCCTGCAGATGTGCCTCAGGGACCAGCGTTTGAATCTGCCGTGCGTGTGCTTCAGTCGTTACCAAGTGATTTGCGTGCCCGAATATCCGACATTAGTGCGACAACGACGGATGATGTCATCTTTGTTTTGGGAGACACAGGTCAACGTGTCTTTTGGGGAAGTGCAGATGATGCGGCCGCCAAGACGCGGGCACTAGACGGCCTATTAATTAATTGGCCACCGGGAACCGCGCGCGAATATGACGTCTCCGCGAAGGACAATGTCGTGGTTCGCTGATGCGCTGAGCCCGGCGTGTCGCTCCGACTCCGGTTCTCTGCCTGCGCCTAACCTCAAGTTATAAATTGCATACCCAGTATAACTTTAGACTTCAGGTTGAAGGTTAGGGTTTCAGCGGAGGCCGAACGTGAACAGTAGTCAGAACTACCTCGCCGTAATTAAAGTTGTCGGCGTGGGCGGTGGTGGCGTCAACGCCGTGAACCGCATGATCGATCGTGGCCTCAAGGGTGTGGAGTTCATCGCCATCAATACGGACGCCCAGGCACTGTTGATGAGCGAAGCCGACGTCAAGCTCGATGTTGGACGTCAGCTCACTCGTGGTCTTGGCGCAGGTGCCGACCCGGAGGTCGGCCGCAAGGCAGCGGAAGACCACGCGGAGGAAATTGAAGAGGCTCTTTCCGGGGCAGACATGGTCTTCGTCACGGCAGGTGAAGGAGGTGGAACAGGTACAGGCGGAGCGCCTGTTGTTGCCAAGATCGCAAAGTCAATCGGCGCTCTCACCATTGGTGTGGTAACAAGGCCATTCGGGTTCGAGGGTAAGCGCCGAGCATTGCAAGCCGACACAGGCAT
>JBMOEY010000108.1:0-4349 GCA_049314515.1 Microbacteriaceae bacterium
TGGCGACGAGCTCGTTGGCCTCGTAGACGTAATCCATCTTGAGTCCGGCGTCGATTCCCTTCTGGCGTTCGGCGTCGTCTTTCGGCGCGAGAATCCCCTGAATAAATCCGTCGAGGGCCTTGATCGCGCACGCGGTGACAATTCCCTCAGGACTGCCACCGATGCCGACGCACATGTCGATGCGCGACTCATAGCGCGCTGCGTTGATGCCACCGGCCACATCGCCATCGAGAAGCAGACGGGTTCCCGCACCGGCCTCGCGAATCTGACGAATCAGGTCTTCGTGTCGCGGGCGATCGAGCACCGCGATGCTCATCTCAGAAACATCTTTGCCCTTGGCCTTTGCCAGAGCCCGGATGTTCTCCCCAATGGGCTTGCGAATGTCCACGACACCGCGCGCTTCGATGCCCGCCACAATCTTGTCCATGTAGAACACGCTCGACGCGTCGAGCATCGAACCGCGGTCCGACACGGCAATCACCGAAATCGCGTTCTGTCGCCCGGCACCCGTGAGGCTCGTGCCATCAATCGGATCGACCGCGATGTCACACTGCGGACCGTTGCCGTTACCCACCCGCTCACCGTTGAAGAGCATGGGCGCGTCATCCTTTTCGCCCTCACCGATCACGATCACACCGTCGAAGTCGACAGTGGCGAGGAAGCCGCGCATCGCATCCACCGCGGCGCCATCGGCCGCGTTCTTGTCTCCCTTGCCGATGAACGGGTAGGCGCTAATCGCCGCGGCTTCGGTGGCGCGCACGAGCTCCATCGCGAGGTTGCGGTCGGGGTGCGTCGACGGACTGGGGGAAGGGCGATTCGAGGATGCGGTCACGCTTTTACCTTATCGGCGCGCAACTATGCTGGAAGGGCATCGCGTTTAGCGCATCCGATTCTCTCTGCCCACCCGGCAGCCCGCACGTAGGAGCACACCATGCCCATCGCCACCCCGGAACAATACGCACAGATGCTCGACACAGCGAAGGCACGTGGATTCGCGTACCCCGCGTTCAACGTATCGAGCTCGCAGACGCTCAACGCTGTGTTGCAGGGTCTCACCGAGGCCGGCTCCGACGGCATCGTGCAGGTGACCACTGGTGGCGCCGACTACTTCGCGGGCCACACCGTGAAAGCTCGCGCTACGGGCGCGATTGCGTTTGCCAAGTTTGCCCACGAGGTGGCCAAGAGCTACCCCATCACGGTCGCACTGCACACCGATCACTGCCCCAAGAACGCGCTCGACGACTTCGTGCGCCCGCTCATCGCTGCCAGCCAAGACGAAGTGAAGGCCGGCCGCAACCCGATCTTCCAGTCGCACATGTGGGACGGCTCGGCCGTGCCACTCAAGGAAAACCTCGAGATCGCGCAAGAGATGCTCGCTCTCACCAAGTCGATTCACGCGATCCTCGAAGTTGAGATTGGGGTGGTCGGCGGTGAAGAAGATGGCGTCAGCCACGACATCAACGAAAACCTGTACACGAGCGTCGAAGACGGCATTGCGACCGTCGAGGCACTGGGCCTCGGCGAGAACGGGCGCTACATGGCCGCCATGACCTTCGGCAACGTGCACGGCGTCTACAAGCCCGGCAACGTGCAACTTCGCCCCGAACTTCTCAAAGAGATTCAGCATGGTGTGGCCGCAAAGTTCGGCACCGGTGACAAGCCGTTCGACCTCGTCTTTCACGGCGGTTCGGGCTCGACCGACGCCGAAATCGCCGAAGCCGTGGCCAACGGTGTTATCAAGATGAACATCGACACCGACACGCAGTACGCGTTCACGCGCTCGATTGCCGACACGATGTTCCGCAACTATGACGGCGTGCTCAAGGTCGATGGCGAAGTCGGTAACAAAAAGATTTACGACCCGCGTGCGTGGGGCAAACTCGCTGAGACGGCCATGGCCGCTCGTGTGGTGCAGGCCACGCAACAGCTAGGTTCCGCCGGGCACTCAGGCAAATAAGACGTGTCTGCCCCGCAGAACACACCGACACCGGGTTCGCGCGCGCCGATTGTGCGTGACCCCGCGTTGCGCATGGACCGCTTCGTTACGTGGGTCTTTATCGGGTTTGCCGTCATCACGGTGATGTCGTCGATCGCGCAATACACCAACATGGAGCAATACCTCAGCGAGTTCTACCAGCAATTCGCCGCCCTCCAGCCAGGCTTCAGCGTGTCGCGTTATCCCGATGCCGACCTCGCCCGCGTTATCGGGCTGAGCGTCATGACCATCGATGCGGCCCTGCTGGGATTTACCGTGTGGTGGTCGGTAACGCGCATGAATGCCAACCGCCGGGCAGTCTGGGTTCCCGTGGTCGGCTGGCTGCTCTCGACCGTCACCTCGACGATCCTGGTGGCCTACGCCATATCTCAAGACCAGGCTTTCGTGACCGAACTGACCATGTGGATGCGGCGCGTCAGCGAATCCGGACTCCCCACGATCGCGCCGGCCAACTAGCCCTGCCGGTCATCTCGCCTTGCGGATCCGTTAGCCCTGCCGGCCCGTTAGCCCTGCCGGCTGGGGCGCAGTTCTTTGGGGAGCGAGAAGATGAGGTCTTCTTCGGCCGTCTTCACCTCGACGACATCGGTGTAGCCACCCGTCGCGAGCACGGCAAGAAGTTCCTCGACGAGTTCCTCCGGCACGGATGCCCCGCTCGTGACTCCCACGGACGCGACGGAGTCAAACCACGCCGGGTCGATTTCATACGCAAAGTCCACGCGGTGCGCCGCCTTCGCGCCGTATTCGAGCGCAACCTCGACCAGCCGAACGGAGTTCGACGAGTTGGCCGAACCCACGACAATCACGAGGTCGGCATCTGGCGCCACCTTCTTGATGGCGACTTGGCGGTTTTGCGTGGCGTAGCAAATGTCGTCACTTGGCGGGTCTTGCAGGTTGGGGAATCGCTCGCGCAAGCGGGCGACCGTTTCCATGGTCTCGTCAACAGACAGGGTGGTCTGCGAGAGCCACACCACGTTGTCGGGATTATTCACCGTCACGGTGGCGGCCGCGGCGGGGCCGTCGACGAGGGTGACGCGACCAGGCGCTTCGCCCATGGTGCCTTCGACTTCTTCGTGTCCGGCGTGACCGATAAACAAAATTTCGACGTTGTCGCGATCAAACCGTTGCACCTCGCGATGGACCTTCGTCACCAGGGGGCAGGTCGCATCGATGGTTTGCAGGTTTCTGCCGGCGGCCGCTGAGGTGACCGCGGGAGATACTCCGTGTGCACTAAAGACGAGGAGTGACCCTTCAGGAACCTCATCCACCTCGTCGACGAACACAGCTCCACGCGATTCGAGCTCCGACACGACGTGCACGTTGTGCACGATTTGCTTGCGCACATAAACGGGTGAGCCAAAGTTTTCGAGTGCCTTCTCAACGGCAATCACCGCGCGGTCAACACCGGCGCAGTAACCGCGAGGTGCCGCCAGCAAGACTCGCTTCGGAGCGCCGACGTCGACGTTGGGGATGACCGGGTTTGCCGGTCTCCGCTTTGGTATTCCCAGTCCCACCGGCGTCGCATTCACAGGTCTAAGTCTACGGTCGTTGGCAGGCGGTAATCTCGTGCCATGACGAACGCGTCGAGCCCTGACGAACCGTGGACCATCGCAATGGTCACCACCGAGCTCAAGTCATACATTGGCCGACTCGGTCAGTTGTGGGTGATCGGTGAAGTTGTCGAGTGGAACGAACGCGCCACAGGTATCTTCGGCAAAATCAAAGACTCCTCGGTCGAGGCCGCGATGAGCATCAACGCGTGGAATTCGGTCAAGTCTTCGCTACCGAACAACGTCACGGCGGGCGACAAGGTCATCGCACTCGTGCGCGTCGACTTCTATGCAAAGACCGGACAGCTCAACCTGAATGTGCTCGAAATGCGGCACGCGGGGTTGGGTGATGTGCTCGCCAAGCTCGAAGAACTCAAGCGCAAACTCGCCGCCGAAGGGCTGTTCGACGCATCGCGCAAGCGACCGTTGCCGTTCCTTCCGCAGAACATCGGTTTGATTACTGGCAAAGATTCGGATGCCGAACGCGACGTCATTCGAAACGCCGAGCTGCGTTGGCCGCAGGTGGTCTTCACGCGCGAGTACACGCCCGTGCAGGGTGATCAGGCCGCCGCCGCGATCATCGCAGCACTCGAGCGACTCGACGCCGACCAGGCGGTTGACGTGATCATCATCGCTCGCGGCGGCGGAGACTTCCAAAACCTGCTGCCCTTTAGCGACGAAGGACTCGTGCGCGCGGTGGCCGCCGCCACCACCCCGGTCGTGAGTGCGATTGGGCACGAGCCCGATCAACCTCTACTTGACCTGGTGGCGGATTTGCGGGCATCCACCCCTACCGACGCGGCCAA
>JBMOEY010000109.1:0-4284 GCA_049314515.1 Microbacteriaceae bacterium
GCGAGACCACAACTTCAGTGCCAAAAAATCCACCCCGCTCATTGATACTGTGTCAGCGGTTTCTGTCGGCATCATCGACGGAGTTCCGATGCTTGACCTGGCATATGTTGAAGACGTTCGCGCAGAAACCGACATGAACGTCGTTGTCACGGGTCGCGGGCTCTTCGTCGAAGTTCAGGGCACCGCCGAAGGTGCCCCGTTCGACCGCAACGAACTCACCGCGCTACTCGATCTGGCAGTGAACGGATGCGCACAGCTCGCTGCCCATCAGATAAGTGTTCTCGCCCCCGGTGAGCAGCCGGCCGTCTGACCCGCGTTTCGTCAATCAGAGACAGGCCCGCCCGTGATCAACACGACCTATGTTCTTGCAACGCACAACCCGCACAAAATTGCCGAGTTCCAGCAGATGCTGGGTGCACGAGACGCCGGCGTGTCGATTATCGGCTACGACGGTCCTGAGCCGATCGAAGACGGCACGACCTTTGCGGAAAATGCTTTGATCAAGGCACGAACGGCGGCACAACACACAGGGTTGCCCGCTATTGCCGATGACTCGGGCCTGTGCGTCGACGTGCTCAATGGTGCGCCCGGCATTTTTTCTGCCCGATGGGCGGGTAGCCACAGTGACGACGAAAAAAATCTGACGCTTCTGCTCGAGCAATTGAGCGACGTGCCCGCACCCCATCGTGGGGCCCACTACGTCTGCGTTATCGCGGTCGTCATTCCGGAACCAGCCGGCAATCCGCCACGTGAGACGGTTGTCGAAGGTCGCTGGTTCGGTTCATTGCAGTCGACTCCCCAAGGTGGGCACGGTTTTGGTTACGACCCCATTTTTGTGCCCACCGGAGACTCTCGCACGGCCGCCCAAATGGAACCGCAGGAGAAAAACGCGCAAAGTCATCGCGCACGGGCGCTCGAAGAACTTCACAAAGTGCTGGGTGATTTCGGCTAGCCGGATCTTGCCCGGCTGCGCTGCGCCCAGATGACGGAAGCGATCACACCGAGTGCCGCGGCAATAGTCCAGAGCGTCACGGTTTCACCGAGAAGTAGCGCTGACCATCCGAGTGTCATCAGCGACTGAAGCTGTTGGACTTGACTGCCATACGCCGTTCCCAGCATGGCCAGGCCCTGATACCAAGCGAAGAACCCAAAGAACATCGAGCCAAACGCGAGTCCGAGAAGTGCGAACCACTGGGCGGCGGTTGCGTCTAGTGGATTCGGACCAACGAACCACAGTGCTGCGGTGAGAGGCGCAGAAATGGGGAGTGCCAGCACAACGACCCACGAGATGACCTGCCACCCTGGTCTTTCGCGCGACAGATTTGCTCCTTTGACGTAACCCCAAGACGAGGAAACGACAGCCGCGATAACGAACAGGTCAGCAAGGAAATCCCCACCCTGCGCACCGCCACGAGACAGCGAAAATGCCACGAGGATCGCGGTACCCGTGCCGGCTGCCAGCCAAAACGACGGCGCCACGCGTTCCTTCGTCGAGATGACGGCGAGAAATGCCGTCATCAGCGGCATGAAGGCGGCGATGACCGCCGCATGTGCGCTAGTGGTTCGTTCGAGTGCAAGAGTGATAAAGATCGGCCACCCGAAAATATTCGTCGCAATCGGCCACAGAAAGCCGCGAATCTCGCTGACTTTGATCATGGGGACGCGGGCAACGACAAGAGCAACCACGCCGGCGACTCCCGCAATCACGGCACGAGCGGTATTGAGAAAGTACGGATCAAAGCCACCCACGGCAATCTTTGTGAACGGCATCGTGAACGAGAAAATGAGCACGCCGAGAAAGGCAAAGAACAGACCGTTACGCAGCTGTGTGTTCTTCCAGAGCGACGTCATAACTCCACCGCCGTGCCGGTCACCTTCATCGCTCCGTTACCGATCGTGAGCAGTAGTACGCTCGGCCGACCCATGTCGTCGCCTTGCAAAATTGTGATGACATCTCCCGGCGCAGCGCTGCCGGTGCCGACAAGATACGCACCGAATGCCACGGCCGCCGATCCCGTCGCGGGGTCCTCATCAATGCCCACCCCGGGCCCAGGATTCCGTGAATACCACGTGCGCATCATCCGGTCGTTTTCGTCGGGAAAAACGAGTTGAACGGTCGCCCAACCCTCGCGCCGGGACAGCTCGGCGAGTACGTCATAGTCATAGTCCAAGCGGTGCAATCGATGACGCGAGCCGGCGACAAGCACGGGATGCCAGTTACCCGACCATCCCACGGCCGGCAGAAACCTTTCGTCCAAGTCCTCCCAACTCCAGTCGAGCGCGTCGAGGAGTTCGGTCAGCACGCCGTCCTCCAGCGGCGCCACGGATGTGGGCGGGCTGGTCAGTGTTGCCGCGTAACCTACCGGCGTGAGGAGAACATCCACGCCAACAAAACCCGCTTTCGTGTGAAAGCCAAAGGTGCGAGAAACGGCGTCACCGAAGTCATCGCTCTCATCGCGTTCGCCTCCAGAAGACGCCACGTCGGCGAGGGCGACCCCGGACGCGATTGTGGCGTGACCGCAAAAATCAATTTCGGCAATCGGTGTGAAATACCTGACGTCGAATTGATCGGCACTGTCGGAGCGCCCGCTCAAGAAGGCCGTTTCGGAATAGCCGACTTCGGCGGCAATTCGTTGCATGTCCGCATCCGTCAGCGCGTGGGCATCCAGTACGACGCCTGCGGGGTTTCCGCCGTCGGGATTATCGGTAAAAGCGGCATACCGATACACCGTCGGATCAGTCGGGCTCACGAGTTATCGTTCGCGTGCTTACCCTGGGGATTTTGCGTGAAGTCACTCTCGTCCAGAATGAGTGCCTCCGCGTTGGCGTTCACCGGCACGCCGGCTGCGTGCTGATGGCGTTCGCGACGAGCGGCGCGGAGCGTCTGAATGTAGTGAAAGACACTGGGAACCAGAACGATGAGAATCACCGCGAGCAACACGAGGTCGATGTAGTTCTTCACAAACTCGGCGACCGGCGGGATATGCCCAACCAGGAATCCGACGTACGTCAACCCCGAGCCCCACACGAGGGCTCCGATGAGGTTGTACAGCGTGTACTTGCGCCAGGGCATGTGGCCTACGCCCGCGGCAATCGGGGCAAAGGTGCGCACAATCGGAACCCACCGAGCAAAAATGACGGCGAGGCCTCCGAACCGCACAAAGAATGCGTTCGTGCGTTCCACATTTTTGCGACTAAACAATCCGCTATCACGACGTTCAAATATTCGCGGCCCGAAGTGGTGTCCAATCAGATATCCCACCTCGCCACCCACGAATGCGGCTCCAGAGATGGAGAGGCAGATCCACCAGATATCGACACCGAACACGTTTGAGCCGGATGTGGCGACGGCAAGCACACCCGTCGCAATCAAGAGCGTGTCACCGGGAAGAATGAAGCCGACGAGCAGACCCGTCTCAGCAAAAATGATCAGGCACACCCCGAGGAGGGCGTAGGCACCGAACCCGTCAATGAGATTGTTGGGATCTAGAAAGGGAATCAGTGCCGAGTGCATGCCCACAAGGCTACTCTGTGCCTGATTCCGGGACGGCGAGGTTGGCACGGGCTTCGGCCCGGTCACGTCGCCAGGTGACGATTCCGACAATGACGGACGCGGTGATGAATGCTCCGGCAATCACGTACGCGGCCGATTTGACCACCGGGATGCTCGCGGCGAAATATCCGGTCAGCGTAAGTCCGACCCCCCACGCAAGTGCGCCGACAAGGTTACTCGTCAAGAATTTGAGGTAGTTCATCCGCCCGATCCCGGCCACCCATGGCACAAAAACACGCGCCCACGGAATAAACCGGGCAATGACAACGGCCCACCAACCGTACGAGCGATATAACCGGTCGGTGCGCGCAATAATGCGCTTCATTCTCGGACCGCTCTTCCTGTCGAGATACGGACGACCGAGATGGCGACCGAGGATGAAGCCCACTTGGTCGCCGATGAACGCGGCAATTCCGACGCCGAGAGCGAGAATCCATATTTCCAGCTGTGGACTTACCGCGGTCACCAATCCCGACGCAAAGAGCAGCGAGTCGCCAGTAATAAAGGGAATAAAGGCGCCGACGAAAAGCCCCGTGCCTGCGAACACCAGTCCCCAGACGGCAAGGTAGAAAATCGCGACGGCCGCGGCACCGAAGATAGGCCCGAGCGAAGTAAACCAGTCGGAAAGTTGCCCGTCAAAGGCAGACATATGCAGGGGTAGCGTCGAGATCATCACGTGCGGAAGGAGGGACTTGAACCCTCACGCTCGAAAGCACAGGAACCTAAATCCT
>JBMOEY010000110.1:0-4240 GCA_049314515.1 Microbacteriaceae bacterium
TGATTGACGCATCCACGACCATCCTGAAGCCAGACGGTGTTGTCATTCCGGGTCTCATCGAGCCACACATGCACATCTGGACCTCACTGCTCAACCTCACGTGGACGGACATCTCGAACGAAGCGTGCCCCACGTTTGACGACGCCGTGAATACGTTGAAGGCCGTCGCCGAAAAGACACCCGCCGGTGAGTACGTGTACGGAAAACTGTTTGACCCGAGCCTGTACCCTGGCGAGCCACCGTTGACGCTAGACATTCTTGATCGCATCTCGCCTAACAACCCGGTCTTGGTGATGAACGCGTCGATGCACTTCTTGTATGCGAACACGGCCGCATTTACCGCGGCGGGCATCACGTACGACACGCCAGACCCCGTCGGCGGCGAGTTTGGCCGGGCAGATGGAAAACTCACCGGCTCGATTGGTGAGGCCCCTGCGATGATGATGATGCTGGCGCACATGCCGAAGCCGTCACCGCAACAGGTTGCCCAGGGCATCGATGCGATTCTGAAGATGTGCGCCAGCGCAGGTGTCACGTCACTGCGCGAAGGGGCGACGGGTTCTCTCGCCGGCGTGAGTGAAGTCGCGATGCTTCATCAGCTCAACTCAGCCGCGCGCCTTCCGGTGCGTGTTTCCACGTCGCAGTTCGCGATCATGCCCGGCAAGGCTTCTCCGGCTGATGTCGCGGCAGCGTGGAAAGAGGCAGGCGTCACGCCGTTTAGTGGTGACGAGATGGTGCGTGCGGACGCGTGGAAACTCACCGCCGATGGTTCGAACCAGGGACGTTCGGGTTATTTCATGCAGCCCTACCTCGGCGAAGACACGGGTGGCCACGCAGACTGGACGCCGGAATCGATTCGGGCCGCCATGAAAGCCGGTCTCGATGACGGATGGCAAACAACCATTCACACCAACGGTGACGCCGCGGTCGAGATGGCGCTCGAAGCCTTCGAAGACTTGCTCCCCCATTACGGCAAGAACGACCTGCGTCACTTCTTTGTGCATTACTCGGTGACCACAGATGACCAGATTGCGCGCACCGCAAAGGCGGGCCTCTCGGCGACGTTCCTCATGAACCACGTCTATTACTGGGGCGCCGCATTCCGCGACACCATTCTGGGCACTGAGCGCGCCGACCGACTCGACCGCGTTGCGTCAGCGATCAAGGCAGGAATCGTCTCGAGCGTGCACTCTGACTACAATGTCAGCAAGGTGCACCCCCTGCAGAGTGCCCGTACGGCAGTACTTCGTCAGTTGAAAGTCGACGGCTCGGTACTCAACCCGGCTGAATGCGCGACTCCTGAACAGGCACTTGCTGCCATCACGACGAGCGCCGCGTGGCAGATTCACGCGGATGACCGCGGGTCTCTCGAAGTCGGCAAGCGCGCCGACTTCGCCATCGTCGATGTCAACCCGTGGACGAGCGACCCGAATGGCTGGGATGCCATCAAGGTCAGCGCCACGTACATTGACGGAACGGTTGCATTCGAAGCGTAGATTTGTCGGCATGACAGGTTCTTTTGAGTTGGCCGAGGACGGCATCAAGACGTTGATGTCCGACTACTTCGATGTCATGCACACGCAAGACATGGAGAAATTCGACCGCGTTTTTCATCACAATTGCGTGTTGTACGGGGTCGTCGACGGTGAACTCAACATTCGCCCATTCGATGTGTATCGAGCTGCCGTGGTTGCGCGCGAATCGCCTGAGCAATTGGGTAATGCTCGTCGTGACGCCATCCTCGAATTTGATCAAATCTCGCCGAACATCGCGTGGGTCAAACCACAGCTCGAAATGTTTGGCGGAGTGATGCAGGACTACCTCAATCTCGTTCGACTGGAAGGCGAGTGGTGGGTCATGGCCAAGATGTGGGATCGAGTCGGTGATTCCGAGTGACAAAAGCGACCGCGGAACTTCTCGCGATTGCTGCGGAAATTGCCCGCGAGGGTGGCGCGCTTGCAGCGAAGCGTCGTGCCGAAGGTGTCAGTGTGGCGGCCTCAAAGTCTTCCGAAGAAGACATTGTCACCATGGCAGACCGTGAAGTTGAGACACACATTCGCGCTCGGCTTGCCGATCTTCGACCCAACGATGGTTTCTTTGGCGAAGAGGGTGCTCGCGGTACAAGCGAAAGCGGCCTCACGTGGGTGGTTGACCCCATCGACGGCACGGTCAACTACCTCTACGGCATCGCCTTCTATGGCGTGAGCGTGGCCGTGGTTGAAGGTGATCCTGACCCTTTGACCTGGACCACCGTGGCCGGCGCCGTCATGAACCCGATTCTCGACGAGCTCTTCACGGCAACGAACGGTGGTGGCGCCTGGTTGGGCAACCAGCGTCTGCAGGTGAACATGGATGTGCCCACTCACCTTGCCCTGGTGGGCACTGGGTTCGCCTACTCGTCCGACGTGCGAGGCATTCAGGCGGATGTGTTGACTCGACTTCTTCCGCAAGTTCGCGATATTCGGCGCGTTGGGTCGTGCTCGGTTGACTTGTGTTCAGTTGCGGCTGGTCGCATGGATGCGTTCTTCGAGCGAGAACTGTCACCGTGGGATCACGCTGCTGGTTCCCTGATTGTGCGAGAAGCTGGTGGACACGTGGGTGGCTTCAACGGATCGCCCGCGTCGAGCGAGATGCTGATAGCCGCGAATCCCGACCTTTTTGTAGCCCTGCATAATATTCTGCAAGCCTGAAAATTGGCGCAAAATCGGTGTCTGGATTGGCTCCGCGCTCGGTCGAGAAGGTAGCCTAGAACTTCCAAAACAAATCGCTGTGCTCTAAATGTGATGTGCAGCACGAAATGTGAGGATTTATCGTGGCAACTCGCGACAACGAGCGTGGTGTGAATTCACCCGATGCGCTCCCGTCGCGACGGTCGTTGCGGCAAACGGCGCCACAGGCTGATGCATCCGATGCAGTGTTGAACGAACTTCAGCGCCAGGTCAAAGAAGTGCGGGCGCATCCTGGTGCGGGTACCGGAGAATTGCGTCGCGATCGAAACCGACTTCGGGATGCTTTTGCACCTACTTCCCAGGCCCAGGCCCAGGTCGAGCCGTGGGTTGACAAGAGTCCGCTTGATCTTGTGGAGACGACCACGACGGGCGCCATCTCGCTTCCACCGGTCGTGCTACCACCAGTGCTTCCTCCAGCCGGCATTGAAAACGCGCACATTCTGACGCCGGTTCTCGAGCAGTCAGCAACGGGGATGTTTGTCGACGCCGGACAGGCACCAGGCCGCAAGCCCGCGGCATCGAACATTCGCACCGTGACGGCGCCTCGCCGTAAACGTGGTTTCGCAGCGCGCCTCGTCACGCTGACCGCCATGACTTTCGTCGGGATGATGGCAATTGCCACGTCGATACCTGCCAATGCCCTCCTTTCTGCCGAAGACGTTGCGGCCATGTCAACGCAGGCTCAAGCCGGTACCAACGTCGCGGACGTCGACGGTCAGTCGGTCGTCGCATCGGGTACAGAGGGGACGGTGAGTCGCGATGGTGTGAGTGTGACTAAAGGTTTCCAACTTGCGATGCGCCACACCGACCTCACTTACGTGAACAACACGAATTCACTCATTCAGTGGCCTTTCCACGTAACAGTGCCCATCGCAGACGGTTTCGGTTACCGCGTCGCCCCCTGTGATGGATGCTCGAGTGACCACAAGGGTGTCGACTTCGACCCAGGTCAAGGCGCTCCGATTATGGCTATCGCCGACGGAACTGTTACGCAGGTCGTCGAGTCGTGGGGCGGCTTGGGTTATTACGTTGTCGTCGCGCACAACGTGAATGGCATTGCGTTTGAGACCTGGTACTGCCACATGTACCAGGGTTCGATTACCGTTGCCTTGGGGCAGACCGTCAAGCTCGGCGATGTTCTCGGTCTCGTTGGCGACACGGGAATGTCTACCGGCGCTCACCTGCACCTTGAGATTCACGTCGACAATGTGCCCGTCGACCCCTATGCGTTCCTCGTCGCGCACAACGTTTAGTCGGCCCATTCCGGCGGCTTGCTTTTCGGGACTGCGCGAGGTGATAAAGTTTTCTCCGTGCGTTTGCGCAATGCATTCGTTACGCCCTGATAGCTCAGTGGTAGAGCACTTCCATGGTAAGGAAGGGGTCGCGAGTTCAATCCTCGCTCGGGGCCCGGTTGAGACAGACTTCGCTTTTTAGCGGCGCCGTTTCCGCCGTGGCTGGGTAGCTCAGTTGGTTAGAGCGCACGACTCATAATCGTGAGGTCGCGGGATCGT
>JBMOEY010000111.1:0-3857 GCA_049314515.1 Microbacteriaceae bacterium
ATGCGAGCAAGTTCCAAGAGTTCTCATCGCCCGCCCACTCGAGCAGGTCAGCGTCGGAGCATCCAAAGAGTGGCGATCGCAGTGCCAAAACAAGGGCAGCTGCGTTCGCGGTGTTGGCGAGTGCATCGAGAGTAATGAGCAGCGCTTCAATTTCTGGGTCGTTATAGACCAGCGAAGATGCCTCGGCTGTGTATTCGATGTCATGCTCGCTCAACGCGTTTTCTAGGTCGGGCAATGACGTGCGCGAAGGTAGCAAAACACAGATGTCTGACAAGTTCAGCGGGCGTAGATGTTCGATTTCTTCACCGTTTGTCTTCTCGATGAAGATGTGCATCCAGCCCGGCACCTCGGGTTCACGACCCGTGGCAGTCATGATGACCTGCGCGACGTCTAAGGCTTCAGCTTTGCGGGCTTCACTGGCAGATTCGGCAGGACCGACGTGCGAACCTAGTACGGTTGCCAGCGGTCCATGAAGTTCTGGTTGGAGTTCGCTTTTGACCCCGTTGTCGAGATTCTGGTACGCCGGTTGCTGTCGCCCTTTTTCCACAATCAAGTCAGAGAAGACGTCGTTGACCCATGCGAGGAGTCCGAAGTCCGAGCGGAAGTTTCGGGTGAGCTTCACGACTTCGTCGAGGTGATCGGAAGTCTTGAGGAACGTTCCGATGTCGGCGCGACGGAATCGATAAATCGATTGCTTGGGATCTCCGACAGTGAAGAGTCCGCCGGGGGTGAGGGACATTTCCCCTCCGAGAGTCACGGCCCCGTGAGCTGTTGACGCAAGCATGAGCCCAATCTCCGCCTGAATAGGGTCGGTGTCCTGATACTCGTCAATCATGATGACGGGGTATTGCGCCTTGATGAGTTTCCACGTCGACTCGTTGTCAGCATCGCGCAGCATGCGTCTTGTCAGAATGAGGAGGTCGGCGAATTCCAACTTTCCAGACAGCTGACGGGCGTTCGCTTCCTCAAGAAGAATCGACGACATTACGCGAATGAGTATGTCGATTGCCGACTCCACATGGGCGCCAAAGAGGGCCATGACGCGTTCTTCGGTCTCGCCACGCGCGTTCCTTACGGTTTCCTGATGAACGCCCCACTTCTTGTTGCCCAAGTTTGATCGTGGCCAGGGAATTGTGCCGATGAATTCAAAAAGGCGATTCGGCTCGTCATCGCCGTTACGAATGTCACGAAGTGTCTCTTCGAACTCATCGCACCAGGCGTCAAGCTTGCGCAGGGCGGTCACGAGCGAGTCATCGCCCGATTCTGGATACAGCCCCCACATCGCGGCGTAAGCGCGCAGAATTTCGAGGATGCGCTCGCCGTCAATCGGCGGAAAATCAGGAATGTCTTCATGAGCTGTATCCGCAAGCCGGTCCCACGACTCATCAAGAATGCGCGCAACCTTTTCAATCTGGGCGAGCGTGACTCCTTGAAAAATGAGGAAATCAAACGCAGCCCGCGCGCGTTCGTTCGAGAACATTGTTTGGTAGATGCGCTCCCACCGCTGGGTGAACGCAATCTGGGATCCCAGGTCATCCTGAATGTCGAGCAGCGGCGGCACACCCGCGGCGATGGGGTTCTCGCGAAGTAGTCGACCTGCGAATGAGTGGATGGTTCCGACTGGCGCAGCATCGAGCTCACCCAGAGCCCGCTCCGCCCACGAGAGTTCGCGGTCGTCATCGTCGGTGTCGAGCGCACCCTGCGGTATTTGTTTCTCGAGCTCGATCCGAATGCGGTTGCGCAATTCGGCCGCAGCCTTTTCGGTGAACGTGATGGCGACAATGCCCGACATGGGCGTACCTGACTTTACGATTGCGCAAATGCGCTGAACCATCGAGGTTGTCTTGCCGCTGCCTGCTCCGGCGTTGACGAAGAGGTTGCGAGTGAGGTCGCTTTTGAGCATGTCACGTTGATCTTCGTCGACGCCTCGAGGTTTCCGACTGTCAGTGGATGAATCATTAGTCGCCATATGCCACACCTTCGCTTTCTGCATCGACGGTGACTCCCTGCCAAAACGACGTGACATCAAGTAGCGACGTGTCGCCACCAAGCTTCTCCCACAGCAATGTCATTGCCGGCTTGCCCATTGCGTTCGTGTACCGGTCGTACCCACCGTCGGAGGGCTTAGGCGGGAACGCCCCGTTGATGATGTCGTTCGTGAGCTCGGTGAGGTCCGAACCAATCAGTGCGATCACCTCATCGGTGATAGTCAGCTGCTTGAGGAAAGCATCCTCACCCATCGAATCGAAGTCTGCCTTGAGGGTTTTTGCCGGTTGGTTGCGAGGTAAGAACCAGTAGGCCGCTTCGACCACAGTTTGGTCGTCGCCAGCGGCAAGCGCCGCCCGATCGAACGCGAGCTTCCCATACACTCCGAGTTGATACTTGTATCCATCGGCGGTGGGATTGCCGT
The DNA here is from genome assembly GCA_049314515.1 of Microbacteriaceae bacterium. Lineage (GTDB taxonomy): Bacteria > Actinomycetota > Actinomycetes > Actinomycetales > Microbacteriaceae > RFQD01. The sequence goes on from JBMOEY010000111.1 coordinate 2,411, forward strand.
CGGAGATGTTCTCGTATGGTTTCGCTTGTCCGGTCTTGTAGTCGATAACCCGAATTGACCCACCGGCGCCTTGATCGAGTCGGTCAATCTGGCCCAAGAAATCGATGGTTTCGAGCTCGTTGTCGACCGTAAACGTCACGGCATCCCACATGTCGTCGAGCACGCCGCGCTTGCCAAATTCACGCTCGGCGTCGGTGGGGTTCCAGCCGCGCGCCATAACGGATTGGTTGTGCCGATACCAAATGCGCACATCCACTTCGATGCTCATCTTGGCGAGCAGCCAATACTGCTCGACCCAGTTCTGACCGACTTCGCGCCGATATTTGTCGCACGTTTCGGCGCATATAAAGAGGAGTGATGATTCATCCCACGCGTGGTCGCCCGCGATGCCAGCTTTGACCCAGATTTCGAGCGCTTCGTGAATGAGCGTTCCGCGGGTGAGCGGATCTATCTCCGGGCTGAGCACAATGTCGTTGAGTGGATGCGCCCACAACACGCGCTGCAAGAAGAACGACAGCGGCGCATCCCGATACTGCTCAATGTGTGTGGCTGAGAGCGGGCTCATGCGGTCTTTGACCAGACGCACGAGAGTCTCGCGATGACCGGACAGGTTCCCATTCATTTCGGTGAAGGAACCGATGCGGCGGTCGCGGCGCATGCGCGCGGAACGGCCGAGTTCGCTCACTGGATCGAGAGCGTCGAAGAAGCCCTCCGTCGCGGCAATCGTCGAGAGTAGCCATGCCTGGTGCGTCGCTGGCATGCCGCTCGATGTGGGTGCAGCCGAAACTTGACTGTCGTAGAACGATCCGACGATCTCGGCCGACTCAATCTGCTCGACGCTGAGGTGACTGGCAACCCAACGTGAGAGCACGCGTTCTTCGCCGCCGCGCAAGTTTCCGTGCGGGTACGTCATCACGCAGTTGCCACGTCCGGCGAGCACAGCGTGACGAAAGTTTTCCTCGAGCATCTTTGCCCGCTCGAGCCGCGTGGGCAGACCCGAGCTCGTCGCGCCAATCACTGCATCGCGAAGTAGCGGATCTTCAAATGTGCGCGGGGGAGCGATTCCTTCAGCCAAACCGAGAATGTACGTCTTGTCGAAATCCCGGCCTTGTGCACTGTTGAAGCTCGCCACCGTGACGCCCACGCCTGACTTGCCGAGCTTCGAATACGCGGATGCGATACTCATCTCGAGCTGGGCGATGATGCCTTCCGGGGTTGGCGTCAGCGGCGCGAGTTCGAGAGCAGCGAGTGCGTCAATCGCGCTCAGCAGTGTCTCGCGATGTGCGACGAAGTCGTTGTCGACATCTGGGTCGTCGAAAGCGACGCGCCCAGAGCCGGGCGTGAAGTCAGAGTCGACAACGGAGCGAAGCGCCGCAGCAACGTCACGCCAGGTCGCGAGAGCGACGAGTGCGCAAAGACGTTCGTGAAGTGACACGAGGTAGTCGGC
>JBMOEY010000112.1:0-3845 GCA_049314515.1 Microbacteriaceae bacterium
ACTGTACGAGCCATAAATGCGAAAACCCCCCGGAATGGGGGGTTTCGCATTTGTGGCGAGTGAGGGATTCGAACCCCCGAAGGCTACGCCGGCTGATTTACAGTCAGATCCCTTTGGCCGCTTGGGTAACTCGCCATTTGCGCAGTCCCCCTCGGTAATCCGCGGACGACTGCGCGATAAAGACTACCCGGCGGAACGTGTCAACAAAAAATCACACAGGAGATCGCACCGGCATACTCCTCCGCTTTGCTCGCGACATCGATCGCGTAAACCGGGACATCGTTGTAAGCCCGGATGGACTTGTTCCAGCCCTCTCTGGTCTTCATAGACTCAGAGCTGTAACACAGGTATCCGGCAGCCGCGAGCACAGTGTCATCGATATTTTGCCCATCCTCGAAGCCGTCGAGATTTGCATCGATATGCCATGCCGCCCACGTCGGAGGAATGATTTGCATCGGACCGACGGCGCGATCCGCGTTGGGGTCGAGGTCAAAATTGCCATCATCGAAGTCCGGTAACGCCATAGTTCCGTTATCGCCATCGAGCGTGATGCCGAACACGGGTTCGTTCATCGAGCCGTCGTCGAGAATACGTCCCCCGAAGATGGTTCCGTGATGCGATTCGACCCACCCGATTCCCGCGAGTGTGTTCCACGTAATCCCGCACTCCGGGTTGGTCACCGACAATCTCAGCGCAGCGCCTGCATAGGCGGCGAGCGCCCTCTCGGGGATTCCGGTTGCTGATGCCGTGTGCGTCACCCACCCCGCATCGGCCAACGTCGCGAGTGGAAGTGAGGCTGCCGATGCGGGGTCGATTGCTTCCCTCCAGGTTGGCCCGTCGTCGGAACGAGGAAATGGCGCGGCATCCGCGTTGCGAAATGCGGTGACGCACGAAATCAACGAAATGAGCGCAATCGCCACCCCCACACCGAGTGCGAGGGCTCGGCGTTGTCGAACACGGCGAGAAGTCATGACCCTCTATTCTGTTCCACATGGCAGATTCATCGTTTGATGTTGTGAGCAAAGTCGACAAGATGGAGGCGGACAACGCTCTCAATCAGGCGTCGAAGGAAATTGAAACGCGCTATGACTTCAAGGGTGTTGGCGCGTCCATCGAATGGAGCGGCGAAAAAATCCTCATGAAGGCGAGCGCCGAGGAACGCGTCAAGGCAGTGCTCGAAGTTTTCGAGGCCAAGCTCATCAAGCGCGGTATCTCCCTTCGCAGTTTGGATGCGGGCGAGCCGTTCCCCAGTGGCAAAGAGTTCCGCATCGAGGCCAACCTCAAGCAGGGGATAGATCAGGAATCCGCAAAGAAGATCACCAAGGCGATACGCGAAGGTGGCCCCAAGTCGGTTCACGCACAGATTCAAGGTGACGAAGTTCGCGTTAGTTCGAAGAGTCGCGACGATCTGCAGGCAACGATGGCAATGCTCAAATCAGAAGACTTCGGCGTCTCGTTGCAGTTCGTCAACTTCCGTTAGTCAAAGCCAATCGGTTCATCGCCCCACGCCGCGCGTACGTCCCCTTCGGGGTCATCCTCGACACGGTCCGTTGCGTCGATGATGAGGGTTGCGCGCGCGCTTTCGTCGTAGGGCGGCCACGCAAGCTGCGCGGAAGCAGGGTTGCCCGTATGAGCAAACAGCGCCCAATGGGATTGCATTCGGTGCGAAACCTCGTGCGCTTGGCGCAACCCGCCAAATCGAAAACCGATGTCGACCGCTCGCACTTTGTCGGGAAGCGTGCCAAACACATACGGCAACTCGGCCGCGTGGCTCGCGCCGATGCCCAATAGCTTGAGCATGGGCGGGGCTTGATCGAAGCGGTACATCCAGGTGGGTGCGACGCGAGAGTGCGCCTCCGCCGCCCAAATTGACGGCATGCGAAAGCCCGCATCTCGCGAGATTTCCATGGCGCCCTTTTGCTTGGGGTAGTCAGGGTACACGCGGGTGATGTCTCCCTCCACGTGAGCGAGTTCCGGCTTGTCGGCGAGCACCTGATCAAACATTGCCTGCACCGTCGATTCATGCATGGGCATGAGTGGCGATTTCATTAACTTGAACAGCGACGTCTCATCGTGATTCGTGCCAATAATCAAGGGGATGCGCATCTGCCCGCCCGCGCGAAACACCTCTATTGGGCTCTCCGGGACAATGTCACCGTCGATCGTCGGAGCGAACGCCACCGTGCCTGGCGCTGTGTGAGCCACCTCGTTGAGAAGTTGGAGAGTTGGCGCTGCTAGGTCATGAGCCGTTTTTTCGCGAAGTTCGGTCTTCGCCGTCGCGGGATTGATGCCGACAAGTTCGAGGTACATCGATGCCATCGAGGTTGCTCGCTCGGGACCGTACACGCTCGTCACCGGTGAGCTTTGCGCAATGGCGCGGTGAAAGAGTCCGGTGGCATACGGCGACGTCATCAACGTCGTGACGCAGCCACCGCCCGCCGACTCGCCAAAGAGCGTGATGTCACTCGGGTTTCCGCCAAACGCAGCGATGTTGTCTCGGACCCACTCGAGGGCGGCAACGATGTCGCGTAGCCCGACGTTCGTGTCGAATACGTGGTGCTCGTCACCGAAAGACGAAAAGTCTAGGAACCCAAGTGCACCCAGGCGGTAATTGATTGTGACGATGAGGCAATCCGAGGCTTCGCACAGTGCACGTGCGTTATACATTCGCTGCGCGGAGAAACCAACAAAGTAAGCGCCACCATGAATCCACACCATGACCGGACGCGGGCGTGCAATGGTACTCGGCGAGCTACCCGGTGCGTACCCGGAGTCGGAATCGTCGCTTTCGCGTGGAGCCCAGACATTCAAGTTCAGGCACGATTCGGAAATCTCGACCCCGGGGGGAATCGGCATGACCTTGGTTGGAACCTGAGGGGCAATGTCGCCAAATGTGAGGGCGTCACGAACACCCGGCCAGTGGGGATGTGGCCTAGGAGAACGAAACCGCAAATCGCCGACGGGGTCAGCAGCGTAAGGAATTCCTAACCAGCGCCTCGTGTTTCCGTCATGCGATCCGCGCACAATCCCGGTCGAAGTCTCGACCAGCACGCTGTTGTCGTGAAAGGAATCCATGTCAGTGAGTTTAAGTGGTTGGCGTGCCGAGATTGCCTCGCAACCACGTGCGCAGAGCCTCGAAACCCCGGGTTCGTACTGGCTTTGCTGACAGGAAAATGTCGTGCATGGCATCCCGAATCCGCCGAATGGTGACGTTGGTGCCTAAATTGATTGCCCTACGGGCCACGATGTCTACATCAATGGCAACGTCAGCCCGAGCCATCTCGGGTGTCCATCTCGGCACGAGCAAGCTCCGAGTCGAGAGCATCACGAAAACGGGTGCTTCGATGTTGAGGCCCGCAGCGACGTGCGCGTGACCGGTCAGGATTGCGTTGAGCCAGCCAGGTCGCACCGGAAACCCGCGATCCGGTCGCCAATCCAGGTTGACATCCCACTCACCGTCAAATTTCTTGGAGACCGTTCGCGTGTAGAAACCGAAATCAATGCTCGGCATGGGAGCTTTCGGATCAAAGCGCGCCGAAACTCCGAGTGCAGGTTTGATTGCCGCTCGAGCTGCCCCGGAGAGCTGATACTCAAGCCACGGGCTATTGAGAACGAGAACATCAAATTTCTTTGGATGCCGCGCGGCCCACAAACTCAGCGTCAAACCGCCGGTGGAGTGCCCCATGAGCACAAGGCGACGACCCTTGCGCGGGCCCATCGCGTCGATGGCAGCTTCGATGTCTGCGTCATAAATCTCGAGGTTGTCCACGTAGCCCAGTGTCTGACCCGGCCGGACGCTGCGGCCATACTTTCGCAAATCAAGCGCGTAAAACTGCGCTCCTTCG
>JBMOEY010000113.1:0-3696 GCA_049314515.1 Microbacteriaceae bacterium
ACTACTTAACCAACACGGGTGGCACGTCCTCGCGCTACTACTGGGAGTGCCGCGGCAACCCCTGGACTCCGAGCCACGATCGCTTCCCGGTTGTCGGAGTACCGACGGCTGTCAGCATCTACCCGGGCGAGATTTACAAGCCTCCGATGACGTGGACGAGCAAGTATTTCAACCTCCAGCAGTATCGCGTTCACAACGAGGGCGGCCACTTTGCGCCGCTCGAAGTGCCCGACATCTATGTGGATGACGTGCGCACCTTCTTCCGTACCCTGCGCTAAAAGTCACAATTTGGACACGGTTGAATAATTTTTCGTCTAAGGCTTGATTATTCGAAAACGGTGTGCCATTGTGAATTGAATGTTCACGCAGATATCGAATAACAATTCATAGCTCGTGTTCTCACAAAAAATACAACTAACCAAGGAGTCAATGATGTCTCTCAGCTCGAAGCTCACGAAGGTCGTGAGCGTGGCTGCAGCTGCAACGCTTCTGCTTGCTGGCTGCACCTCCACCGCGGGCGGTAGCTCCAACGCCGCCCCGCTGAAGAAGGAAGACCTCGTCTTCGTTTGTTCAGTGATCAACACCACCAACCCCTACTTCGCTGCAAACATTGAGGGTTGCGAAACCCTCGGTGAGAAGCTTGGTATCCCGGTGGAAATCGTTGACGCACAGGGATCGTCGCAGACGGAAATCTCGAAGATCCAGGCCATCCTGGCCAAGGGTAAGAAGGCCGTCGTGTTCGTGAACACGGTTGCTAGCTCCGACGCTCCCGTGATCGTCGACGCAGTCAAGGCTGCTGGCGGCTACGTCACCATCTGGTGGAACAAGCCTGACGAGCTCAACCCTGCCGACATTGGAAACAACTTTGTTGCTTTCCAGAAGCACTCGGGTGTTGACTCGGGCAAGTGCACGGCGAGCATGCTCAGCAAGGCCATCGGCGAAGAGGGTGGCATCATTGCCCTCCCCGGCGTCGAGGACTCGACCACCAGCCAGACCCGCGTTGCTGGTCTGAAGGAAGAGCTCGCTACCAACTTCCCGGGCGTCGAGATTCTCGACATTCGCCCGTCGAACTGGGACCCGCAGCTTGCCTACAAGAACTCCAAGGACCTGATTGCCAAGTACGGCGACCAGATCAAGGGTGTTTGGACTGCGGACGACGGCATGCAGATTGGTGCAATGCAGGCGTTCGAAGAGGCTGGTCTGCTCGACAAAGTGAAGTTCGTCTCTGACGGCCTCTACCCGCCCACAGTTGAGGCGATGAAGGCTGGCAAGGGCAACAACGCCATCGTCGGTGAGACCTTCCACCGTGGCTACATGGCTTCCGCCATCGGCCTCTACACCGCGTACCTCGCCGCCATCGGTGAGATCGACCCGAGCACGCTCCCCGCTGAGAAGCGCGACAGCATGTTCAAGATCAGCTGCGTTACCCCCGAAAACATCGACGAGTTCCTCAAGTGGGACAGCGACGTTTCCGGATGGGTTGACCAGCTCATCGCAAACGGACCGTGGACAACCGAGCCCGTTCCGCTCGTTGCTGGTGGCCCTGAGGTCATCAAGCCCGAGTACAAGTAACAACGGCTAAACCCCTGGCTGCGGCGGCACTTGTGCCGTCGCAGCCAGGGCACTAACTTCAAGCCTTACGAGACTGGAAAGGTCTGATCATGGCTACAACAAAAACTTCCGAATCTTCGGCCAACGTCAAAGTCGACACCGCCGCGATTCGAGCTCGGGAACAGGTCACTGCGCGCCGCGTGATGTTCGCCGGGTCAGGTGAACCGCTCGCACTGATTGGTGCGATGGTCGTTCTCATCATCATCTTCTCGATACTTAACCCGCGTTTTGCCACCATCGAAAACCTGCAAAACATCTTGAACCAGGCGAGCTTGCCGCTCATCATTGGACTCGGTGCGACCCTGGTCATCCTCATCGGATCCATTGACCTCTCCGTTGAAGGCGTGATGGGTGCGGCAGGCGTTGCCTTTGTGCTCCTGTCGGCCAACTCACGTGGCGGACAAGACATGGGTCTCTGGGCGTGGATTCTTCCGCTCGCGTTGGCCGCAGCACTGGGTGCGACAAGCGGTCTCATCTACACGATGCTTCGCGTTCCCTCGTTTATCGTGACGCTGGGAATGTGGTTCGTCGGCTTCGGTATTGCGACCATCCTGTATGGAACCGACGCCTACCCCGAGCTCACCGATGACGCGATTACTCTGTGGGTGGCAAAGATCACCCTCGGGTTGCCCAACGTGTTCTGGGTTGCTGCCATCTTCACGGTGATTGTCGCGCTGGTCATTCGATACACGCGCTTCGGACGTGTCGCGCTTGCCGTCGGCAACAACGAGGAAATTGCGCGCTCCAATGGAATGCCCATCATCAAGAACAAGATCTTCATCTTCATCGTTGCTGGCGTATTGAGCGGCTTGGCGGGAATCCTCGCCACGATGCAGATGGGTGGCACGTCCAACCACATCGGTGACGGCTACTTGTTCATCACGATTCCGGCCGTCGTTATCGGTGGAACGTCCCTCGGTGGCGGAAAAGGTGGAGTGTTCCGCACTGCCATCGGCGTGCTGCTCCTGACCATTCTCAACAACGGCCTCGTTCTGGCCGGAGTGAGCCCAAGTTACCAATCCGCAGTTTCCGGAGCGATTCTCGTTGTTGCCATCGTGGCAGCAGCGTGGCCGCAACGGGGTCGATTAAGGATCGCAAAATGACGAAAGCAAAAGAGGCAACGACGCCTGTACTTCGCTTGACTGACGTGCAAAAGAGCTTCGGTTCGGTGCACGCTCTCAAGGGAGTGTCACTCGAAATCAACCGCGGTGAGGTCATCGGGCTCATTGGTGAAAACGGGGCCGGCAAGTCCACCCTGCTGAAGATTTTGACCGGCATGTACCAGCCCGACAAGGGCACCATCGCTGTCAATGGTTCGACCGTGAAGTTCCGCAATCCACGCGATTCCGCGGCCGCCGGTATCGGAGTCGTGCACCAGGAGCAGTCCCTTTTCACGAACCTGACGGTTGCCGAGAACATCGCGATGAATGGAGCGGCTTCCAAGGGATACGGAACCACGCTCGGCTTCTACCGCTGGGGCAAGCTCAACAAGGCCGCAGCGCAAACGCTCGAAATCATTGGGTCGAAACTCAACCCCAAAACGCGCGTGGGCGACCTCTCGTTCGTCGATCGTCAGATGGTCGAAATTGCGCGTGCCATCAGCGTGGACACGTCGAAGAACGCCACACCGTTGGTGATTCTGGATGAGCCCACGTCGCTGCTGGAGCGCGGCGAAACAGCGATCCTTGAGCGCGAGATTCGTAAGTTGAAGGACTTCGGTTCGGTCATCTTCGTATCGCACCGTCTCGACGAGATCATTCGCAACTGTGACCGCATTCTCGTGATGCGTAACGGAGAACTGGTCGCTGACCGCGTGACCACGACCGTCACCGAGGATGAGCTATTCAAGCTCATGGTCGGTCACGAGTCACACGCAACCGCGCACGAGCGTCGCGCGCGTCCGGCGAATGAGACTCCGGCCATCGAAGTGACCGGGCTGACCCGTAAGGGCAAGTTCAAGAACGTGTCCCTCTCGGTGCACTCCGGTCGTGTGACTGCCATCGTCGGCACCAGCGGTTCGGGCCGTGAGGAGTTCTCGCGAGCACTATTCGGTGCGGAGAAGTTTGACGGCGGCTCGATTGTGCT
>JBMOEY010000114.1:0-3627 GCA_049314515.1 Microbacteriaceae bacterium
CCAGCCGCATCTTCCTCGCCGGTCGCGGCCGAGCCGAAAGCCGCACCGGCCAAGGCTCCTGCAGCCACCAAGGCACCGGTGGCGACCAAGGCAACCGCCGCGGAGAAGCCCGCCGCGGAGAAGCCCGCCGCACAGAAGCCGGCCGCCACTAAGCCTGCAGCAACGAAGGCGCCTGCCACTGCAAAGCCGGCCACCGCAAAGCCGGCCGCTGCGAAGGCAGCAGCGCCAGCAAAGCCCGCGGCCGCTAAGACCGCTGAAGCCAAGCCCGCGACGGCCAAGCCCGCCGCGAAGCCTGCTACCACCAAGCCTGCGACCGCAAAAACTGCAAAACCCGCGGCCGCACCGAAACCCTCAGCGGACGCTGAGTAACCCAAGGAGAAACAATGCCCAAGCAGAAGACCCACTCTGGGACGAAGAAGCGCTTCAAGCTCACCGGTAGCGGCAAAGTGATGAAGCAGCAGGCTGGCATGCGCCACAACCTCGAGGTCAAGGCCAGTGACCGCAAGCGCCGTTTGAACCAAGACCAGGTCATGGCACCGGCCGACGCCAAGGTCATCAAGAAGCTTCTCGGCAAGTAACCGCCCGTTACTGTGACCGACTGACGAATAAGGAAAAAGAGAAATGGCAAGAGTAAAGAGGGCCGTCAACGCCCTGAAGAAGCGTCGCACTATTCTCGAGCGCGCCGAGGGTTACCGCGGTCAGCGTTCGCGCCTCTACCGCAAGGCCAAAGAGCAGGTCACGCACTCGCTCGTCTACAGCTACAACGACCGTCGTGCCCGCAAGGGTGACTTCCGTCGCCTGTGGATCCAGCGCATCAACGCCGCATCGCGTGCCAACGGCCTGACCTATAACCGTTTCATTCAGGGTCTCGCTCTCGCCGGTGTCGAGGTGGATCGTCGTATCCTCGCCGAGCTCGCCGTCAACGAGCCGAAGACGTTCGCGTCGCTCGTCGCCACCGCGAAGAAGGCACTTCCTGCCGACACGTCGGCACCGAAGGTCAAGGCCTAACGAGTCATGCTCGACAACCCCCGCGCCCCGCGCGTGAAGGCGGTTGCCCAGCTCTCACAGAAGGGAGCCCGGTCTGAGACCGGGCTCTTCCTGTTGGAAGGACCGCAAGCCGTCGCCGAAGCGCTCGCCTATCGACCCGAGTTGGTCGTGGAGCTCTACGCAACGCCGACGGCGCTCGAGCGTTACACCGACATCGGCGACACGGCGGTGCTCGCCGGCGTTGACGTGGAATTTGCGACCGAGGCGGTCATCGAGGCCATGGCCGATACGGTCACACCGCAAGGTTTCATTGCGGTGGTGCACCAGTTTCCCACCGCACTCAAGCACGCGCTCTCGGTGGGGCGCGAGCAGGCGAGTCCGCGACTCGTTGTGATTCTCGAAGAGGTGCGTGATCCGGGCAACCTGGGCACGATCATCCGTGTCGCTGATAGCGCCGGTGCCGATGCCGTGATTCTCACCGGTCGCAGCGTCGATCTGTACAACCCGAAAGTTGTGCGCTCGACGACGGGATCGCTCTTTCATATTCCGGTCGTCATGGATGTCGAACTCGACGCCGCGCTGGCCGCCGTTCGCGGAGCAGGGTTGCAGGTGCTCGCGGCCGACATGCATGGCACGCCGGTGCCGACCGTGAGAGCATCGGGCGGGTTGGATGCCCCGACCGCCTGGCTCTTTGGCAACGAGGCGCGCGGACTCTCGCCCGAACACGTCGCTCTCGCCGACGCCTCGGTTGCCGTGCCGATCTACGGCGAGGCGGAATCGATGAACCTCGCCACGGCCGCGAGTGTGTGCATTTACGAGAGCGCGTTCGCGCAGCGTGCCTAGCGCTGCAGCGCGCCGAAGTGCCCGTGCTGCACCCGGTAAAGTTGAGCCTTGTGTCTGCTGAAATCTCGAAGTCCACGGTCGCCTCTGCGGCGACGGATGCGCTGGCTGCGATCGCCGCGGCACCCGACTCGGGCGCGCTCAAGGCCGTTCGCACGGCGCACCTGGGCGACGCATCCCCGCTCGCGTTGTTGAATGCGGCACTCAAGGACATTCCGAACGACCAGAAGGCTGCCGCGGGCAAGCTCGTCGGTGAGGCGCGCGGTGAGGTGAACGCGGCCTACGCGGCACGCGAAACTCAGCTCGTCGAGGCCGAGCGCGCGGCACAACTCGCGGCCGAGGCTGTTGACGTGACGGCAGCGCCGTCGCACGTGCGGCTCGGGGCGCGGCATCCGTTGCTGTTGATGCAAGAAGAGTTCTGTGACGCGTTTGTGGGCATGGGCTGGGAGATCGCCGAAGGGCCCGAGCTCGAAAGCGAATGGTTCAACTTCGACGCGTTGAACTTCGACGAAGACCACCCGGCACGCGCGATGCAAGACACGTTCTTTGTGGAGCCGGCGGATGCGCACCTCGTGCTGCGCACACACACGAGTCCGGTGCAGGTGCGTGCGCTGCTCGGCCGTGAGCTACCGGTGTACGTGTTGGCTCCCGGGCGCGTGTACCGCACCGACGAGCTCGACGCCACGCACACGCCCGTCTTCACTCAGATCGAGGGCCTCGCGATTGATAAGGGTCTCACCATGGCGCACCTGCGCGGCACGCTCGAGCACGCCGCCCGCCTGATGTTCGGCGAGGGTGCCAAGATTCGTCTGCGCCCGAACTACTTCCCGTTCACCGAGCCGAGCGCCGAGCTCGACGTGTGGCACCCGACGTTCGCCGGGGGAGCCCGCTGGATCGAGTGGGGCGGCTGCGGCATGGTCAACGCGAATGTGTTGCGTGCCGCCGGCATCGACCCCGACGAGTACCAGGGCTTCGCGTTCGGCATGGGCGTCGAGCGCACACTCATGTTCAGAAACCAGGTTCACGACATGCACGACATGGTCGAGGGCGATGTGCGGTTCAGCCAGCAGTTCGGCATGGTGATCTGATGCGCGTTCCACTGAGTTGGCTCGGCGAATACGTCGAACTCGAACCGGGCATCACGCCCGAAGCCGTGCACGAACACCTCGTGCGGGTCGGCTTCGAAGAAGAAGAGATCATTCGTGGCGACGTCACGGGACCGGTTGTTGTCGGCCAGGTTCTTGAGTTCGTCGAAGAAGAGCAGAGCAACGGCAAGAGCATCCGCTGGTGTCAGGTCGATGTGGGCAACGGCGATGTTCGCGGCATCGTCTGCGGTGCCAAGAACTTCCATGTAGGCGACAAGGTTGCCGTCACACTGCCCGGTGCGGTTCTGCCCGGCGGCTTTGAAATTGCCGCGCGCAAGACGTACGGCCACGTCTCCGACGGCATGCTCGCGTCAGCCAAAGAACTGGGCCTCGGCGACGACCACTCCGGCATCATGCGCTTGAACGAGCTGGGTCTCGACCCTGATGGCACGCTCGAACTGGGCACGGATGCGCTGGCGCTCCTCGCCCTCGACGACTCCGCCGTTGACATCAACGTCACTCCCGATCGCGGTTATGCCTTCTCTATTAGAGGCGTTGCGCGCGAGTACAGTCACGCCACCGGCGCGCGCTTCCGTGATCCGGCCCTGTCGCTCCCGGCGACCGGCGGAGCGCACGTGGTTGACACGTTTGCGACCACGTTCCCGGTGCGCCTCGATGACGAGTCGCCGATTCGCGGGCGACTCGGTTGTTCGGT
>JBMOEY010000115.1:0-3543 GCA_049314515.1 Microbacteriaceae bacterium
GCAATACCGCGCTTTTAAAGACGTGTCCGAATGGTTCGCCACGCACCTCGAAGCCGAGTCAACTCGTCATGCTCGCGTGGTTCGCCTGGAAGAGAAGTTTCGCCGCAGTGTGCCTGACCTCGTGTGGACGACGAGTCTCGAAGATTTCGGCGCCATCGCACTTCTTGCATTCGCGCCACGCGAAATACCCACCGTCGGACTCGACCACCTGCACGCACCGCTCGTCAGCATTCGCGAGCAGGCCGCTCACGTTGTCACTCGGCTTCGCGAAGGCAAGCCTCTGACGTTCCGTGAATTGATTGCGGATGCGGGCATCCCGGGCGTCGTCGTGGCCCGCTTCTTGGCCGTTCTCGAGTTGTATCGTCACGCCGCCATCGCTTTTGAACAGCACGAGCCACTCGGCGACCTCACCATCACGTGGACGGCGGACACCTGGTCAGACGACGCCTTGGCAAACTTGGGAGCACAATATGGATCTTGAACGCGCACTCGAAGCAATCTTGCTCGTGGCCGACGAACCGCAAAGCATCGTCAGTATGGCGACGGCGCTGGGGTCACCCGTCAAAGAAGTCAAGACTGCCATCGCCGCTTTGGTTGCCGATTACGACGGCACGTCGAAGTCAGGTGACGGAACCTCCGTTCGTCGTGGGTTTGAACTGCGCGAAGTAGGCGGTGGTTGGCGACTCTATGTGCGCGCGGAATACGACCACGTTGTCGCAGATTTCGTGCTCACGCAAAACCCCACCAAGCTCACGCAAGCTGCCCTCGAGACGCTCGCCGTCATTGCGTACCGACAGCCGATAAGTCGTCCGCAGATTGCGCAAATTCGTGCGGTCAACGTCGACTCGGTCGTCCGCACGCTCCTGGGACGCGGACTTATTACCGAGGTACAAACGGATGCCGAAACCGGCGCAATTCTTTACGGCACAACCGACCTCTTGCTCACGCAGCTGGGAATCAATTCACTTGAAGAACTCCCGCCCATCGCGCCCTTGTTGCCCGACGGTCAGGACGGGTTCTAGCTCGTGGCCGAAGTGACAGCGGAGGATCAACCGGAATCGTGGTTCGTTGAACCCACCGGTGTTCGACTGCAGAAGGTTCTGGCGGCGGCGGGTATCGCGTCGCGTCGGGTGTGTGAAAACTTCATCGTCGAAGGTCGTGTTTCGGTTAACGGCGAGGTCGTAACTGAGCTCGGTCGACGCATCGACCCTGAGACTGATCGAGTCGAGGTCGACGGCACGCCCGTGCAACTCGACGTCAGTCGTCGCTACATCATTCTCAACAAGCCCGTCGGTCTCGTCAGTTCGATGAAAGATGAGAACGGGCGACCCGACTTGAGCACCTACGCGGGTGAGTTCGACGAACGCGTCCTTTACGTGGGGCTCCTCGACGCCGACACCAGCGGGCTCATGATTCTCACGAACGACGGCGACGTGGCGCAGGCGCTCGCGCATCCCAAATTTGGTGTTCTGAAAACGTACGTTGCCAAGGTTCGCGGTCGGGTGACTCCGCAGGTGATTGCCAAACTCACTGCCGGATTCGAGCTAGATGACGGGGAGATTCACGCTGACAAGGCTCGCCTGCTGTCGGTGGAGCCGTCGGGCAAATACAGCATTGTTGAAATCACTCTCCACTCGGGCCGAAACCGCATTGTGCGCCGAATGCTCAAGCATGTCGGGCATCCGGTGATTGATCTCGTTCGACGGTCGTTTGGTCCGCTGCACCTCGGCACCCTGCCCGCCGGGCAGTGGCGCGACCTGACTAAACTGGAACGAGGTGAGATTCTCTCCCTCGCACGTGGTGGCTCGACGAATGATGTGGATTCTGCCGAACACGGCGAATGACCCATCAATGAAACGGACGTGACGTGGCAACCTCACCTGACTCCGTTCGTCTCGCCGGTAAGACAGTGCGAATTGTGGGCACTGGGCTACTCGGTTCGAGTATCGGTCTGGGCCTTCGCCCACTCGGTGTGAACGTCGTGTTGACGGATGCGTCGCCCTCGTCGGCGCGCTTGGCGCAAGACCTCGGTGCGGGGCAGTTGGCTGCCACAGGCGACGTTCCTGATCTCATCGTGGTCTGCGTTCCCCCCGACGTGGTGGCCGACGTCATTGCCCGTGAACTGGCCGAGTTTCCGTACGCAATCGTGACCGATGTGGCCAGTGTCAAGGTCGCGGCGCGCGACGAGCTCACGGCGCAGGGCCTCGAAATTTCACGTTATGTCGGAGGTCATCCGCTCGCTGGTCGCGAACGCGGGGGAGCTATCTCAGCTCGCGGCGACTTATTCATCGGACGCCCGTGGGTCGTCTGTCGCGAACCGGCAAATGCTCAGGCGTCGGTTCGTCTCGTTGAAGACCTGATTCTCGACCTCGGCGCGAGCGTGGTGGAGATGACAGCCGACGAGCACGATCGTGCCGTGGCACTGGTCTCGCACGCACCGCAAATTGTTTCAACCATCATGGCGGGGCAGTTGCTTGACGCAACGGACTCGGCCGTGAGCGTCGCGGGTCAGGGCGTGCGTGATGTCACGCGCATTGCGGCCAGTTCACCCGATCTGTGGGTTCAAATTCTTGGCGCCAACCACGAGGCAGTTGTCGAAGTGCTTCGGAGTGTCCACGCAGAGCTAGGCGCAGTAGTGACCGCTTTAGATTCGCTCGATGTCGCGGGTGCACGTTCGACGCTCGCCCAGGCTTTCTCGCGCGGAAACGAGGGAGTGGCGCGATTGCCCGGTAAGCACGGACAAAATCGCAAATTCTCTATCGTCACCGTCTTGATCGACGACCGCCCCGGCCAACTCGCCAATCTGCTGGCCGAGATTGGAGAACTCGGCATCAACCTTGAAGACCTCAACCTCGAGCACGCACCCGGAGCGCAACTCGGCACCGTCGAGTTCAGCGTCGTCCCCGAGGCGGTCGATCGGCTCGTGGCTGATCTCGAACAACGTGGATGGAGAGTCGCCCGATGAGCGCGTTTGTGGTTGCTGTTGACGGCCCCGCGGGTAGTGGCAAGTCGAGTGTGAGCAAAGCAGCTGCGCGTCAGCTTGGTTTCGCCTATCTCGATACGGGTGCGGCTTATCGAGCGGTGACGTGGCATGTGCTCCACAGTGATGTCAATCTGGCGAGCGAAGATGCGATTGTCGGCACTCTCGCCTCGTTCGATTATTCGTGTGCAACTGATCCCGACGCTGTCACCTTTCGTGTCGGCTCTACTGACGTGACCGAGGGGATTCGTGGCGACAACGTGACATCGGCGGTGAGCACGGTGGCGCGCATCCCCGCAGTTCGTGCCTGCGTAAATTCTGTCTTTCACCACATCATGGCTACGACAGACAAGCCCGGCATCATTGTCGAGGGACGCGACATCACGACCGTCGTCGCACCCGACGCACCGGTTCGCGTGTTGTTGACCGCATCTGAAGAAGCGCGCGCGGCACGTCGCGCAGCGGAATTGCTAGCGACAGCATCTGTTGCCGACTCTACGGCTGCCGCTCTCAAGGCACGTGACGCTGCCGACGCGAAAGTCTCTGAATTTATGGTGGCTGCC
>JBMOEY010000116.1:0-3443 GCA_049314515.1 Microbacteriaceae bacterium
AGACCGGCGCTCGAATTGAGCCCGCGGTCACGTTCGCCGGCGAGGCCGCGAATGAGTGTCGTGCGCATGATGACAGTCGCTCTCTCGATTAGAAGTTGATCATGTGGCCCGCGAGACCATGGAAGGCCTCCTGCAGGCTTTCGCTCAGAGTGGGGTGGGCGTGCACGTTGTGGATGAGGTCGTCGATGGTCGTGCCCGCACCTGCCGCGAGCGTGAGCTCGGGCAAGAGTTCAGACACGTCCGGTCCAACAAGGTGCCCGCCCACCAGGGTGCGAGTCGTGGTGTTCGCAATGAGCTTGACGAAACCGGCGGTCTCCCCCACTGCGTGTGCTTTGCCGTTGGCAACGAACGGGAAGGAGGCGACCAGCACGTCGCCGAGCTCCTCGCGGGCCTGTGCTTCGGTGAGTCCGAAGCTCGCCACCTGCGGTGACGAGTAAACGGCCCGAGGCATGTCGCGGTAGTCGCCCATCACCCGAGTCGACGCTGCGCCGATGACCTCCGCCGCCAGAATTCCTTGCGCCTCCGCAACGTGCGCGAGCGCCAGCTTGCCGGTCACATCGCCGATGGCAAAAATGTGCGGCACGCTGGTGCGCAGTTGCGCATCCACGTCAATCGCTCCACGGTCGGTGACCGAAACTCCCGTTGCGTCGAGACCGTAACCCTCGAGTCGGGGAGAGAATCCCACCGCCACGAGCACGTGATCGGCGGCGATTTCTGTTGTCTCTCCGGCCGCGGTGTCGTACGTGACGTGCGCGCCCGACTCGGTATCGCTGGCAGACATGACCCGCGCACCGGTGACGATGGTGACGCCGAGCTTCTTGAGCGCCTTGGCAAGCTCGGCCGAGACATCGGCATCCTCGGCCGGCAAAATGCGGTCTTGATACTCGAGCACGGTGACGCTCGAGCCAAAGCTGGCGGCGACACATGCGAACTCGATGCCAATCGGTCCGGCACCAATGACGACGAGTGAATCCGGCATTGTCTCGGAGAGCACGACCTCGATGTAACCGGTGACCCGTTCACCCAGCTTGACGCCGGGTAAATTGCGGATCTCTGAGCCCGTCGCGATGATCGCGCGCTCGAAAGTGATGTCGGCGATTGGCCCGTCCGCCGTGGTCACCGTGAGCGACGTGTCACTGGTGAAAGATCCCCTGCCGGCGAACTGGCGGATGCCGTTCTTCTTCATCAAGTAGTGCACGCCCTTGATGCGGCCCTCGGCTACCGAACGACTGCGTTCGTGAGCCGCCCGAAAATCTGCCGTCACGCCGTCTGGCAGACCAAAAGCTTTCGCGTGCCGTGAAACGAGCGAGGCCACTTCGGCGTGCCGCAACAGAACCTTGGTGGGGATGCACCCGACGTTCAAGCACACACCGCCCCAGTATTCGCGCTCGACGATGGCGACGGTCTGGCCCAACTGAGCAGCTCGGATAGCCGCAACGTATCCACCCGGCCCGGCGCCGAGCACGAGCACGTTGACGGCAAGCTGTTCGGCGCTTTCGCTCACGGGTTATCGAGCTCCCACAAGTGACGCGCGTTGCGTTGCGGTCGAATCGCTCGACGGCAATGGGCTCTCAAGCGCTGCCTTCACGGCACCAATGAATTTCGCACCCGTCGCACCGTCGAGCGCGCGGTGATCACAGGTCAACGTGAGCTCAGCGATCGGAGCCCAGTGAGCGTTGTCTGCGCCGCCAACGAATCTCTCGATTGTGGCGCCGACCGCCAGAATGGCAGCTTGCGGAACATTCAGAATCGCGTCGAAGCGCGTGATGCCCATCATGCCGAGGTTCGAAATCGTGAACGTCCCGTTGCTGATGTCTGGTCGAGCCAATGCCCCGTCACGTGCTCGCGAGACAATGTCCGCTCGAGCTGTGGCGAGTTCCGCCAGCGACTTGTTCGCGGCGTCGTGCACGTTGGGCACCACCAGCCCCTTCGGGCTCGCAACTGCAATTCCAATGTTGATCGCCTCGAATCGAACGAGTTCTTCTTCACCCACGTGCACGTTGACCTCGGGGAACGCAATGAGCGCCGTCGCAACAGCCGCAACAATGGCATCGGTCACCGTGGCAGAGGGTTCGACCGACTTCACCTTCATGGCTTCAGTCATGTCGACCTCGACCGTCACGTGAAACACGGGTGCCTGCCAGGCACGAGCCATGTGTTTGGCCGCCGTGCGGGCGATGCCCGTCAACGGAACGACGACACCCTCGTCACTCACCGGGATACACCGCCCAGAACGCTGTTTTCGAGCGAGATGGGTGTTCCGTAGTTGGCCCTGCCGGCGCATCCGTATTCACGCATCTTTTCAACGGTGGCAACAATCATGCGGTCTCGACCGAGCGACATAGCTTCTTCGAGCTGGCGGTCACCCTCGGACCACTTCTCCTCGATGCCGGCACGGAATGCGTGGCGAAGGTCGGTGTCGGCGTTGAACTTGTGCACACCGGCAACGCTCGCGGCACGAAGCTGATCAATCGGAACGCCCGAAGCGCCGTGCAACACGAGCGGGATGCCCGTGACTTCGCGGATCTTCTCAATGCGCTCGATGTCGAGAGGCTGAGGCTCGAGGCCGGTGACCCCGTGCATAACGCCGGCCGAGATCGCGAGCCAGTCGACTCCGGTCTCGGCAACGAAACGCTCGGCCTCTTCCACACTCGTGTAGTAGTCGGCCCAGTTGATGTTGTCGGCGGCATCGGGGATCTTTCCGAGTTCTGCCTCAACCGGGATGCCCGCCGCGTGCGCAGCGTTAACGACCTCGCGGGTGACGCGGATGTTCTCTTCGAAGTCGAGGTGAGCACCGTCAAACATGATTGAGTCAAAGCCGAGCTCGATGGCAATGGCCACCTCGTCGAATGTTCCGTGGTCGAGGTGAATCGGCACGTCAATCGGTGCTTTGTCCAGCTCGCGACGGGTCATCTCAAATGCTTCGCGCAAACCCATGTGTGGCACGATGGCGCGACCAACCTGCAGGAACACCGGTGAATCGGCGATCTCTGCGGCACGGATGAGCGCCTGCGTGGTTTCGGGGTTGTGCATGTTGAACGCACCCACCGCATAACCGCCGGCCTGCGCCGCCGTGATGAGACCGAGGGGGTCTACTTTTCCCTTTCGCATGGGAAATGTCCTTTCGTGGTACTTGTGGTCGAGCGACTTTGCTCGACCGTTTTGTTCTGAGACCTAGGCGGTCTCGATGATTGCCACCACCGTGCGAACCTCGACGCTCTCGCCTTCAGCGACGAGAATCTCGGTGATCGTTCCGGTAGCGGGAGCTTCGAGGGTTTCCTCAACTTTTTCGGCCTCAACTTCGGCCATGGGCTCGTCTTCGGTGACCTGGTCGCCGACCTGCTTGAGCCACTTGACGATGGATCCTTCGCTCATTCCCATTCCCCACTGGGGCAGGAGAACTTCTACTCGTGCCATTGCCGTGTCCTTTCGAATTCGTGTGT
>JBMOEY010000117.1:0-3431 GCA_049314515.1 Microbacteriaceae bacterium
GCAGCGCCGGGTGGTGTGGTGACTAGACGTTGAAACGGAATTCGACCACGTCGCCATCGCTCATGACGTAGTCCTTGCCTTCCATGCGGGCTTTGCCCTTCGCGCGAGCTTCGGCAACGGAACCGCACTCGACCAGGTCGGCGAACGAGATGACCTCGGCCTTGATGAAACCCTTCTCGAAGTCGGTGTGAATGACCCCGGCGGCCTGAGGAGCTTTCCAGCCCTTGCCGATTGTCCACGCGCGCGACTCTTTCGGGCCCGCGGTGAGATACGTCTGCAGACCGAGAGTGTCGAAGCCGATGCGCGCGAGTTGGTCGAGTCCCGACTCCGGCTGACCCGTCGAGGCCAAGAGTTCGGCCGCGTCGTCGGGCGAGAGGTCGATGAGCTCGCTCTCGAGCTTGGCGTCGAGCAGCACGGCCTTGGCGGGAGCGACGAGGGCTTCGAGCTCGGCGCGTTTGGCCGCATCCGTCAACACTGATTCATCAACGTTGAACACATAAATGAACGGCTTGGCGGTCAGCAAGCCGAGCTCACGAATGGGCGTGACGTCGACCTTGCTCGATGAAAGTGGCATGCCCGAGTCCAGCACCGCGCGCGCCTCTTCGAGCGTTTCGAGCACACCGGGCTCCGTCTTCTTGGCCTTGACTTCCTTTTCGATGCGCGGGTGCGCCTTCTCGATCGTTTGCAGGTCAGCCAGAATCAGCTCGGTGTTGATGGTCTCCATGTCGCTCTTGGGGTTGACCGCACCGTCGACGTGCACCACGTCGGGGTCGGCGAATCCGCGCACGACCTGGGCGATCGCATCCGCCTCGCGAATGTTCGCCAAGAACTGGTTGCCCAACCCTTCGCCCTCGCTCGCGCCTTTGACAATGCCGGCGATGTCGACGAATGACACGGCAGCGGGCAGGATGCGCTCGCTCCCGAAAATCTCAGCAAGCACGTTGAGGCGCGCATCGGGAAGGTTGACCACACCAACGTTCGGCTCAATCGTGGCGAACGGGTAGTTCGCGGCGAGCACCGAGTTTTTGGTGAGTGCGTTGAAGAGGGTGGACTTGCCCACGTTGGGGAGTCCGACGATGCCGATTGTAAGAGCCACGAGGGTCAAGCCTACCGGCGGTTAGAGTGCCACCTGAATCGTCGGCGCGAACAAGAAGTGCCAGCCGAACCACCACCAGGCAGCGATGATGCCGACCCGCGTGGTGCGCAGTCGCATCACGTGGTCGAGCATGTCGGCCAGCGGGGCAACCCGGTTGGGTCGCCACCGCGCGAACAATTCGGTAAGCCCCATTCCCACGAGAATCGCGAGGTAGCCTGCAGTCGTCACCAACCAGAGCATCACTGACCTCGCTTTCTAAAGAACCCGATCAAGCTCAATCCCCCGGCGAGCCATAATCCGACGAACAGGATGCGCCCCGGCAGTGACTCCACGATCGGGTCGAGCAGCACCGAGATGGTCGGGTAATTCGTCAACCCGTTGGGCATCGTCACCGAGAGCGTGAACGCGGTCGCCTCCCACGCGCAGAGTGCGACGCCCCAGATTGCCCAGAGCAACGCGGAGCGTTTGATTGCCCGCGCCCCGCGGTACGGCAACTTCGGTCGCGGGGCCCACGCGAGCACGAGCACCGTGACACCAATCGCGACCATGGTCACGAGGTCGACCCAGCCGTGGCGCGGCGCGAGCACCAACACCACGGCGAGCGCACCAGTGATTGCGGCGACTACCCAGCGCGGAGCATCCAGCGGCGAATTAATCAGCCGGATGCGCCCACCCGTCAGACGGTCAACAATCAACATGCCCGTGATCGCGTAGAACAGCACGCCGTCGACATACGCCCCGCGCCAGGTTTGGAAGCTCGCCATGATGCCGAGCACGCAGATCCAGAGAATCGCGCTGACGGTCCAGCGTGGGCGGATGAGGCGAGCAAGTGCCGGTTGTGTGGGCATGTGTCCTCGACTCGTGAGCGAAGTTAGCGAGTGTTCTCATTGTGCCGGAGGAACGCTGTGTGCGGTGTGACTGAACAGACTCCGGCACAATGGGACGAGTGAACGAACAACGACTCCCCCTGTGGCACGGGCGAGCGTTGGCGTTGCTCGGCATCTTGGTCGTCGCACTCAACCTGCGAGCGTCGACGAACCTGCTCTCGTCGATTTATCCGTTCATCCGTGAGACCTTCGACGTTCCGCCGCTCGTGGTCGGCATCATCGGCGCGATTGCCCCGTTTGCGTTCGCCACCGCCGCATTTTTTGCGCCACGCATCGGTCGACGCATTGGTCTCGAGCAGTCGCTCCTGCTCGCCATCGGACTCATCGTCACCGGCCATATTCTGCGCACGATCGCTCCGAACTATTCCTTTCTTATAGCGGGCGCGATTCTCTCGTTGTTTGGTACCGGGATGGGCAACGTCCTGTTGCCCCCGGCCGTCAAGAAATACTTCCCTGACCGCATCGGTCTGATGACCGCGCTGTACATGACGCTGATGAGCGTGAGCGCGACCGTGCCCGCCCTCATCGGGGTACCACTGAGCGAATCGGTGGGCTGGCGCATGAGCATCGCCGTGTGGGTGTTCACATCGTTGGCGGCCGTGATTCCGTGGATTATCGAACTGCGCAACGCCCGGCGACACCCGGGTGGCGTCAACACGGCCGACCTCATCGCCGACCCGACTCAGTCGCACGTGCCCGTGTGGCGATCCCCCACCGCGTGGGCGATTACGCTCGTGCTCGCGGTGTCGTCGATCAACGGGTACGTCGCGTACGCGTGGCTGGCAATCATGATGCCGGATGTCTCTGGTCTCGACATGTCGGGCAGTGCCCTGATGCTCGCCCTCTACGGAATCACGGGCCTCCCGCCGGCGCTCATCATTCCCATCATCGCGAGCCGTATGAAACGCGCTGACCGTCTCGTGCATCTCGGCACCGCGTTCTTCATCATCGGCTGGCTCGGATTCCTCCTGTCGCCCACCAATGGCACCTGGGCCTGGGGCACAATTCTCGGATTCGGCGGACTCCTCTTTCCACTTGCGCTCGTGCTCATCAACCTGCGCAGTCGCACGACCGCCACCTCGATGACGGTCAGCGGATTCGCCCAGGTCGGCGCCTACCTGTTCGCCGGGTGTGGCCCCATCATCGTGGGCGTGCTCCACCAGATTCAGGGTGACTGGCACGGCGTGCTCATCTTTTTGATTATCGTGACGATTCCGGCCTTCGTGGGTGGCATCGTGCTCGGTCGCAACCGCAGTATCGACGACGAGCTCCACCAGCGTCGTCTCGCCACAACGAAAGGCATCTCATGACCGTCCCTTCGACGAGCGACATTCCGACGGCACGACCGCTGTGGCACGGGCGCGCCATCGCGCTGATCGGCATCTTGCTCGTGGCGGTCAACCTGCGCACGCTCAACGCGATGACGAGCCCGATCATCCCGCTGATCA
>JBMOEY010000118.1:0-3423 GCA_049314515.1 Microbacteriaceae bacterium
TGTGCGCGTGGGACACGACCGAAGATGACGTCGACGCGTTCATCGAAGGCATCAAAGCAGCAGTGGCTTAGGCCCCGAGCTGCACGATCTCGCTGAGTGGCTTCCGCTCGCGCTGCGCGCGCTCGCGCTCAGCAATAGCCTCGCCGAGCGCATCCGGATTGCCGAGCTTGCCGACGGCCGCTGCAGAAATGATGGTCTGCCCCGCAGGTAGCCC
This sequence comes from Microbacteriaceae bacterium, assembly GCA_049314515.1. Taxonomy (GTDB): domain Bacteria; phylum Actinomycetota; class Actinomycetes; order Actinomycetales; family Microbacteriaceae; genus RFQD01. Next base: position 215 of record JBMOEY010000118.1, read on the forward strand.
GATCTTCTCTGCGACGTCATCACGCGCAAATCCGGAGAACTGGTGAACGACCAACCCGTCGGCGTGAGCTTGCACGGAGAAATGGGCAATGGCCTGACCCAGGTCGTAACGTGCCCACGCATTGTGCTTGCCCTCGGCGTTCTCTTCGATCGCGATGTTGAGCACGACCGCCGAGGCGGTGGGCACCCAGGCTGCGTTGAACCCAGCGAGCGAGTCAACGATGGTCTGCCACAGCGCATCACCACGCAGAGCTACGAGAAACCGCCACGGCTGAATGTTGTTGGCGGATGCGCTCCAGCGCGCTGCCTCGAAGGGAGCGGCCAGATCGGCGAATGTGAGTGTGTGGGTCGGGTCAAAGGAGCGGGGGCTCCACCGTTCCGCCTGTACGGGCGTAATCGGAACGGAGGTGTCAGCGGTGCGGTTCGACATGCGATTCCTTGCATTGTGAGGTGGGTGAGAAAAAGCGAAGGCTGCTACAGGCAACGGCGATGCGCATACCGGGAGTATGCGCATCCCTCACCATAACCGTGCGGCGGGCGGGTTATTCCCGCTCGCGCTGCGAACGGGACCGTGACCGTTAGTCGTCGAGCAATTCGGCGTCGATGAACGGGTCTTCATCTCCCGCGTCAAACACGGGTCGGAGGTCTCCGTCGGATGCCGCAACCAGTCCCTCGCCATCGGATGCAACGTCTACGCGAACCACGTCTCCGTCGCGCACCGACCCCGACAGGAGTCCGGTGGCGAGCTTGTCATCGATCTCGTGTTGCATGAGTCGGCGCAACGGACGAGCCCCATAGACCGGGTCGTACCCGCGCTCACCGAGCCACGTGCGTGCGGCCGGCGTGACCGCCAACTCGAGTCGGCGCTCCGACAGGCGCGCCTGAAGCCGATCGATGTAGAGCTCAACGATCGCGCCGAGGTCAGCTTTAGAGAGCGCCGAGAAGACGACGATGTCATCGAGGCGGTTCACGAACTCGGGTTTGAACGCCTGACGAACGACCTCATTCACCGCGCGCTCTTTCTCGTCCCAGCTGAGGTCGGGCTCGACCAAGAACTGGCTGCCGAGGTTGGACGTGAGAATGAGGATGGTGTTTCTAAAGTCGACCGTTCGGCCCTGACCATCCGTCAAGCGGCCGTCGTCGAGCACTTGGAGCAGCACATCGAAGACTTCCGGATGCGCCTTCTCAACTTCGTCGAGCAAGACAACCGAGTACGGGCGACGGCGAACGGCTTCGGTGAGTTGGCCACCGGCCTCGTAGCCGACATAACCGGGAGGCGCTCCGACGAGCCGGGAAACGGAGAACTTCTCGCCATACTCGCTCATGTCGATGCGAATCATGGCCTTTTCGTCGTCGAACAATACGTCGGCGAGCGCCTTGGCGAGCTCCGTCTTTCCCACGCCGGTTGGACCCAGAAACAAGAAGGATCCGGTCGGTCGAGTGGCATCACTGATTCCCGCACGCGTTCGACGCACTGCCTCGGCGACCGCCTTCACTGCCTTTTTCTGGCCGATGAGGCGCTTACCGATTTCGGCCTCGAGGTGAAGCAGTTTTTCGGTTTCGCCTAGTGTCAGGCGATCCACGGGGATGCCCGTCCAGGCGGCAATCACACCGGCGATGTCGTCGGCTGTCACCTGATCGTTCACCATGCGTGGTCCGTCGTTGTCAGCCGACTCAGCTGCCGCGAGGTCGCGCTCGAGTGCCGGAATCTCGGCGTAGAGCAATCGGGAGGCCTGCTCGAGGTTTCCCTCGCGTTGAGCTCGATCGGCTTGGATGCGCGCCGCATCGAGCTTCGTCTTGAGCTCACCGACACGGTTCAGAGCACTGCGTTCCGTCTCCCAACGCTTCTCGAGTTCGGAAAGTTTCACTTCGCGCTCGGCGAGGTCTTCACGCAACTTCGCAAGTCGTTGCTTCGATGCGTCGTCTTTCTCCTTCTTGAGCGCGAGTTCTTCGAGCTTGAGGCGGTCGACGCTCCGACGAAGCTCGTCGATTTCGACCGGGGCTGAGTCAATCTCCATGCGGAGTCGGCTGGCCGCCTCATCGATAAGGTCAATCGCTTTATCGGGAAGCTGTCGTGACGCAATGTAGCGGTTACTCATTGCGGCGGCTGCGACAAGGGCACTATCGGCGATTGCAACCTTGTGGTGCGCCTCGTAGCGTTCCTTGAGACCGCGCAAAATCGCGATGGTGTCTTCGACCGTCGGTTCGCCGACAAACACCTGTTGGAAGCGGCGCTCGAGCGCGGCATCCTTCTCGATGAATTGGCGATATTCGTCGAGGGTGGTAGCGCCGATGAGTCGAAGTTCGCCCCGAGCCAGCATCGGTTTGAGCATGTTTGCCGCTGCGACGGATCCTTCGCCACCGCCGGCACCCATGAGTGTGTGAAGCTCGTCGATAAAGGTGATGATCTGTCCGTCGGAATCGTTGATCTCTTTGAGCACAGCTTTGAGGCGCTCTTCAAACTCACCTCGGTATTTGGCACCGGCAATGAGGGCGCTGATGTCAAGTGAGACGAGCTGCTTGCCCTTGAGGCTGTCGGCTACGTCACCCGCAACAATGCGCTGCGCGAGTCCTTCGACAACGGCGGTCTTGCCCACGCCGGGTTCGCCGATGAGCACGGGGTTGTTCTTGGTGCGCCGAGTGAGCACCTGGCTCACGCGACGTATTTCGGCGTCTCGGCCGATGACAGGGTCGAGCTTGCCGCTTTTGGCGATCTCAGTCAGGTTCACGCCGAACTGTTCGAGGGCGCTCTTCTGTTCTTCCTGCGGTTGTTGGTTCATATGTGTGGTGTGGTTATCCTTTCGCGTGAGCTCAAAAACTTGAGCCATCAAGACTCAAGTTTAGCGCGTCCAGCGCTCATGAGGAAGTCCGCGGGGCATCTTTTCCCGACGGCGGGCGAATCGTTCCTGATCCCGGGCGCCACCATCTTTGACGCTGGCCGTCACTGTGAACTTAGGATTCTGGCTGATTACGCGGGTGGAACCGACCAAGCGTCGCAGCGCAGGCCGATAGCTCAGATGTCGATTCGCAACAACCCACAGTTCGCCACCGGGTTTCAAAACCCGACCGGCCTCCGCGAACAGGCGAAGCGAGGTGTCGGCGTGCACCGCTGCGCCGCTGTGGAATGGCGGGTTGAACAAAATCAAATCTGCAGAGTCGTCTGGCTGGCGGGAAAGTCCGTCGTCGCGAACGACCGTGACTCGGTCACCG
>JBMOEY010000119.1:0-3404 GCA_049314515.1 Microbacteriaceae bacterium
CGTTGGTCAACACATCGACTACCTGCGAAGTTTGCTCGACCTGCTCCCCTATTCATCGCCGGCTGACCTGTTGAACGAGCTCATTGAGAGTCGTCAGTATCTCGCGCAACAAATGGAATACACGCCGCGTACGCGAGAGAAGTTCCGGCGCATCCGGTTCATCGTCGACCAGGCCGGAGCCTGGCACGAAAAAACGCACGGGTCACTTCGCGATTATCTGGTGTGGGCACGAATCCAACAGGAGGATGATGCTCGCGTCAAAGAACCGATGATTCCTGAAAACGGGCGCAATGCCGTGCGGATCATGACGATTCACGCATCAAAGGGCCTCGAGTTTCCCATGGTCATCGTGTCAGGTGCTAGCGGCATACCCCAAACGAATGCCCCTTCCGTCGTCTGGGACAGTGAAGGCGCGATGCACGTTCGATTGCGAGGTTCCGCGACCAAGGAGTTGGCTGAACGCGTTGGCAAGGCGCCCATTCAAACGCCAGGATTTGCTGACGTCTATCAAGTCGAGCGCGAGTTCGAGTTGGCGGAGAAACGTCGACTCCTCTACGTAGCCTGCACGCGAGCCATGAGTCATCTCGTCGTATCGGTGCATCTCCAAGCAAAGAAAAACCAATACAGTCCGTCGCTGGCCGAGACCATGCGAATGAGTGACAATACCCTCGACCTGTCACACCCGTTCATGACGCGAGACAATGTCGAGTGGCTCCCTGCTCCACTGCAGACCAAACCGCAAGGCACAACTCTGTCGTTGGCTGAGTGGCAAGTTGCGCGTGCCGATTGGGAAACACGTTCTGCCCGCCCAGCATCGTTCTCGATTACGAGTTTGGCCAAGCATCCCGAGAGTGCGCCCGTCTCGGATCCATTCGAAACTGATACGGCGTTTTCGTTTGAAGCTCGCGGCGCCGAAGAAGCCGACTATCTCAAGGGTCGTGGCGGGCGTCCCCGAGTCAAGCTTCGCTTTCTCTCCGATGAGGAACGTGCCGAGCTTCACGAGCAAGAAGCGGCGGCAGAAGCCGCGGAGGCTGAGGCAGGTAAATCAGAGAACCTGGGTGGAAAGAACGTCGGTACTGCGGTTCACCGCACACTCGAGCTGAGCAATCTCTCGGCATCGAGGGACATCGATGCCATTGCTCAGGCCGTATGCGCTGACCTGAGGATTGCCGAATGGACGACCGTCGCCCAACTCAGTCGCAACGCTCTGGCATCATCGGTCGTTCAGGCTGCGGCGTCGCGGGAGCATTGGCTCGAACTGCCCATGACATTTGCGCACGAAGGCGTTGTGTTGGAAGGCGTTGCCGACCTTGTCTACAAAAACGATGATGATGAACTCGTCGTCGTCGACTTCAAGACGGACAAGGCCGTCGATCGAGCTGGACTTGACTCCTACTGGCGTCAGCTGACGGCGTACGCGAACCTGCTCAATCGTGCGACGGGCATGACTGTTAGGTCGCTCACGTTAGTGATGTGCGCGTCCGACCCGGCGGTAGATCTCACGCGGGATCTTGTGGAGTAGCTTTCGTTTGCCCGAGGTCGCTAAACAGGCGCGCGACTCGCTGCCATGAGGCAGACTTCTCAAGACCTGTGGGCGCTGATGCCAGGAAGGTGTTGAGGGCTGCCCTCAAGGCGAGGTCCTCATCCGATAGGCCTGTTCGGTAGTCATCGTCAAGAAGATATTCATGGCCATCCGTCGCATATGCGCCGATGACGTCAAGAAAGACCTCGATCAGTCGCCGCGATTGAGCCCGGTTGGCATCCGGTTTCTGCGCCGACATCATGGGTCTGACTTCGAGGTTGTTCTTCCACAACTCAGCAAGGTGAGGTTCATCAATTTCGGTAATCGCGGTAGCAAACGAGGCCATTCCAGGTATTGCCCGCTTCACGTCGTGCATGATCTGGTGAAAATGAGGATCGACTAACCCGAAACCCACAAACAAAATATGCCGGGTAATGAGGTTCGCTTTCACGATTGCACTCAGTGCCTCGCGCGACGTGTTGTAGCCGAGATAGTCGTCACGCGTCAATACGATTGTGTGCGGCTCAGTTGCTGAACCGTGGAGTTTCAGGAGCCAGTTCGGCGAATCAGTGACATGTGAATCAGGGATGACCGACAACGACTTTCCCGTCGACTCATACGCACTTTCATACAGGGCGTCGTAGTTCATGGTGATGGCTTGCTCACAACGCAGGCTCGCGAGCAGAGCCGAGGGAAGCGCGTAATTTCGGGAACCAACGAGGTCAGCGATTGCCTGCCGAAACTGACGCGGACCGTCTTCGCCATGAAAACTGGACTCAATAAACGAGGCCTGATCGAGCAGGTCAAGGTTTGATTCGAAGAGAGCACTTTTCTGTTCTGGTGTGAGCTTTGCCCGATTCGCCAATTCGTTGAGCATGCTCAGCCAACCGGGCATGCCCGCGGCCGCGCTGACACCAGCACCCATAAACGGGACCAGTTCACCCTTCATGGCCTTCTTTGCGAGTGACTTTGCCTGTTCAACGAGTCGGCTGTCGAGGGCGTCCCATCTGTTTGATTTTCGGCGAATTGATTGAGCCATCGCGTAGCTCTTGTTGTCGTTGAAAAGCACAAGGGCGATATCCACGTTGTATTGCTCAGCGGCGGCAGGAAGGATTTCGAGGAACATCGAGACGAGTTCACCCTTGCGGGATGCGAAGCCGCCGTTACCCGAGCCGAAGAGAGGCATGGCTAGTAAAGGTTTTTCTCGCCATGGGCCGCCTGTCTTTGCAGTGTCTAGCGCCGCACGTTTTTCGGCAATCCCCGCCCCGACTCGTACGAAGTCGTTGACGACCGCTTCGAGGTGATCCTTGCCCCGAAGCATGCCGTCGACTGGAGCGAGAATCGGAACTGCCTGGGAATCTCGCGCCATCCCATGGAGCGGCAAGGTCAGTTGAGTGCCTCGCTTGAACGCATCCGTCACGTTCTTGTCGATGTATTCCCTGATCCCCGGGATATGTGTCCACTTGTTGGAGACATGAGGTCGCGTATCCCCCGGCAACAGCCAGGCATCACAGACCAACTTGGTGACGTCACCCATGGTGACAAAAACATGTGGCTTCGTCATGAGGTCATGTTATCTATCCCAGAGTTGACCCATATTGAAATCTTGATCTGGTCTTCACCTTTCTGCCGGCTGTCGGTGGGTGCCCATACCCTCGCAAACCTATGACACTCACACTCACCGACCGCTTTACGGTCTTCGATAACTCGGCCACCTCGCCCGTTGTTCTGCACGCCCCACATGGCAGTCGATTCATTCCGGATGACCTGCTTTCGACCTACCTCGTCGACGCGGCCGAGCTCAACCGCGAACACGACCTCATGACCGACCACTTCACCGACGACCTGGTGGAGGCGGCGGCGCGGGCGAGCGGAGCATCCG
>JBMOEY010000120.1:0-3359 GCA_049314515.1 Microbacteriaceae bacterium
GTCGATGAGGATGAGGAAAAGAAGTAAGCATGACCGACCACAACGGAGACCAGGACGAGCCGATCGTTCGCGACAAGCGACGCATCGACCCGGAAACCGGAGAGGTCCGAGCTGATGCTTCAGGGGAGTCCACGCCTGTGGATTCCCCTGAAGCTGGTGGTGACGAACTCACGGTCGACGACGTCGTGGGACTTGAACAGGCGGCCGATGAACTGGCGGCGGAGCGACTTGCCGACTTGCAACGCGTCACCGCGGAATATGCGAACTATCGCAAGCGCACGGAAGCCAATCGCGAGATGGATCGAGAGCGGGCCGTCGCCGACACGGTTCGGTTGCTGTTGCCTGTGCTCGATGACGTCGACCGCGCCGAGAAACATGGCGACCTCGTTGATGGAGCGCCATTGACCGCCATCGCGGCAAAACTCCGCGGTGTTGCTGAGCGTCTCGGCCTCACGGCTTACGCGCAGGTGGGCGAAGCGTTCGACCCGAACATCCACGAAGCCATCGTTCAACAACCGTCGGCTGACGTCGCGGTCGAAACGATTCTTGACGTGGCTGAACGTGGTTATCTGCTCGGCACGACGCAGGTGCGGGCCGCCAAAGTAGTGGTTGCCGTACCCAATGGCTAGCCAAGACTGGTTTGAGAAGGACTTTTACAAGGTTCTCGGTGTGGACAAAAACGCATCCGACGAGGACATCAAAAGGACGTACCGCAAACTTGCGCGCAAGTTTCACCCCGATTCCGCGGATCCGGCCAACAAAGAAGCAGCCGAGGCTAAGTTCAAGGAAATCAGCGAGGCCTACTCCGTTCTCTCGGACAAAGACCAACGAGCCGAGTACGACCAGATTCGGGCCATGGGTTCTGGTGCGCGCTTTACCGCTGGTGGCGCCCCGGGTGGGTTCAACGATGCTTTCAGTGGATTCGGTCGCGGTGGCGCCGGTGGATTCCAGGGAGCCGGTTTCGAAGACATTCTGTCGGGCATGTTCGGCGCCGGCGCCCAACAGGGTGGCTTCGGCAGTTCCGGCGGTTTCCGCTGGGGTCAACCGACCAAGGGTCAAGACCTCGTCTCGCGCGTCACGATCGACTTCTTCGAAGCAGTGCACGGTGAGACCATTTCTCTGCAGACGCCAGATGGCCGCACCGTCAAGGCCAAAATTCCCGCGGGCGTGGCTGACAAACAAAAGATTCGCCTGCGTGGCAAGGGCCACCCCTCACCCGACGGTGGGCAACCGGGTGACATGGTTCTGACGGTGACTGTTGGCAAGCATCCCGTCTTCGAGCGTGACGGCCTCAACGTGCGACTTGTCGTGCCGGTGACTTTTGTCGAAGCCGTGCAGGGAGCGACAATCGAGGTGCCGACCCTCGAGGGTGAGACCGTGAAGCTTAAGGTCGCTCCGGGAACACCGAGTGGGCGCATCCTGCGCGTCAAGGGACGCGGCATCGCGACGACGAAAGCCACGGGCGATCTGTTGGCGGAGGTGCAGGTGGCTGTTCCCACGCATCTTGAGGGTGCCGCGCTGGCTGCGTTTGAGAAGTTTGCCGAGGTTGCACCGAGAGAGAACCCGCGCGACGATGTGCTCGCCAAGGCGAAGCGATAGGCGCTCGGTAAACCATGTCTGAACTTGACGAAACACGTCCGATTCTCACCATTTCGATGGCGGCCGAGCTCGCCGGCATGCACCCGCAAACCCTGCGTCAGTACGACCGACTCGGGTTGGTCCAACCGGGTCGCACTGCGGGTCTGAGTCGGCGTTATTCGCTGCGTGACGTGGCCAAGCTGCGTGAGGTGCAGCGCCTCAGCACCGAGGGGCTGTCGTTGGAGGGCATCCGTCGAGTGCTCGATCTCGAAGATGCGGTCATCGCGTTGAGAACTCGCGTGCGTGAACTCGAATCGGCGCTGGCGGATGCGCTGCTCGCGCAACCGGGCCGTCGGGTATTTGCTGCCGGCTCTGAGGGTGAAGTCGAAACGCTGCGGACGGGAACGCGTGTCCGTCGCCGAACCGACGTCGTTGTATGGCGTCCACTGGGTCGCTAGCCCGCTCTTTGTTCACAGCTAAGCCGGCATAAGCTCGGCTATCCCGCGTCCTCGTAGACAATCGTGGTGACGAGAGCAAAGATGGGAGCGTGGAATTGACGGAACCGCAGGTGTGGACACTCATCGGAATTTTTGCTGCGGTGATGCTGGGCGCGTTTACGCTCATGCTCGCCGTTTTTCGCCAGTCACTTTTTGGGCTTCGTGGCGAGATGACGAGCATGAGAAATGAACTTGTCGCGAGAATGGATTCGGGATTTGATTCCGTTCATCGCCGCATCGACCACCTCGACAGTGACGTGCAGCTCCTCATGCGTCGTGAATTCGGCGACAATCGAAGCTGAACAGATAAGAACGGACGTCGACCGAGCTGGTCCCAGGCGAATCACGCTTGGCTTGCCGACTACTGTCGAGTAAGTGACCGACTTCCCGTTTGATCAATTGCGCCGTTGGCCCGATTTTGAGGCTCCTGAACTCGTTGCTGCTGATGCCGCCGATCGACTCATTGTGTCGACGGCAAGTGAGTGGTGTGAGGCGCGCGCCGAGGCGCCTCTCGCCAGTCAGCCACCGATTGTCTCGGTAATCGGCGATGCCTATGGCGCCATCACGCTCGGCATGCTCAGCGCGCTCGGCTCGCGCTACGGAACAACGGATTCCCCGGTCGTCCGCGTACATCAGGATGCCCGTGCCGGAGAACTCGCACTCGACAACAACTCGGCTCTGACCCACGGTGCGGGCTACTCGCGTCACGACCTTGTGCCCGAACTGGTCACGGGTGCGCAACTCGTGCTCGTGCGTCTCCCGCGTTCACTTGATCAGCTAGATGAATGGGCAAGCCTTATTGCCGCCCATGCGAGCGAGGAGGTCGTGGTTTTGGCCGGCGGCCGCGACAAGTACCTGACGCCATCAATGAATGAGGTGGTCTCGCGATACTTCGATGACGTGATGACGGGGCGCGGCTCGCACAAGTCTCGCGTCATCAGCGCCCGCCAGCCTAAGCACGCAAACGCCCTCGCCGCCATTGCCGAGTGGCCACGCCACACAACGGACCCAGACTTCGGCTTGGAGATTCGCGCCCACGGAGGTGTGTTTGCCGGTGGGTCGGTAGATATCGGCACGCGGGCATTGCTCGAGGTGCTCGACCGAGTACCTGGCACGCAGAATCAGCGCATCCTTGATTTGGGATGCGGAACCGGACTGCTCGCCGTGCAAGTAGCCCTGCTCAGGCCGACGGCCCACGTCGTTGCGACCGACCAGTCTTCCGCCGCGGTGCGCAGCGCGCGCGCCACGGTGGAGGCGAACCGGGTCGGTGACCGAGTCACGGTC
>JBMOEY010000121.1:0-3338 GCA_049314515.1 Microbacteriaceae bacterium
CGTGAATCCACATCTTCGAGGGGCTGAAGGTGTGCATCCACGTAATCACGCCGATGACCGAGTCGTCGCTGTTGGCCTCGATCATGGCGCGACGAATCGCGTCGCTCGACTTCAGTACGGGCTTCCATTCGACAGTGACCGGGATTGTGTCGGCCGCTCCAAGTGAGGCGGCGACCTCCTGTGACTGCTCGGCGACCTGGAGCAACGTCTCCGCGCCGTAAAGGTCTTGGCTGCCAGTGAGAAACCACACGGTTTTGGTCTTGAGATTGGGGATGATGCTGCCGGTCATTGTCGGGTCCTTCTTTGCAGGGGTGGGTGTCAGATCAGCTCAGCCGCGGTGCGTTCGATTGCGAGCCCTGCGCGGTAACGAATGAGGTAGGTGGCGAATCCGCCGACATCGTCGGGGAGCGGTTCGACGACCGTGAAGCTAGTGCCCGTGAATACGTGCGAGTGCAAGTACTCGGCGAGGGATTCGGTGTCGCCAGTTGCCGCGTAGGAGGCGAGTAAGGCGATTCCCCACGCGCCACCTTCGGAGGCCGTTTCGGCGATGGAGACCGGCGCCCGGAGGGCAGCCGCGAGGAACCGCTGAGCCACGTGCGCGGTGCGAAAGATTCCACCGTGCGCGAACATCCGGTCGAGTTCGACGCCCTCGTTGTCGAGTACGCCCATGCCGATGCTGAGAGTCGCGAAGACCCCATAGAGCTGGGCGCGCATCAGGTTTGCCAGTGTGAAGTTGCTGTCGTTCGTGCGCACGATGAGCGGGCGTCCATCGGTGAGGCCGGCGATTGGCTCGCCCGCGAGTTGGTTGTACGCGAGCAATCCGCCGCCATCCGGCTCGCCGTCTAGGGCTTCGAGGAACAACGCGGAGTAGGCGTCGTCTTGGCTGAGAGGTGTGCCGGCCGCTTTGGCGAATTGGAGGAAAATGCCCACCCACGCAGCGAGTTCGCTCGCACCGTTATTGCAGTGCACCATCGCCACGAGATCGCCCGCAGGAGTCGTGACGACATCAAGCTCTTCGTGCACTTTCGTTAGTGGTCTTTCGAGTACGACCATCGCAAAGATGCTCGTGCCCGCACTCACGTTGCCCGCGCGCGGCGCGACCGAGTTGGTCGCGACCATTCCAGTGCCCGCGTCACCCTCGGGTGGGCACAACAGGATGCCCGGCCGAAGACCCCCCGTCGGGTCGAGCAGCACGGCTCCCTCTGCGGTGAGCTCGCCCGCGGGCTGTCCAGCCACAAGCACCCTCGGGAGCAGTTCGCCGATGTGGAGCGACGGTGCCCGCGATGCAACGAGGTCGTCGAAGTTCTCGATAAGCCGCGCGTCGTAATCGTGGGTCGCAGGGTCAATCGGGAACATACCCGACGCGTCTCCGACCCCGAGCACGCGCTGGCCGGTGAGCTTCCAGTGCACGTAGCCTGCGAGGGTCGTGATGAATCGGATTTCGGCGACGTGGGGCTCGCGGTCGAGCACGGCTTGGTGAAGGTGCGCGATGCTCCACCGCAGAGGGATGTTGAACGAGAACGCGCTCGTGAGCTCGGCCGCTGCGGGGCCGGTGTTGGTGTTTCGCCAGGTGCGAAACGGCACAAGAAGCTCATCCGCATCGTCAAAGGCGAGGTAACCATGCATCATCGCAGAGACACCGATGGCGCCGAACGTTGTCGGGCGCACGCCGTGACGTCGCTCGGCATCGGCGAGGAGCCCCGCGAAGGCGGCTTGCACACCAGACCATACGTCGATAAGGGAATAGCTCCACAACCCGTCGACGAGTTGGTTCTCCCAGTCGTGTTCACCTACTGCGAGTACGACCGAAGGGTCGGGGCCAACAAGGCAGGCTTTGATGCGGGTTGAGCCGAGTTCGATCCCGAGCGAGGTGCGACCGTCTCGGATTGAGTCACTGATCTCGGTCACGAGTTCTTTCCCTGCCCGTATGCGTTCTGGTAGCGCTCGAAGAGCCGGTCTATCGACTTCTGCGGAATCGGGATGAGTGGGCCGGCTTCGCGAGCGACGTGTGTGGTGCGAGCGACGTCCTCGAGCATGACCGCGGCCTTGACCGCATTTCGGGCAGATGAGCCGATTGTGAACGGACCGTGGTTCTGCATGAGGACCGCACGCGAGCGATGCCCGGCGAGCGTTTCTACGATTCCTCGACCAATCGAGTCATCACCAATGATCGCGAAGGGCCCTACTGGGATTGGACCGCCGAACTCGTCGGCCATTGCGGTGAGCACGCAGGGGATCTCCTCCCCGCGCGCGGCCCACGCGGTTGCATAGGTTGAGTGGGTGTGAACCACGCCGCCAACCTCCGGCATGTTTCGGTAAACGTACGCGTGCGCCGCAGTGTCACTCGAGGGCGATCGCTCAGCGCCTTGCGTGCCGGGGATTACGTTTCCGTCGAGATCACACAAGATCATCTTGTCGGGGGTCAAATCGTCGTACTCGACACCAGATGGCTTGATGACGAACAAATCCGCGCCGGGCACGCGACCTGAGATGTTGCCGCCTGTCCACACGACCAGCCCGTATCTCACGAGTTCGGCGTGCAGTCTGGCCACGTCTTTTCGCGCTTCGGTGATGGCTTCCTCGACGTCGAGGCTCAAGTTGGACACACGGCGATGTTACCGGTCACATAAGCTTCACGACAAGCACTCCGGGTGACACGTCAGCCCGTCCGCCGCGGCGCCGTGGATGCGCGTACTACCAGTTCTGGCTCGAGAAGGGTGCGACGCGGCACCTCAACTCCCTCGAGTTCAGCCAGCAGCGTTGTTACGCTCACGGATCCGAGCGCGCGAAAGTCTTGTCGAACAGTCGTGAGTGGCGGCAAAAAGTGGTGAGCATCGGGAACGTCATCGAACCCGACGACACTGACGTCCTCGGGAACGCGGATGCCCCGCTCGTGCAACCCGTGGATCAGCCCCAGCGCCATCTGGTCGTTGGCGGCGAAGACCGCGGTGAAGTCGACGTCGACCGAGCTTCCAAACGCGAAGCCCGAGTCGGATGTCCAGTCACCGACGACGGTCGCGCGCGCGGGCAGGCCGGCCGTGGCGAGGTGCTCGTGCCAGGCTTGCTCGCGCTCGCGGGCATCTAACCAATCCAACGGACCGGACAAATGCACAATCTCACGATGACCGAGCTGAATGAGGTGCTGCGCTGCCAATGCTGCTCCCCGGCGCTGGTCGACCGAGGCAGTCAAGAAATCGTCCTCGGGTTCAGACTTGACGACGAGGGTCGGGATCCCACGGGAGACCTCTCGGAGCAGGTCAATCGATGACGTGCGCGGAGTGATGAGGCACAGTCCGTCGATGCCGATTCCCACGAGACTCATGAGTGCATCATGCGCC
>JBMOEY010000122.1:0-3271 GCA_049314515.1 Microbacteriaceae bacterium
GGGTCTACCCTCGTCTCATGACGGGTCTCACTCCCTACCTGCACTTTGCCGGCTCAGCTCGTGAGGCGCTCCTGTTTTATCAGGGCGTCTTCGGCGGGGATGTTGAACTCAACACGTTCGCGGATTTCGGTCGCACCGACGGCCCGATCTCGCCGTCCCGTTGAGACTGCGCATGGACTCACCGGAGTTTCTCGCCTGGAAAAAGAGCCCGGGCTTCGACTGCTCCGGATGGACGGCGTACAACCAGTAGGTTCGAGGTCTCTTTTGATCGAAAGAGAGCTCGGCTCGCTAGTTAACCGGAGAACACGACGATGCTGTCTGACTCGCCGAAAACGACCATCTCGGTGCGATTCGGATTCAGCACGACGCCGTCGCCACTCACCGGTTGATGATGCTCCGGAGTCGATGAGCCGCCGACACGGCGATAGCCCAGCGGAGCTTCGCCCCGACGGAGGGCAGCTTCGGTGACGGTGTTGAAGTCAACCGGCGTGTTTGTCTTGACGTACCAGCTTGCGGGGTTGAGTCGCAGTTGGGGCCCGTCACCGGAAATGACCTCGGAGAGAACGCGCTGCATCTCAAAGTTCTCCGAGACCATGGTGAGCATATTGCCGACGAGTTGTTCGCTGACAATGAAGTCATCCGAGACGTTCGACTGCGCGAGCTCGCGATTCTTGTCGTTCAACATCTCGCTGACGATGTTGACGTTGTGTGACGTGCCCTTTGTGATGGCACGAAGATTGAGCAGGATGAGCAGGGTGCGCGCATCCGCGTGCTCGACGCCACGGTCATCCCGGTTTGCAAGCACAATGACGTGGTCGAACGAGGTCACGCGCAACTCTTCGAGTTCCGCTCGGCTGGCCGGGTTGGCCGCCTTCACTTCGAGTTTCGTATTGCGAAGTTTCACCCGGGGAGCCACGGCCGCGTCTTCAACGAGCACAATCGTTGAGCCGGGGGCCGACGACGAATCGAGCTCAGCCAACACCATGGGAAGCGTTGCGTTGGCGCCCAAGATGAGGGTGCGTTCGGGGGTCCGCTTCTTCTCCTTTGACAGACTGATTGCCTTGGCATCGACTGCTGCTTGAGCGCCAAACTCCAGTCGATCGTCGTCGTCCGCGAGAATGATCAGCCGCGCGTCGGCACCAAGGACGTGGTCGCGGGGCGGGTTGATGTGCACGTCGTCCCCGTTTAACACCCCGACGAGGGCACCCTGGGGGATGCTGAGCGCGGCAACGCCGAATGTGGAGCCGGCCAAATTCGAGACGTCCGCCAAATACAACTCGGCACCGCCGAAATCGAGCAGGTCGTTGTAGACCGCACTCAAACCACGTTGACGGCTGGTCTGCACAATGAGGCGCGAGATGAGGTTTTCGCCGAGAATCCACTGGGCTTCGGTTCCTCCGACGAGCTGCGCGGCGGCCATGTTTTGCTCGTTCTTGATTTCGCCCACAATCTTGTAGGGCTCGGCACGGCGGTGCGGATTGTTGAGAATAGCCAGCGATGTCTTGATTGTAAAGTTATCGGCCTCGTCGGACTCGTCGGGAGCGAGCACAATGATGCTCCGAGCGGTATCCAAACCGGTGAGCTTCAAATCGGCGACGCTCATCGGGTCACCGCTGCGAACGATGATCTGCGTTCGACTCCGCGGCGGCAGATGAGTTTTGAGTTCGTCTTCCATCTCCACTTTGTCTCGATCAGCGAGCACCACAATGGTCGCCCGTCGCCGTGATTCGTTGGCGATGACAAGTTCACTGACCACCTGATGAATCTTTCGATTCCAACCAAGGATGAGCGTGTGATCGGTTTCGATGACGCTCGAGCGTCCCTTGCGCAGCTGCTCCACTTTTTCATTGAACGCATTCGCGACGATACCGATGAGGCTTGCCACGAGCACGAGCCCCGTCAACGTGACGATGAGCATCGCGATGCGGTATCCCGGCCCGGTGTCGCCGCCCATCGTTCCGGGGTCAAGCGTGCGCAGCATCGTTGCCCAAAATGCCTCGGCAAAATCCAGCTTCTGGTCTTCGGGGAAAAGCCCAAAGATAACCACCACGAGGGAGATGAGCGAGATGAAAATCAACGTCACCACGCCGAGCAGTGCGATGAGGGCGGGCAAGCCTCGTGACATGAGCTTGTCGAATGAATACTTGAGGCGATCGCCTGTGCTCGGACTCTTCATGTTTTCCTCTTCGGGTGATCGTCGAACTCTCATGTGATTGATGTGCCGGTCGAACCGTATAAGACTCCGGCACGCCCGGTCAAGGCGAGGCAGGACACGTGAGTTGACTTCGTCAAAGTGCGTGGCGGAGAATTCCTATCAGAGTAATGAGTTGTAGGTTTTCTTAGACTCACGTGTCATCGGCTCACGATTTGGCGTTCCCGTGCAGTCACTCACCGGGGGAGAGGGCGAATGAAACTTCACCGTCCCAAGCCAGAACCCGCCCGCCTCGATGAAAAATTCTGGATGTCCGTATGCGGTCAGCCCACTCCATCGACGAGAGACAAGTTTCTCTACCTCACCATTCACGAGTTTTCCCGCCTCGGGCCAGGTCGCTTTAGTCACGCCAAGGTTGCCGGACGTCTCGACGTGACTGTGGCGATGGTCAATCACTACTTCGGATCGAGAAATGGACTTATTTCTGAAGCGGCTTTTACCGTGTACTCCCGCTATGTGGACGAGATGGCACGCGCGGTGGCGGCGGCCCCTCGTGACCCCGTCGCGCGACTTCGCGCATGGATAGAGACGCAGATTGTCTACGCCGTATCGGTCACCGGATGGTCTGCCGTGCTCAATTACCCATCGGTGGCTCTCGAAGACGTGCTGGAGTTTGAGCAGACGTTCCGTGCAGCGATGACGGCGAAGTTCAATCTCAATGTCTCTCGACTCGCGCAGCTCATCCTTGACGTGAAATCAAACACCGTGTCGGCTGGCGAACTCACGGAAGAGAATCTCGATATCAACAAGTACCTGTCAAACCGCCAACTTGTTGCCCTTGGCTCATCCATTTCGATGTCCACCTTGGGTGCCGCGGTGTGGGCGGCTGGTTCTCATGCCCCCTCTGTCGAATCGCCAGAAGCAAAAGCAGTGGGGGATTTCGTGCTCGATGAGCATGTGAATCTTCTGGTCAAGGTTGCCCAGACCTTCGACTAACTCGCGGTCGAGCACCGCAGGCTCTGTTTTCGTGAATAATCTTCTGTACTCAGTTGAACGGGAATACCCGGTGGCTGGTGGACGATTTCTGTCACGCACTGCCCGCTGACCACCAAGCTAGTG
>JBMOEY010000123.1:0-3221 GCA_049314515.1 Microbacteriaceae bacterium
ACAACATCCGCAGCTCACAGTCACACCTCAACACGCCCGAAGGCCGTGGCGAGACGCTGCCGAAGAAGAAGTAGTTCACACGACGCAGCAAAAGAACGGCCCCTCGTTGCGAGGGGCCGTTTTGCGTTTGCGAGCCAGGAGGATTTAGTACTACCGAGTTTCTCTGGGCAAGTGAACTAGCCCGCGTGCACCGCAGAAGCCGCAAGGATGTCTGCGTAGCCACGGATCATCAGTTCGGCATTCGACAGGTCTTGCTTCAGCTCTCCACGCTCGATGCGCTCGGCAATCGACAAGATCATTTCGTTGACCGGCGTTGAGACACCAGACTCCTTCTGCTTACTCACGATGTAACCGCTGAACGCGTCGAGCTCTGCGCGGCGTCCCTTCTCCCAGTCTTGAAGAACGGCGACTCGTGTGTCGGGTCGAGAGAAGGATTCGAGAATCGTCTCGAGAAGATCGACGGCGTACTGGTCGGAGTCGGGCACCTGGTCTGCCGTCTTGCCCAGAACCGGAATCATGGTCACGCCCAAGCCGATGGCCACGTGGTACGCCTCGCGCGCCGCCGCATCCATGACCGGACGCATGCCGTCAACAGCGGCGGCCGTGAGCAGTGGCACGTCAAGAATCGCGGACGGAAGCATCTCAGGGATATTGGCAATGAGCTTCATCCACTTCGCGTCACGAATATTGCCCGGAATCTCGACGTGGCCCGCGTGCGCGAGCGCATCAGCCGCTGCCTGAACGGCCGGCGTGACGGTGCCATCGAGGGACCCCACGGCCAGCCAGGTTTCGCTCGGTCCATATTGTCGCGTCACGACACCGGGTTCGAACATGTTGGCGGCGATACCCAGTACGGCTCCGACCGAGCGCTTTTCTCCGACCACGTCTGCCACCGCATCGATCGTCATACCGTTCTGCAACCCGACGACAATGGAGTCGTCGTGGAGCAGTGGCTTGATGAGTTCGGTCACCCAGCGAGTGTCATACGTCTTGACGGAGGTAAAGACGATGTCGAAGGGCTTTCGCAGCTCGGCGACCTGACACAGGTGATACGCCGTGATGGGCGTGACCTGGGTTTCGGTGGGCAAGTGCACGGTGAGACCGTTCGCTCGCATTGCTTCGACGTGGGCGGGCCACTGTTCGATGAAGGTGACGTCAAGACCGGCACGAACCATGTCGGCTCCGATGGATGCACCGTTGGCACCCGTTCCCAGCACGGCAATTCTGGCGTTTGTCATCTCAGTCCTCTGCGTGGTTGTCGCGAAACGTTCGTTCTCACTGTACATAAGGGACGCGCACAGAGGCTAGTCAAATCAAGGGATTGACGGGCGTGATGTTGCGGTTGTTAACTAGCACCGAACACTTCGCGCCGAATACTTCTCACCGAACAAAGGCTCACTCATGCGTAATCTCGCAGACCTCAATATCGCCGTGCTCGGTACGGGCGCCAACGGGGCGGGCATCGGGGCAGATCTCGTGAACGCCGGACTCACCGTGACGTGGATCGAGCAGTGGCCAGACAACGTGAGCGCCGTTCGGGCGAATGGCGTGCGCGTCGAGTTCGGGCAGCTCGATCAGGGTGGGCGCGTCGAGGTTGCGCATCCGCGCATCTTGCATTTGTGTGAGGCCGCCACGTTGCGCGAAAAGTTCGACGCCGTGCTGCTTCTCGTCAAGGCGTATGACACGCGCTGGGCGTGCGAGCTGATCAAGCCGTATGTGGCCGACGATGGTTTCGTCATCGGCGTGCAAAATGGCATGTCGGGCGACGACATCGTTGATGTGATGGGGGAGTCGCGATCCCTGGCCGCCGTCATCGAGATCACCGCCGCGATGTACACGCCCGGTGTCGTGGAGCGTCACTCTGATCGTGACCGTTCGTGGTTCGCCGTTGGCGCGCCGACACCCGCTGCTGCCCACCACGTTGAGACCGCCGCGGCGATTTTGCGCCACGCGGGCGTGGTCGAAGTGACCGATGACATTAGGTCCGCTAAGTGGATGAAACTCGCTCTCAACGCCGCCGAACTCGTACCGTCAGCGATTATGGACATGTCGATTGCGGATGCCGCACGCACGGATCGACTGCGCGAAGTGATGCTCATTACGGGCAACGAGGCCGTGGCCGCTGCGTTGGCCGATGGATGCCACGTGCGCCCGATCTTCGGAATGCACGGCGATGTCGCCTCGAACCCCGACACCTTCGTTGAAACGGTTCTGAACGAGCTCGTCGCGAATTACATTCTCAGTTACTCGCGATCGACGATTCTTCAAGACTGGATGAAGCACCGCCACAGCGAGGTGAACGAGATCAACGGAACCGTGGTGAGCGTGCTCGAGTCGGCAGGGCAGCGAGCACCGGCGAACCAGGCCGTCGTTGAGTTCGCGGCAGAAATCGAGTCAGGTACTCGTGAGCGGGGCATCCACAATCTCGAACCGCTGATTGCGCGAATGACCGAACTGGGCGCGACCTTGTTTTTCGCTTAGTCGGACTTCTCGAACTCGTGCGCGAACACCTCGGGGTGCCGGTCGAGCTCGATGCGGGTGCGGCGAATGTGTCCGTGCAAGATGCTTTCGGCCTCTTCGCTGTCGCGACGCTTAATTGCTTCTAGCAGTAGCTCGTGCTCGAGGTGAGTGACCTCGATGCCACCGCTGCGCACGAGTTGCATGAACACGCGGCGATAGGGCTGCGTCGTGTTCCAGAGACGCTCGATGAGCTCGGTCAGACTGTTGGTCTCCACGCGCGAATAGGTAATCCAGTGAAACTCGCGGTCGAGGCGCATGAACGTCTCGAGGTCGGGGGCCTGCTTCATCAGTTCAACGAGCTCGGCCGCACGTGTGATGTCACCTGATGTCAGTTCGGGCAAGTTGTAGCGCAGCAGGAGTGGCTCGAGGCGCTCGCGGATTTGATAATGCTCCGAGCATTCGGCTTGCGTCAGGCTCGAAACCCAGGCCCCTGAGTTCGACACCATGTTGACCAGGCCGTCGGTCACCAAAATGCGCAGAGCTTCACGCACGGGGATGCGACTCGCACCAAATTGCTCCGCGAGTTCCTCCTGCCGAATGCGCTCGCCGGGGGAGAGCTCGCCCGACAGGATCGCCTGACGCAGTTCGTCGGCGATCCGCGTGCTGAGAACGCTGTTCGGCGGGGTGTTCGTGATTGTCATTGAAGAAGTCATTTCGAGGGATGCGCGGGATGCCACAACTTTATCGTCGCGTCTTTCTCG
>JBMOEY010000124.1:0-3156 GCA_049314515.1 Microbacteriaceae bacterium
CCGATGTCCAAGAAACGATTTTCGAGCGACGTCAGACTTGGAGCTTGTGGGCCCACTTTGGCTGTTCAAACATAAAGATAGCCTGACTCGGTAAGGTACACCTTTGCCCCGACACTCGGTAGCCTCGGAACGGGCGCAATAACGAGCAGCGACCAGACGGAGACCGCATGGTGCGCATGATCCCTGCCGAGTACGGCAAGAGCACGAACTTCGGCGAGAAGCAGGTGTTCGATGCGTTCAACGGGGTGCGCGCATCCGACGACTGGATCGTCTTGCACGGCCTCGACCTAGCCCACAACGAGGTTGCGCTCGAGGGTGAGAGCGACTTTGTCGTGATGGTACCCGGCGCGGGGATTGTCGTGATCGAGGTGAAGAATGCCAAGAGCATCCACTACGAGAATGGCGAATGGCGGCTCGAGGGAGTGCCGAAAGCGCGCAAGAACCCGCTCGACCAGGTGAAGAACGCGCGCCGAGCGATACGCGGATTTGTGCAGGGCGTCGACGACATTGATGATGTTCCGATTGCGACGCTGCTGTGGTTTCCGCGAATAGGTCGGTATGACCTTGACGCCCATCGAGGCCAGGGCGGCGAGGCAATGTCGTTCTACGAATGGGAGATGGCGTGGGGTGCCGACCTCCCCCAGCCGACGCAGCTCATCGAGAAGGTGCTCAGCAACTTCATGCGCGACTACGGCGAGCGCGAGCAAGTGTCGTTCACGCCGTCTGCGTTCACGGCCGAGCGCGCCAAACTGTGGGCCGACCACCTAGTCGGTTCGCTGCATGCAGAACAGTCACCGGACGACCGCCGCCGCGAGCGCCACAAGATGTCTCAAGCGATTCTCGCCGAACAGCTCACGCACCTCGACCTCATCGAGTCGAACGAACACATCTACTTCGATGGGTCAGCCGGCACGGGCAAGAGCTTCATGCTGACCGAGTCGGCCAAACGCCTCGCCCGATCGGGGCGGCGCGTGTTGGTGACCTGCTGGAACTACATGATGGCCGATGAACTGGCGAAGTATGCGGGCGTGGCGAACGTGGTTGTCAAAGACTTGAACACCGTGATGCTCGACATCACCGGCATGCGCAACCCGAAGAACGCCGACAGCAATTGGTACCAGGTCGAACTGCCGCGGTTGACGGTCGAGAAACTCGAACAACGACCGGACCTCGTCGAGTTCGATGCGCTCTGTGTCGACGAGTTTCAGGATGTCGCCGGCTCCGCTCCCCTACTGAACATGTTGTTCCGCCTCGTGCAGGGCGGCTCAACCCGCGCTTCCCGCATCGTGCTTGCTGGCGACAAGAATCAGCAAATCATGCGTGCTGGGGACGAGGTCGACCCGTTCGAGGTGGCCAAATCACATATTGGGGACCTGGTGCGGGTGCGCTTGACCACGAACATCCGCAACTCCGCCGCACTGGGCCGCCAGATTCGCCACGTCACCGGCCTCCCCGACCGTGACGAGAAGTTCATGCTAGACGGTGACGTCGTTGGTGTGGGTGGTGCACTCACGGTGCGTTCGGCGAAGGATGATCGCGCACAAGCGACCGCGCTGCGCAAGGAACTCGATCGCCTGCTGACGGAGTTCCAGCCGAACGAGATCCGCATCCTCAGCCCGTTTGGCACGCGCTCTCTCGCCTACAAGCTCATGTTCGAGCCGGGCGAGAGCAAGGATGCGCGCTGGCTCAAGACCAAGCTTCGCCAAGAAGGTGGAGGTGGAGGCGGCGCCATCCGGTGGCGCTCCATCTCCAAGTTCAAGGGTCTCGAGAGTGATGTCGTCATCATCACGGATATCAACGAGGAAGCTGAGGCGTTTGCGCGTGAGTCTGGGAAGACCTTGAACGAACTGTTGTACGTGGGGATGTCACGTGCGCGGTATCACGTGGTGTTGATTGGGTCGAAGGTGCCGAAAGGCTAGGCGCTCGCGTCGCGCAAAATTCGCTCATCGTGACTCTTACCCATGTCGGCGGTCGGCGATAGCCTGAGGCATTAGTGGTTCAACGCAGGAGGTCGCCATGAATCAATGGATTGAGCTGGAACGACTCGTTGCCGAGGCCAAAAGTTCTCACGGCGCGCTACACCCGGTGACCATTCTCGTGCCCAATAACGGTTCCAGCCTCGACGTCACGCGCTACCTCGCGCGCCAACTTGGGTCGGTGACGCCACTGGTAAACGTTCACGCCTCGACCTTCGCTAGCCTTGCCCTCGAGCTGTTTCAGACAAGTGGCAGATCTGCCGGACGAATGGCAGCCACACCGTCGCTTAGACAAGCCGCGGCCCGCGCGAGCTTGATTGCAGCACCCGGCGTATTTGGCAAGGTCGCCGAGAGCTATGCGACAGCGGCGGCGATCGCACGCACGAGCGAATCGCTTGACTATGTCGACTCGAACGAACTCACTGCGCACGGACTCGACGAACTGACGGCACAGGTTGTCACCGTGCATGAGCAGATCCGTGCATCCCTCCGTTCACATTGCTACTTTGGTGACGATGTTCTGGCCGGTGCGTCGGAACAGATTAAGAACCCGGATGCGGCACGCAAGCTCGGTACAGTCATCATCTTCTGCTGCGCTCACGCGCGCAACAATCGTGACCGCGAGTTTCGTGCGAACTTCGAGTCAGCCACAAACGCCGCTGTCATCGAAGGGCCCGGAATTCGACGGTCAGATGTCGGGCAACAGATTGCCGGCGCGCGCCTGATTCGCACCACCGACGCTGACGAGGAATGCCGTGCCGTCGCCCGCCTGATTGCCGAAGACATTGCGGGCGGAATGCCCGGGCATCGCATCGGGGTGTTCATTGCGTCGCCAATCCCCTACCGGTCCAACCTGTCTCATCACCTCACTGAGGCAGGAGTGACGCACTCGATCACAGCTCCGATTCAACTCGTGGACACGTCGCCCGCTCGACACTTGGTGCGATTGTTGCAAGGCTGCCTCGCCGACACGCTGCACCCACAACTCGTCGCTGACGCGATGGCCGATCGGGCACTGTTTCCGCCGATGAAGCCGTTCCCGACATCGTCTCGGGTTGAGCGACTCATTCGGCAGCCAAAGGATTCGGATGAGCCGGACGGTTCGCCACAGAGCGAGCATCTTGACGAGTACGAACTTCGAAATCAGCGCGACAAAAAGTTGTTCGCCGACTACCTCGTG
>JBMOEY010000125.1:0-3143 GCA_049314515.1 Microbacteriaceae bacterium
TCGATGGCTTTTGCAATCTCCCAGCCCACACCCTTGCCGGTGGTGAGGCCGACCGTTTTGACTATGTCTTCGAGCATGTTGATGGCGACGTCTTTGTCAGACTCGAAGAACGGTTTGGACCAAGGCCACGCTTCAACGATGAGTCGCTCCATCTCGCGCACGATCTGTCCGTACTCGCCCTGAGCGCGCAGGGACTTGCGTGCTTTGACCAAGTCGGTGAGGGTGCGGAAATTGTACTTGCACACGATGTTGCACTCGGTGTTCAGCGGCAGTATACCACGAGCATCCTCCAGCGCCACGCCCATTTTGACCAGCTCAGTGTAAAAGAACTTGGACGAATCCACCGCTGCTCTGTATGCCATGCGCTGCTGTTCGTCCAGCTTTTCGCCTTCCACCACGCCGAAACTGGACGCATCCGTGACGCGCATCGACTGCATGGCGTAGGACGCCGTGCGGGTTCGGGTTATTTGCTGCGCTACAGCGCGACTAACTCCGCTGAGTAGGAAAGTCACGTCCACGAACTCCCACGAGCTCTTGATGGTTTTAGCCATGTAATCCAGCTCTTGCTGTTTCTTGGCGGCGTCCCACGCCTTGACCTCTTTCATCAGCCCAGACGTCAGATTCAGCCGGGTCTGCTTTGTGAAGATCATCACGTCAGCCGCGTGCCACGTCTCGTCCTCGCGACCGATGCCGGTGAAATCGATAAGTTCAACTTTCATAATGTCTGCTCACTTTCTTTTGTAAAGTTGCGGTGATCTGCAGGATCTGCTCTGCGTTGAAGTTGCTCGTCCTGATGTATTCGTCGATGACCGTGCATGCGAAGTTCACGCCCCGATCGAAGCAGTCTACACCCTGGAAGTGGCAAGTTTCCTCGTGTAAGAGTCCGCGTTCATCAGTCTTTTGATCACATTCAGGTCTTGCAGGACGTCGTCCAAGAGTATGTTGCGCCATGTTGCGAATCTCCCTAGAGAATAGATTGAGTGTTTCTGAGACAACCGCTCCACCACGAACCGTCGGAACCGTTCGTCGATTGGGGCGATCTTGCCGTAGCTTTGCTTGTGAGTTGCGTCGATCGGCACTACTGGTTCGTGCTTGTCCAGGATCCCGAACGAAGCCAACACGTGCTCCATGTTGACGTCTGGGTAAGCAGGGTCGTCAACTGATTCCACGATCAACAGATCGCCGGTGATCGAAGCTCGGTAAGCCGCAGTGTGTGACGAAGGGTAGTAGATCGTCTGGAACACGTCGGCACGGGGGATCCGGAACCGTTGCACGCGGATCGGCGAGAACTTGAACTGAGTGTGGTCGGGGTTGTCGAACTTGACCAAGCTCATGACCTTGTTCATCGGGATCGTGCTGATGATCGGGCGCGACTCGGGGAGTTCAGTGACGGGTGTGTTCCACGACACGCGGTCACCGACCTGCTCGACCAGTCGCAGGATAAAGTCCTCCGGCGCGATGAACCGGTCCACCGCCTCCGTTTTCCAGATCGACCGATCGAAGTACCCGCCAGTGACTTTGTACGAGTACATGTTCGACAACTGGATGTCGGGGAAACAGTACTGCCCTTGATACCAAATGCCCTTGTTCACGCGGATCTTGCGGAACGGGATGCCCACCGCATCCCCCACCGCCGAGCTACGGAACCGGAGCACTGCCCGGTGCGACTGCGCGTCTTGCGACGCCGCCTCAAAGACTTTTGCTTGCGGGTTGAGCGCCGCAGCGATCAACCCACTCAGGCCAGCGCCCAATATGATCATACGAACTCCTCGGCGATTTCCCACAGCTTCATGTTGACCTTCACGCTGTTGTCCATGGCGCGGATGCCGTGCGTGCGGGTGTTGCGTCCGGTGGCAGACCGACCGACCACGCCGCCCTTGATCATGTTTTCCTGGATGCAGTTGAACACGCACCACAGGTCGTCGCCGCTGTCCTCGGGGCGGCGGGACTCCAGCAGCGAGTGAGGCATCACGCGGCCACCCCAGAATGCAGAAGCCAGCACCGAGAACTGCATCTTTTCAGACTGGTTGAGGATGCGGTCCTTGAAGATGTCCACGCGGCGAGCAGCCTCTTTGGCTCCCTGAATGACGCGGTTGGCTTCGTCCAGCACCCGGTCGGCGGTGACCTCGACGTGCCGGATCCGTGCAGAGCTGATGTCCTGCGACTTGACGATCAGACCGTTGGAGCACACCATGCGGAACAGGCCAGCTTCCATACGCAACGAAGACGATCCGTCGTTGGCGTTGATCACGAGGATCTCGGGCACGGATCCGTTGACCTCGCCCAAGTGCTGCTCGTGGCGCATACGCACAAAGTGCCGCACCATGCGGGGGTCGCGCACCCGTGGCTTGAGCGAGTTGGTGGCAGTGACGATGAAGCCCTCGTCGCGCATGAGATTCACAACAGCTTCGGTGCTGATCAGATCGTACTTGCTCGACAGCTTGCCGAACTTGACGCCGTCGGTGGCGGCTGGTGGAAGAATGAGTTCAGACATTTGGATTACCCCTTGAAAGAAAAGATTACAACAGCTAAAAACCAGATAACAGCAAAGGCAAGGATCGCCATGATACGCATATGAATCTCATTCGAATCATTTTGCTTCTGCACGGGATACGGGCGGTTCATAAGGTCGCTGACCTTGACCATCACTTTGGGAGGCTCAGGAGGAGCCTCCTCCGCAGCGAGTAATTTCTCGCGCTCGACTTTGCTCCGGATCTGGTAAACATACGGAGTTGAACAGTCGGCAAGACGAGCGATCTGCCGCGCAGTCAGGCCCCCTTTTTGCAAAAGCTCGCGGATGGTCCGCTCGCGGGTGATTTTAGGCATTGTCGTCTTCCTTGGTTTGCTGGTTGAGAGTGTATTGCAGGGCGGCGATCAGGAGTTTGGTTTCCGAACGAGAGAAGTACGTCCCGGTGCTCCATCCGTTTTGCATCAGGTGCAGCCAAACACCTTTGTCGCCTTGCCAGTCCGACACCGAAACTCGGATGCCTTGGTCGGTGTTGATGAGGGTATTGGTTGTCATTTCAGTTGCTCCAGTTGATGATTGTGTTAGACCAGCTCGCCAAGTTCGTCAGCAACGAACTCCACCGCCCACGAATGCTCAGGCTCGTCGATGAGCTTGGCGACCCACTCGGTTGCGTTGT
>JBMOEY010000126.1:0-2962 GCA_049314515.1 Microbacteriaceae bacterium
CTCCTTGCCGAGCGACTTTGACATTGCCCGACGCAACGCAGTGAGCTCCGGCCACCCGAGCAATCCAATGTCTCGCCCCAAGAACAGGATCTGCTCCTGATACACCACCACCCCTTCAGTCTGCTCGGTCCACTTGCGGTGAATGTCGTGGTAATAGGTCGGGGTGTCCGTGCCCCGGCGCACCTCCATGAACTTCTTTGCGCCGCCTGACTGCAGCGGTCCGGGGCGAGCCAGCGACGTCAGTGCGACGATGTCGTTGAAGTTCTTGACCTGGAACTGCCGTAGCAACTGCCGGGCAGCGTCGCCTTCCAGCTGGAACACGCCGGTGATCTTCTGACTGTTCAACAGGTCGTAGATCTTCTGATCATGCACGTCGATGTCGGTGATCTTCTTGCCGACTTTGTCAAGGGTTTCCTGCACGACGTCCAGCGTTTTCAGCCCGAGTGCGTCGAGCTTCATCAGGTTGAGCGACTCGGCTTGATACTTGTCGATCTGCGAGATGCCTTCGGCAGTGACCGAGCAGTAATCGGCCACAGGCGTGTTGCAGATGATCACCCCAGCAGCGTGCACCCCAGCGTGAGATGCGTGGCCTTCTAAGGCTCCGGCATTGCGGAAACCGGGGTGTTTATCGAGCAGCTCGCGTCCAGCCTTGAGCGCACCCATCGTGTCCTCGAGACAAAACGCTGCACGTGAGTCGCCCGAGGATCGCTCGATCATGTTGTCGCGGATCTCTGCTGTTTCCCACGACGGAATCCGCATACGCTTACCGACGTTGACCAGGATCGACTTGGGCTTCAGCCGGTTGACGTTGCCCAGCCGAGCGATGCTTTCAGAACCGTACTTGCCTTGCAGATACGTGAACAGTTCGTCCCGGCGATCTCCCGGGAAGTCCATGTCGATGTCGGGCAGGTCGATCCGGGTCACGTCGACGAACCGCTCGAACAGCAACCCATGCTCGATTGGGTCGAGTTCGGTGATGCCGAGCAGGTAACAGATTATCGACCCTGACGACGACCCGCGACCCGGACCCACCAACATCCGCTCCCGAGCCCAGCGAATCAAGTCGTAAACCATCAGGAAGTACGAATCAAACTGTTTCTCCCGGATCACCCCCAGCTCGCGCTGAAGCCGAGCCTCGTATTCCTCACCGAAACCGCGTGGAAAGCGCCAGGGAATACCTTTCCTTGCCTCGGCTTCTAAGTCGCCCTCTACGACCATGTTTTCGGCCACCGGGAGCTTGACTTTCTCGAACCGCTCGGCGAACTCGCCCCACAGCATGGATTCAGGAAAGTGCTGCTCCATTTCCGCTGGCGACCACCAGTGTTGCGAGTGCGCTCCAAGCCGCACCCCGAGCAGCTCTGCGTACTTGCGATCAGTCGGTGCAGGGTAGCGCACGTCGGAAACGAACAGCAGCGGCTTGGCCATCCTTTTGGCCATTACGCGGTTGTGTTCGTTGAGCATCGGGTTCAGCGGGTGCAGGTCGAACACCATATCTTCGGCTTGCACGAGAGCGGGGTCGGCAGTGAACGGCAGTACCAGTAGGTTGTCAGAGAACTCGGAGTCATACGTGATCCCCGCGCTCAACCGATACAGCTCCCGCACCCCTTTTTGGTTCTTGGCGAGAACCTTGATCGACCGTTCCTCGTCGCCGACTTTGAGCTCTGCGCCGAGCACCGGCTGCAATCCTGCCTTTTCAGCCGCCTTGAAAAATGGCACGTGGCCCCAAGTCCCGACGTCGCAGATCGCGGGTTTGTTGAATCCGAGCTTGGTGGCTCGCTCCACGACCCTGTTGATTGGGCCGAAACAATTGCCGAACGTGAACTCGGTTCTAGTGAGCATGGGCGATCGCCTTGTAGCACTCGTGCAGCGCCTTGACGTCGTCGAGTGCGCGGTGCGTCTGGGCGAGTGGTGCGCCTTGCGTGTGCTCGTAGAGCTCGGTGAGTTTCATGCGTCTGCCCTTTATGTGCATGGTCGAATCCACGGTGCAGATCTGGTTGGGCGGGAACGGGAACCGTCGCTCCCACCCCGTCCGAAGCAGCTCGAAGTACAACACGTCGCGGTCGAAAGCGAGATTGTGCGCCACGAGCGTGTGCGCTCCGAGGAAGAAGTCCGCGAGCTCAGGGATGACTTCCTCGATGCACCGTTTGCCTCGCAGTTGATCAGGCTTGATCCCGGTGATCTTGGTGATCTCAGCCGAGATCTCCTGTTTGGGGTCGATCAACTCGCTCAACTCCGCGACAATGCTACCCCGGTCGGAGACCTTGATTGCGCCGATCTCGATAATCCTCGGCTGCAATTCAAGGTCTGACGAGCTGGGCAGCGTCAGCCCGGTGGTTTCGAAGTCAAGAAGGATTAGCATCCGTCAACTCCTCCAACATAGCGGCATACACCGACAAGTCGTGCGCAGAGTCCTGGTGGCCGCCACGCGTGAGGGTTTCTGAATAACGAGTGACCTTGCTGACGCATTGAATGAACACCCCGAGCCTGTTGAAGTCTTCCACAGTGTACAAGCACAACCCGTTGGGGAAAACCGCCGCCATCACAGCGCCGAACTTCTTGTAATTGTTGCCGTAGACCTTGTTGCGCTCTTCGTACGTTTCAGCGCATTCGCGCAGGATTTCTGGAACCGTTTTCATCGTACCCAAACTCCTTTTAGACCCAACTGGGTGTATGCATTGAGAATTTCCAACCGATCATCGTAAGCACCTTCAATGGTGTACGTTTTCATCAGCTCCGCTACTTTCTTCTGTTTCATCTTAGCAGAAGACTCGTGATTGTCGTCTTCGCGCATGAGCAGTGCTTGGTATTCGAACCCGTTTTTGTGCAACCAATTCATCGTCTGCCACCGCACGTACTCGTGCCGCGCAGTCAGAAAGAACACGTCCACCGGGGACTCATCCACGATGTGACGGTTGATCACTTCGTCGCCGCCGCAATGATTGTGGTACGCATAGTACTTTGT
>JBMOEY010000127.1:0-2949 GCA_049314515.1 Microbacteriaceae bacterium
AACGGGCAGTAGCGGTCGGGGTTGGTCGTGATCAGTTTCACGTGGTCGCGTTGCCACAATGCGTCGAAAGCAATTTGCAGTTTGCGATATGTAAACCCACGGTCGTAGCTCGCGACAACGACATCAATCTCCGCCGGGTCGTCCGAGAGCCGGATGCCCGCCTCCCGCAGCGCGTTGACGAGCGGCTCTTCGGCGATCGGAAATACGACCGCGTCAGGGTGATGTTGCTTCAACCAGAGCACGGTCGTGACAACCGTGTTGATGATTTCGTCGCGCTCGACCTCAATCCCTAAGCCCGTGAGCTTGGCGATGTACATGTCGGGGTCGCGCGTCGGGTTGTTCGACAAGAACACTGTCTTGGCGCCCTGGTTTCGCAGGGTCTCGATGAGCTCACGTGCATCGGGTAGCAGTTCGCTCCCGAGGTAGATGGTGCCATCGAGGTCAAACAGATACGCATCAAAGAAGGTATCCGGACCGACGAGCTCGATTGTCGAGTTAGCCATGGCTGGCCTCCCGAGCCGCGGCGGCAAACACCGGTCGAAGTGCCGGATAAATCTGGCGATAAACACCGAAAAGCGAGTCGTAGGTATCGCGCAGATGACCCTGGGGCTCGTAGCGCGTGCCCACGTTCGTCATCGCCGCGGCGGCTTCGGCTGTCGAGGCATAGAGCCCGGCGCCGACGGCAGCCAGGACGCCCGCACCCAATGCGGTTGCCTCGTCACTTCCGGCGAGAACGACGGGTCGTTGCAAAATGTCGGCGAAAAGCTGGCACCACACGGGGCTTCGCGTGCCACCACCCATCGCGATAAATTCCGAGATGGGCGCAGGCAGACTGCGCTCGGCTTCTTCCAAACACACGCGCAGTTCAAACGCAATTCCCTCGAGCACGGCCCGGTAGATGTGAGCGGTGGTGTGGGCGCCCGTGAGTCCGAACATCACGCCGCGCGCATCCTGATCCCAAAACGGGGTGAGCTGACCGTTCCAATAGGGAACGACGAACAGGCCCTCTGCACCCGGGACAATCTCCGACGCTTTGCGCTCCCAATACACTTCGCGCGGGATGCTCGAATCAGCGTCGTCTCCGTCGGCGAAGCTCTTCAAGAACCACGTGATCATGAAGGTTCCCGCACCAACGAACAGCTCGTAGTTAACGGTTCCGGTGATGGTTCCGGCCATCGCGCGATACGCCGGGCTCGGAATGTAGCTGTCACTGAAGCTGCCCGAAATCAGGCCGGTGCCCACGTTGAGGTAGGCCATGCCGGGTGACACGATTCCGGCACCGAGGCCGGCCGATTGACCGTCGCCCGCGCCCGAGACGATGGGCAGACCTTCGGGCAACCCGAGCGCGGCGGCGGCCGACGCCGAGAGTGGAGCGATGACGTCACCCGGGACAACGAGGGCGGGCAGCGCCGAACGCTGCAGGCCCACGATGTCGAGCAGTTCGTCGGAGTAGTCTCCGGTCTCGAGATCGATGAGACCGAGCGGGTCGGCACTTGCGACCGAGGTGCTCCATTGGCCGGTGAGCTCGTGAACGAGGTACGCGTGCACGTCGACCACGCGAACCGTGCGGTCAAGGAGTTCGGGCTCGTGCTCGCGCATCCACAACAATTTGTAAAAAGCTGGGGTCGGATTCGCGGGCTTGCCGGTCAGGTCGTGCACGCGGCGCGTACCAAAGCGAACTACCTGCTCGTGGGCGCGCGTGTCGAGCCACAGCATGGCCGGACGCACCGGCTCATCGTTTTCGTCGAGGCACGCGAAGCTCTCACGCTGGTGAGTGACGGCGAAGGCGACCACTCGCGACACGTCAATCTGGGCCACGCACTCGCGCACCGCCGTGACCGTGCCGCGCCACCAGTCGCGCGGATCTTGTTCGCCATAGCCCGGCTGCGGGATGCTCAACTCGAGCGTCGTCGAACCCACGGCCAGTGGGGTTCCGTTGCGATCCCACGCGATGCACTTCACACCCGACGTCGAGGAATCGACCGACAAGACAATCTCAGACATGAGCCACCTCGGCGGTGAGTGCGTTGACGCGCTCCAGAACGGCATCCACGTCGGCGTCGGTCCACCAGCCGAGTTCGGCAAGTAGGTCAACAATCGTCACGCGGTTTCGCATGTAGAGGCAGTTGGCAATGGCCCAGCGCCACACGTCCGCGGTTACCCACACATCGAGATCATCAAATCGCACGGTTGCGCCGGCGCGGGCCAACCCGTGAGCCAAGTCGCGCGGGTTAGGCAGCATCGCTCCGAGGGCTCGCTCGAGCGCATCCGCATCGGACACCAACTCGGCAACATTCGGTGCGCCAACCTTCCACGCGGCCCGCTTCTTGGAGAAGTCCGACCAACACTCAGCGCCCAGCGCCCCACTCGGGTCACACTCGGAGAAAACCTGAGCGACCGTGGCTTCGAGCGTTGCCTCATCCGTGCGCGCTTCGATGGGCCGGTTGGCGCGGATGTTCTCGAGCAAGTAATGCCACGCTGTCGCTCCGACAACCGAGGCCACACCGACCTGCTCGCCGTGCAAACCGATGTCGTGGTGATGGGCGGCGGCATACATGTCGAGCATGTGGCTGATCAGGTGTTCCATGCCCGAGAGACAGGCGGTCGAGCCGGCGATTCCCGTGCCGATGCCCCGAATTGCGAGCACCTTGGTCAATTGATTCACGGCTTCGGCGTTGCCATCGCCGATTCCGGCACCCCATTCGCCCGGGTTGCCGGCGAACGTCAGCAGGAGGTCACGGGGAGTGGAGTGAAAGCTGGAGTCGGTGCCCACCTGGCTGGCAAGCCACCAGTCCGCGGGGGCAGTAAATATTGAAAGTAACTCGCCAAAACCCGAGGTATTGAGCTCTTTCGGCGCGGTCGCGATGACCTCGGTGTCGGCAAGTACTACGTCGGGCCAACGCGAATCGATCGTGCGTTTGGCGCCGGCGCGCAGCACCACCGAGACAT
>JBMOEY010000128.1:0-2919 GCA_049314515.1 Microbacteriaceae bacterium
AACAGGCTAACACCGACCCGCGCGCAGGTTCCACCGACTAGAAGCCGAGTCGATTAAGCAACTTCGGGTCGCGTTGCCAGTCTTTTGCGACCTTGACGCGTAGAGAAAGAAACACCGGGGAACCGAGAAGCGCTTCGATCTCGACGCGCGAACGTGCCCCGACATCCCGAAGTCGCTCGCCGCCCTTTCCGATGATGATGCCTTTTTGGCTGTCACGTTCGACGAATACGTTCGCGTACACGTCAATCATGTCCTTGTCTTCGCGATGCATGATGTCGTCGATAGTCACTGCCAGGGAGTGCGGAAGTTCATCGTCAACACCTTCCAGAATGGCTTCGCGAATCAACTCGGAGACTCGCTTGTGAGTGTCGTCCTCCGTCGTCGACTCGGTTGGGTACAACGCGGGTCCCGGCGGCAACAGCGCAATGAGTTCATCAGCCAACACGTCAAGCTGGACACCTTCAACGGCAGAAATCGGAATGAGTGCCGACCAATCACGAAGTTCGCTCACCTGCAACAGGCGTTCCGCGACTTGTTGCTTTGACGCAACATCGACTTTCGTGACAATCGCAATCTTGATTGCCCGAGGGAAGTTTTCCAGCTGCTCGCTAATGAATCGGTCTCCCGGCCCGACGGGCTCATCTGCCGGGAAACACATCCCAATTACGTCGACGTCACCGAGAGTCGACTGAACCAACGCATTCAACCGCTCACCGAGCAATGTGCGTGGTCGGTGAATTCCAGGAGTGTCAACAACGATGAGCTGACCCTTCGCGCGAGACACGATTCCTCGAATGACGTGTCGAGTGGTTTGAGGTTTTGCGCTGGTAATGGCAACTTTCTCGCCGACCAACGCATTCGTCAACGTGGACTTGCCCGTATTGGGTCGGCCCACAAATGACACGAATCCACTTCGATAGTCATCGTTTCCTCGACTGGGATTCTTCGGTGCTCTCCCCATCAATCGCCCTCGTTTTCGTCATCGAAAGCTTGGCGTGCGTCACGAAGCTCTTGGGTCATTTCCACATGAACGCGCGTGACGAGCTTGCCCCGCGCGCCACTCGGATCTGCCGTGAGAGTAAGACCGCTCACTGTCGCTGAGTCGCCCACCTCGACAACGCGACCCAACTCTTTGGCCAGCAGACCGCCGACCGAATCCACGTCATCGTCATCCAGTTCGATTCCAAAGAGTTTGCCGAGGTCTTCGGTGTTCATGCGCGCGCTCACTCGGAAGGAACCGTCGCCTAGATCAACGGATTCCGCGCCACCCCGGTCATGTTCATCAACGATGTCTCCCACGAGTTCTTCAATGATGTCCTCCAGAGTCACGAGTCCAGCGACTCCCCCGTGCTCGTCGATGACGATGGCGATGTGCGTTGACGCACCTTGCATTTGACGCAGAGTGTCATCAACCTTTTTCGATTCGGGCACAAAAATAACCGGGCGCAAGAACTCGGACACCTTCTCTTTCGCCCACCCGCGAGGATTCTCGATGTGCCGGCGCGAGACGTCACGTAGATACAGAATGCCGCGAATATCCTCATCGCTTGATCCAAGAACGGGCATTCGCGAGTAGCCCGATTCAAAGAATCGCGTCGCAGCTTGAGCGAGGCTGGTGTCGAGGTCGACGGTGACCATGTCGACGCGCGGCACCATCACCTCGCGCACAATGGTGTCATCCCACTCGAAGACGGAGTGAATCAGTGCCCGTTCATCCTTTTCGAGCACATCGTGACGAGTCGCCTCGTCAACCATGCTCAGAAGCTGCTCCTCACTGGTGAAGGTCACGACACCGGGTCGTCCGGGAGTAACTCGGTCACCAAATCGCACCAGTGCATCAGCAACAGGACCAAGCAGAAAACGAAGCGCATGGATGATCGGAGCACTGATTCCCAGAACGGCCTGTGGATGCGCGCGTCCCACGCTGCGCGGACTCGACCCCGCCAGCACAAACGAGGCGCCCGTCATAACCAATACCGCGAGGAGCAGGGCCGCCCAGAGCGGAAGGCCCGACGCGGCCAATGTGATCGTGATGAGCACCGCAGCCGTTGTCTCGGCAAACGTTCGAACAAAATTCGTGACATTTCGATGCGCACCGAGGTCATCGGCGATGGATTGGAGCGAAATTTTCGCACGACGTGTCTTCGCCATCTCTCGAATATCGTCGCGGGACAGCACGTTGAGCGCTGATTCGGTCGCTGCCATCAACCCGCCGAAGGCAATCAGAGCGAGCGCACAAATTACGGTGAGAGCGACGGTCATCGTTTCCCGCGTTGGCGCTCCACGACCGCAAAGCCGACCAGCAAATCGCGTTGCAACGCGAACATTTCCTTCTCTTCTTCAGGTTCCGCATGATCAAAACCCAACAAATGCAAGATGCCATGCGTCGTGAGGAGGAGCAGCTCATCATCTACCGAGTGTCCCGCGGCCTGCGCCTGAGATTCCGCGACGTCGGGACACAGCACGATGTCACCGAGCATCCCTGCGGGCGTGACTCGATCATCGTTGCCCGGTCGCAGTTCGTCCATGGGAAAACTCAAAACGTCCGTCGGTCCAGGCTCATCCATAAATTCGAGGTGATAGTGCTCCATAGCACCTACGTCAACGAGGGAGATGCACAGGTCGGCATCTGGATGAACTCGCAGATTATCCAAACAGTAGGTCGCCAGCCGCTGCAGAGCTGACTCGTCCGTGCGGTAACCGCATTCATTGAGAACTTCGATGCTCATCGAGAGCTCCGAGGTCCCGATGCGTTAGAGGTCTTGGTTCGCGAAACTTTAGCTGCCTGCACTTTTTCGTCGTAGACGGTGTAGGCGTCAATAATTCGACCGACGAGCGAGTGGCGCACGACATCCTCAGATGTCAATCGCGCAAAGTGAATGTCCTCGATGCCGTCAAGTACTTTCGTCACCAGGCGTA
>JBMOEY010000129.1:0-2814 GCA_049314515.1 Microbacteriaceae bacterium
GCGATCGGGTTCGCGCAGGCGTCCGGAATCGCGTCGCCGCGTGCACGATCATCATTCCACGCGGTCAGACCATTGAGGTTCCGGTTGCGTGCGTCGAACAGGGTCGGTGGCATGGCACGCAGCAACACGGTCGCCAGGTGCGACGCGCTCCGTATCGTACGCGAGCTCGACTCAACGCGAATCTCGAGCTCAACTTGCTCAACGGCCTGGCGGACGCCAGCGCCGTGCAGGGCCACGTTTGGGATGACATCGCTCGGTTCGAACGCACGCGCGGCGCCGTTGTCGGTCACTCGCTTGCCATGTCGATGGAGCAGGCGGAAGAGGCAGCGCCGGGTCTCGAGCGCGTCAATCTCTTGCCCGGACAGCGTGGCGTGATTATTGGGATTGGCGGATACATAGCTGCGGCCGAGATCTTTGGAACTCACGAAGCTCTCCAACAACGCTTCGATGCCATTGTCAATGCCGCTCGATACGAAGGGCTCGATGCACCGAACCGACCCACTCCGAATTACCTCGCTCGCGACTTCGCTGGCGTGCTGGAACGTTCCAACATGGAGATTCGGCGAGAGGTGCCCGAGCGTGTGGAGACGCCGGTAGGTCCGCTCGCCATCACGAGCTATGCGTTGGCCGCCGGGCTCGTTCACGCGGCCGTCTTCAACATTCAGCACGCGTAGCAGTAAGGCCGAGAGCGCGTGTTTACGCATCCATCGAACTTTGCAGCCCACTAACGGATTGGAGATCCCATGGCACACATCATTCATCCCCCTCGCGAGATTCGCCACGTCGGCGTTCGGGCCGCGGGGTGCCTCATCGGGCTCGCCTGTGGCGACGCACTCGGTGCGCATTATGAGTTCGGTCCGGTTCTGGGCTCGGATGTTCCTGTCGACATGATCGGCGGTGGTCCCTTCGGCTTTGCGCCAGGCGAATTCACCGATGACACGGCGATGGCTCTCGGCATTGCGCGAGGGATCGTCCCCGCACATCACCGGACTGACCCCGCTGGTGCCGATGCCATCGACATGCGTCACGTACTCACGAACTGGCTCGATTGGCTGAAGGTCACGAAAGACGTCGGCGTGCAGACTGGTGCGATTTTGGGTCAACTCCGGCGAGATGGGCGCATCGACGAGGAGTCGTGCCGGGCGCTTTCGCAGCGGCATCATGCGGAGTCGGGAAATCGGTCGGGAGGAAACGGCGCGTTGATGCGCACGGCTCCGGTCGCGTTGGCTTTCCTGCATGACACCACGGGTTTGGCGGCGATGGCTCGACGCATTGCACAATTGACGCACTGGGAAGATGCGGCCGGCGACGCGTGCGTTCTCTGGTGTTTTGCGATTGTCCACGCAATTCACACTGGTGAACTCAACATTCGGGTGGGGCTCGACGAGCTTCCCGAAGAGCGTCGCGGATACTGGTCCGAGCGAATCGCCGAAGCTGAGAGTGCCACGCCGGCTCACTTTAGTCTGGATAACGGGTGGGTCGTTTCTGCCTTCCGCGCCGCGTGGTCGGCAATTCATCACTCGATCATCGAACTCGGTCGCATCGACGTCGTGGATGCTCTCGAGCGCGCTGTTCGCGGCGGAAACGATACCGATACCGTGGCTGCCATCGCGGGCTCACTGATTGGCGCCGCAGCGGGTGCAGCGGTGTTCCCCGCACGTTGGCGAGAAATATTGCACGGCTGGTCGATTGATTCCGAGCGTGAGCTCATCGCGCTCGCACTCACGAACGCCGAGCCGACGCGGTCGCGAGATGACCGATGGCCACTGGCCACCTATCTCACCGCCAAACCCATTGGCACGCTTGCTCGTCACCCACATGATGACGGCGTGTGGCTCGGATCGATGGATATTCTTGACCATCTTCCTGCAGATGTGACGGCGGTGGTGTCGATCTGTCGCACGGGAACTCAACAGGTTCCTGCGGAGAATTCGGCCGTCTCACGTCGAGTCGAGTTCTGGCTTGTCGATGACGTCGACGCCAACATTGATGCAACGACCGTGGTGGTGGATGCCGCCGATACGGTCGCGAGGTTGCGCTCCGAGGGTCACGTCGTGTTTTTGCACTGTGTCGCGGCCCACTCGCGCACACCCACGATTGCGGCCGCATATTCGGCCCGCCATCTCGGGCGCGATTGCATGACTGCACACGAAGAAGTTCGCGCAGTGTTGCCTCAGCACAGCGCGTGGCGAAATCCTGACTTCATTGCACTCCTGGAGCGGCTACCACTCAACTCGTGACCGTCACGCTTCCGATGTCAGTGGCTACCTGTATCGTCATCCAACCGCCCACAAGGCGACCACTTCTCAACAGCCAACCGATTGGAGAAATCATGAACAACATCACCTCAGTGCCTCCGACACCCTCCGCGTCATCCGCGGTCATTCAGGAGCGCATTTCCTCAATCGGACAGCTGGGTATCTCGTACTCCGATGACTATCTCATCTGGCAACTCGGTGAGGGCGATGGCTCGCATGCCACGAACCCAATGCGGGCTCAGCTTGCGACGGGACTCCTCGTGGCGGAACTGCCTCGCGCTGTCAGCGTTAGCGACCCGACGGCCGTCGATCGGCACTCCGTCAGGGCGGCAATTGACTCGGTGCACGAAGCCGGTTTTGTCTCACGCGTCATTGACGAGGGGATCGACCTTCAGTGGACAGGTCGGCGTCCCGAGATGGGTCAGACAGCCATGACCATGTTTGCGGGAACGATGGTTCTGACCCAGGCGATGATTGCGCGAGACATCATGGTCGGATTCAATCCTCAGGGTGCCAAACATCACGCCGCATCCGATGGGTCAAGCGGATTCTGTGT
>JBMOEY010000130.1:0-2774 GCA_049314515.1 Microbacteriaceae bacterium
GTCATGTGACGAGTCTATTTTTCGCCAGCGACTTCTCGCGCGACGCTTAAGCTTGTGCCGTGACGCGCATCATCGCCGGGTTCGCCGGCAGCCGAGAAATCGCCGTGCCAAAGTCAGGCACGCGCCCCACGAGCGACCGGGTGCGCGAAGCAATCTTCTCCGCCCTTGACGCCAGAGATGCGATTACGGATGCGCGCGTTCTTGACCTCTTCGCTGGCTCAGGTGCACTCGGCCTCGAGTCTCTTTCGCGCGGGGCAGCCTCGGTGGTTCTCGTCGAAAAGAATGCCAAGGCGGCCGAGATTGCGCGAAAGAACGCCGAGCTCATTCGCTCGGTCGGCAAGCTCGCGCCGGCGTGCTTACAGGTGGTTGTAAACACGGTCGCGCACTTTCTTGATGGCCGCGCCGAAAGTAGCGCAGACACCGGGAGCTTCGATCTCGTGTTCATCGACCCGCCCTATGACGTGGCCGACACCGAACTTGATGACGTGCTCGCTGCCCTCGCGCCGCATCTGGCGCCGGGTGCCGAAGTCGTCGTCGAACGCTCGACTCGCTCAGCTGCACCTCAGCCACCGGCCGGCCTCACGCTCGACAAATCAAAGGCCTACGGCGAGACCACGATTCACTGGCTGAGTCGCGACTAAGTGGGCCGCGACTAGTTACCAGCCGTCGGTGCCGTGCACCGCGAACTCGTCAATGGCGGCGATTTCGTCGGCGGTGAGTGGAGGCGCGGCCAGCGCATCCAAGTTGTCATCAAGTTGCGCCACGCTCGACGCACCGATCAGCGCACTCGTGACCGGCGCGATGCCACCGGCACCCTGGTCACGCAAGACCCACGCGATCGCCAGCTGTGCCAGCGATTGACCACGCGCCGCAGCGATGGCGCGCAAGCCCGCGGCCCGCGCCACATACTGCTCCGTGATGTTGTTCTCGCTGAGGAAGGCATGGCGCCCGGCACGGGAATCTACCGGAACGCCTTTGAGGTAGCGGTCGGTGAGCAACCCCATCGCGAGTGGCGAAAACACGATCGAGCCGATACCCAGTTCATCCAAGACCGGCAACAGGTTGGTGCGCTCGATGGTGCGATCAAACATCGAGTAGCGCGGCTGGCTGATGAGCAGCGGAACACCCATCGAATCGAGAATCCGTTTGGCTTCGCGCGTCTGTTCGGGGGAATACGACGAGATGCCCACATAGAGTGCTTTGCCCTGCTGAACGAACGACGCGAGCGCACCCATCGTCTCTTCGAGCGGAGTTTCGGGGTCGAAGCGGTGCGAATAGAAAATGTCGACATAGTCGAGACCCATTCGTGTCAAGCTCTGATCGAGCGACGCGGTGAGGTACTTGCGCGAGCCCCATTCTCCGTAGGGACCATCCCACATGAAGTAACCGGCCTTCGACGAGATGATGAGTTCGTCGCGATACGGCACAAAGTCGCTGGCGAAAATCTGCCCGAAGTTTGACTCGGCCGATCCGGCGGGCACACCGTAGTTGTTGGCGAGGTCGAAGTGCGTGACACCGCGATCGAACGCGCGGCGCAGCATGGCCCGCTGATTCTCGATGGTGCCCTCGCCACCGAAGTTGTGCCAGAGACCCAGCGAGATTTCGGGAAGCTTCAAGCCGGATCGACCCACGCGGCGAAAACGCATCGCACCATGGGCGGAAGAGTCG
The DNA here is from genome assembly GCA_049314515.1 of Microbacteriaceae bacterium. Lineage (GTDB taxonomy): Bacteria > Actinomycetota > Actinomycetes > Actinomycetales > Microbacteriaceae > RFQD01. The sequence goes on from JBMOEY010000130.1 coordinate 1,669, forward strand.
TAGCGGTCAGCGGCAGCGGTGTACGTCACGAATGACAGATTACTGCGCGCAGTCGGTGCGCTACTGCGCGTAGGGGTTCCAGCCAATGGGTTCGATGGATTCCCCCCGCAACAACACGCGATCGAGCGCGGTTCGCCCCGCGATCACGGTGCCCACACGAGTGAATCCGGCCGGCAGCACCCCGCCCGGCGGGAAACACGCGAGCAGACAGTGGTCTTCACCTCCGTGCAACACCGCGCGACGAGACACCTCGAGTTCCACGCCGTACGCCTGTGACAGTTCAGCGGCGAATCCGTCGAGCACGAGGTGATCGAAGTCGATGGCCACCGAGCTGGCCTCGGCCATGCGCGAGGCGTCAAGCGTGAGCGAATCGGAGACGTCCATGCACGCGGTGGCGCCGGCCTGCGCGGCAACGACGCCGAGCGACACCGGCGGAGCCGGGGCGAGGTGCCGGCCAATCAGGTTGGGCAGTTCATCCCGAATCTTCTTCATCAGGCGAGCGTTCGGCACACGTTCGCCGTCGATCTCACTCGTGCCCTGTGCGAACAACAGTGCTAAACCTAAGGAGGACCAACCCGGCTCCCCCGCCAACGCCACGACATCGCCCACACGTGCGCCGGCGCGAGTGAGCGGCTTTCGTCCGTCGAGGTCGCCGAATGCGGTGACCGCGATGGTGAACGTGTCGCTCGCGCTCAGGTCGCCGCCGACGACGCCGCAGCCGGGAGCGAGAAACTCGCACGCTTCGCGCAAGCCATCCGCCAATTGTTCGAGCGTCGACATGGGTGTGTCGCCGGGCACCGCAAGGGCCACGACGAGGGCACTCGGTTTGGCACCCATCGCGGCCACGTCCGCCAGATTCGAGGCCGCGGCCTTGTAGCCGAGTTCGTAGGGCGTCGACCATTCGAGTCGAAAGTCGGGGCCGTGCACCATCATGTCGGTCGTCACAACGAATCGACCGTCGGGTGCCGCGATGACGGCTGCGTCGTCTCCGGGGCCGAGCAGTGTTGAGTCGGATTCAGGCAGGCGCGGAAAAATGCGGCGCAGAATTTCTCCCTCGGGCAAGTCAGAGAGTCGTGTGTCACGTCGCATGCACTCAAGGCTATGGG
>JBMOEY010000131.1:0-2740 GCA_049314515.1 Microbacteriaceae bacterium
AGTTTGATGGTGTCGGAGTGATTGTTGACCGCAAAAGCGGCCCATACCTCGACGGTTCAACAATCGACTTCCAGGACACCATCGAGAAGCAAGGCTTCACAATCGATAACCCGAATGCACAGGGCAGTTGCGCCTGTGGCGACTCGTTCCATTAGCGTCTCTGCCGTGGGATGAGACTGGCTCACGGATTGCCCCTCGAACCCGATGTGTGACTCGGTCGAGGGGCCTTATCTTTCTTCACTCAGCGGAAAATTTGACCCGCGTTCCGGCGTATCCCCGCCTAACCGGCGCGATAGGCTAAACCTGTCAGAACTGAAGTGACGCGCCGTGTGATGCGCGTCTTTGGAAAGGTTACCGGTGGTCAAGAATCATCGCCTGAAGTGGCTCGCGATTCCGCTTGCGAGCAGCATCGCTCTGGCCCTCGCTGGATGCACTCAACAAGAGCTCCGAGGGTATTTGCCCGGCGAGCCCGGCGTGACGAACCACACTGATCGCGTCACTGGGTTGTGGGTCACGAGTTGGATCATCTTGCTCGGAGTCGGTGCGATCACCTGGGGCCTCATGATTTGGGCAATGGTCATTTACCGTCGTCGCCAGGGGCAGACCGGGATGCCAGTTCAGCTCCGCTACAACCTTCCCATCGAGGTGTTTTTCACCACTGTTCCTCTCATTCTTATTCTCGGATTCTTTGCTTTCACTGCTCGCGACGAAGCGATTATTGAGCAGCGGTATGAGAACGCTGATGTCACCATTCAGGCGTTCGGCAAGCAGTGGGCGTGGGACTTCAACTACACGAACGAAGATGTGTATTACTCGGGAATCCAAGTTCAGCCTGACTTGGCCGTGGGAGCACCTGCCGGCTCGATCGATCCAGCCTCCATTCCGACACTGTATTTGCCTGTTGGCAAGACGGTCGAAATCCAACTCGAAGCTCGTGACGTCATTCACTCTTTCTGGGTCATCGATTTCTTGTACAAGAAAGACATGATTCCTGGCAAGACGAACTACATGTCGTTTGTTCCGGAGCGTGAAGGCACGTACAAGGGCAAGTGTGCCGAACTCTGTGGCGAGTTCCATTCACAGATGCTCTTTCAAGTGAAAGTCGTGTCTCAAGCTGAATATGACGCGTACATCCAGTCACAGCGCGACAAGGGATTTGAAGGCCAATTGGGCACCGAATACAACCGCAACCTTGGGCAGGCCAACATCGTGGCCGAGTCAGCTAAGAGATAGGGGCTGAAATCATGAGCACAACTCTTGTTCCGACTCCCGTCGACAACGCCGCCTCCGGGCCTCAGACCGTAGGCGTTACGCGGGCCGTCAATAAGGGCAACATTGTTGTCCGCTGGCTCACGTCGACGGACCACAAGGTCATCGGTCACATGTACATCATCACGTCGATGGTGTACTTCTTGATCGGTGGAGTCATGGCGCTCCTCATTCGCGCCCAGTTATTCGCGCCGGGCCTTAACGTGCTGGCGACCAAAGAGCAGTACAACCAGATGTTCACGATGCACGGAACAATCATGTTGCTACTGGTCGCGACTCCACTTTTCGCGGGTCTTGCGAATGAACTGCTGCCCCTTCAGATTGGCGCACCAGACGTGGCATTTCCGCGTTTGAACATGCTCTCGTTTTGGCTCTACTTCTTCGGCGCTCTCATTGTCGTGGGTGGCTTCTTCACCCCCGCAGGTTCTGCGAGCTTTGGATGGTTTGCCTACACACCATTGAGTTCTCAGACATTTTCGCCCGGCATCGGATCGAACATGTGGGTTATGGGTCTCGCCATGGGTGGTTTCGGAACAATTCTCGGTGCAGTGAACTTCATCACGACCGTCATCACCATGCGCGCTCCGGGCATGACCATGTTCCGCATGTCGATCTTCTCCTGGAACATTCTGGTGACGTCCATTCTCGTCATTCTGGTGTTCCCGATTCTGGCAGCTGCGTTACTCGCACTCGCCGCTGACCGCATCTTCAACGCGCACGTTTTTGACGCTGCCACGGGTGGCGCGATCCTCTGGCAACACTTGTTCTGGTTCTTCGGCCACCCAGAGGTCTACATTCTTGTCCTGCCCTTCTTCGGGGTCGTTTCAGAGATCATCCCGGTCTTCAGTCGCAAACCGATTTTCGGTTACAAGACTCTCGTATACGCAACCATCGCCATCGGCGCGCTGTCGATGACGGTGTGGGCTCACCACATGTACGTGACGGGTTCGGTTCTCCTTCCGTTCTTCGCCCTTCTCACGATGCTCATCGCGGTACCAACGGGCGTCAAAATCTTCAACTGGATTGGCACGATGTGGCGGGGGTCGGTCACGTTCGAAACGCCCATGGTGTGGTCACTCGGCTTCGTCTTCAACTTCATTTTTGGAGGCCTCACCGGCATCATCCTGGCGTCACCGCCGCTTGACTTCCATGTTTCGGACTCGTACTTCATCGTGGCGCACTTCCACTACGTCGTTGTGGGAGCCATCGTGTTTGGGCTTTTTGCCGCGATCTATTTCTGGTGGCCAAAATGGACCGGAAAGATGCTCAATGAGCGTCTTGGCATGATTCACTTCTGGCTCATGTTTATCGGTTTCCATACGACGTTCCTTATTCAGCACTGGCTTGGCGTGATTGGTATGCCACGTCGGTACGCCACTTATCTACCTGACGACGACTTTACGTGGATGAACCAGCTCTCGTCAATCGGATCGCTCATCATGGCTGTCTCGCTAATCCCGTGGCTCATCAA
>JBMOEY010000132.1:0-2732 GCA_049314515.1 Microbacteriaceae bacterium
CCTCCGCTCAGCACCACCAGTGCGTGAGTAAGGTGTGCGTCACGTCCTAGTCGCGTGAAATGTGCGCCGACGTGAATCGAGGCGGGGGTTTCCTCGTAGCAGAATGTCACGTTGAATGAAGACCCATCGCCGACCAGCATCTCGACGGCCTCGCACAGCAGAACACTGTCTCCGTAGTGGACCGACATGTTGGTGTGCGACTGAGGGGCAATGTCGATGAGAACGTGAAGGGCGGAGGCTCCACGATCGAACCCGGAAAGCGAAAGCACGATTTCATCCGACTGCTCACCCGACACCGAAACGAGAAGAACCTGCTCTGCGGACTCCCAGGCGGCTGCCACAGCAAAATCCTCGGGAAGTCCGGCGAGGCCAACTCGCTGGTCCGTCGAATCAATCCAGGAAAGATCTACCGTCGCCGTCGAAGCCCCCGAGACGGAAGCCTCAATCCGTGACCCATCGAGACTGGACCCTGCGAGAGTCGCGATCGCATCTACAGGCGAAAACTTCCACGTCAGGTCTCTCTTCGACAACGGCGCAAAGTCGTCGCGACGCACCCCGGTCGGTCGTTCCCGTCGAGTTTGAACGGGCACGAGAGTTTCTGTAGACGTCATCTAGCCGACAGACCCTTCCATGCCAAGCTCAATGAGCTTGTTGAGTTCAAGCGCGTATTCCATCGGAAGTTCACGTGAAATGGGTTCGATGAAGCCGCGCACAATCATGGCCATCGCTTCGTCTTCGGCCATGCCACGACTCATCAGGTAGAACAGCTGATCTTCACTCACCCGGGAAACCGTTGCTTCGTGACCGAGTTGCACGTCGTCGACCCGAATGTCGATAGCCGGATAAGTATCACTGCGTGAGATCGTGTCAACAAGTAGGGCGTCGCAACGGACGGTGTTTGCGCTGCCGTGGGCGTTAGCATCCATTCGAATCTCGCCTCGGTACCCCGCACGCCCTCCACCGCGCGCCACCGACTTCGACACGATCGACGACTGGGTGTTGGGCGCCATATGAATCATCTTCGCCCCGGCGTCTTGGTGCTGACCTGGCCCAGCAAACGCGATCGACAGGGTCTCACCCTTGGCGCCTTCGCCGACCAAGAAAACGGACGGGTACTTCATGGTTACCTTCGAACCAAGGTTTCCGTCGATCCATTCCATCGTGGCATTCTCATGGGCGATGGCCCGCTTTGTCACCAGGTTGTAGACGTTGTTCGACCAGTTCTGAATCGTCGTATAACGCACACGTGCGCCCTTCTTGACGACGATTTCGACGACGGCCGAGTGCATCGAGTCGCTCTTGTAGATCGGCGCGGTGCAGCCTTCGATGTAGTGAACGTAGGAACCCTCATCAGCGATGATCAGCGTGCGTTCGAACTGTCCCATGTTTTCGGTGTTAATGCGGAAGTACGCCTGAAGCGGGATTTCAACGTGCACGCCCTTGGGAACGTAGACAAACGAGCCTCCCGACCACACCGCGGTGTTCAAAGCAGCGAACTTGTTATCACCCGACGGGATGACGGTACCGAAGTACTCTTCGAAGAATTCCGGGTGTTCGCGCAGGGCTGTGTCGGTGTCCATGAAGATGACACCCTGTTTCTCGAGCTCCTCGTTGATTTGGTGATAGACGACTTCTGACTCGTACTGAGCAGCCACCCCGGCTACAAGGCGCTGGCGCTCGGCTTCAGGAATACCCAGCTTTTCGTAGGTGTCCTTGATGTCGTCAGGAAGGTCTTCCCATGACTGTGCTTGGCGCTCGCTCGCGCGAACGAAGTACTTGATGTTGTCGAAGTCGATGCCGGACAAATCGGCACCCCAGTTCGGCATTGGCTTACGCAAGAACATTTCATATGCCTTGAGGCGCCGGGCAAGCATCCATTCGGGCTCGGCTTTTCGCCCGGAAATGTCGGCAACGACAGCGTCGCTGATTCCGCGTCGCGCAGATGCTCCCGCGACATCTTTATCGTGCCAACCAAATTCGTAGTTTCCCAACCCTTCGAGTTCTGGACGGTCAATAATGATGTCAGACATGCGCCAATCCTTTCCTCGTCACAACGTGTGTATCAGCGTAAACAGTGAAGACCAAGAGCTATATTCCCCTCAGTGGGAGTGAGGGGTGACCGAATCCTGCGGTCGTTGGCTCGAAACATAGACTGAAACGAGTAAACCGGCGAGCACCGCCTCATTCAGGTCTCGACGTTGACACCTTTCGATCGCCGTCTCTGGGCGAACGTTGCTACTTGATTCTAGGGAACAAATGACGATGAGTCGACTTACCAGCTGGTTACCTTCCGCGGTGTCGCGCCCCGTTCGAGCATGGGCGTGGACAACGTGGGTAGTTCAGGTATTGATTGTCGTCACGGGCGGAGCCGTCCGCCTGACTGCGAGTGGCTTAGGTTGCCCGACGTGGCCAAAGTGCACCGTTGACTCCCTCGTAAACACCCCGGAAATGGGTATTCACGGGGTCATCGAGTTCGGGAATCGCCTTTTGACGTTTGTGCTCGTCATCGTCGCAATCGGGACGTTTCTGGCGGTGGTTCGACTCCGACGAGAGCGACGAGATTTGTTCGTTCTGGCTCTGTTGATTGGTTTGGGCATTCCTGCGCAAGCGGTCATTGGTGGTGTCAGCGTTTTAGTGAATTTGAATCCGTATGTCGTCGGCTTGCATTTCGTCGTGTCTGCCGCCATGGTCGTGTTGTCGACACTGCTGGTGACACGTGTCTATATCCAAGG
>JBMOEY010000133.1:0-2706 GCA_049314515.1 Microbacteriaceae bacterium
TAAATGATTTCACATTAGCAAGTCAGAAGATAAATTTTTATCCGATAATCCAAAACATAATCGCGCCGGTGGTAATTCGAATCATGCGATTGTCTGTGTCTCGAATGATGCGCAAAAACAGGATGGTCAGAAAAATGAAAAGCGCAATAATGACGATGCACCCAATGAGGCCCAGCTCTTCGCCAATGATGGCAAAAATGTAGTCGTTATCGGCGGCCGGCAACCAGGACCACTTGGCTTTGGAGTTACCCAGGCCAACACCAAATATTCCACCGCTAGCCATAGCCCACAGCCCGTGGAGTGGTTGCCAACATGTGTTGGAGTAGTCGGTGCAGCCATCGAGCGACAGAAACGACATGATTCGATTCATTCGATTAGGACTTGTGACCGCGATTACCGCGACGCCTAACACACCAATCAGAGTGGGAATCGAAAGGATGCGCCACGGAAGCCCGGCAAACATGAGGGCACCCATAACGATGATGGCCATAATCATGACCGTCCCCAGGTCTGAACCGAGAAGCACAAGACCCATGAGACCCGCGGCCGGCACTGCGGGAAGTAAAACTTGCCAGACGTGAGACCCGACCCGATCGATTGCTAACGGAATCGCGACGCCCAACCACACCGCGATGATGACCTTGATCGCTTCCGATGGTTGCGCGGTGAAACTTCCAATCGCAATCCAGTTTCGGTTACCACCCGTTTCAATACCGATGGGGCTGAAGACGAGGAGTTGCAACACCACACCTATGCCAAGAAGTCGTTTTGCCCAGGTAGGCCAGAACACGAGAGGCAAGCGAGAAACGATCAGCATCAAGGGAATGCCAACGACGGCAAATCCGGCCTGGCGCAAGAAACCGCCGAAGAAGCCTTGATCTGAGAGAAAGGAATCTATCGATGACGCAGAGAAAACGACGATGAGACCGATGACCACAAGGAACACTACGGTGCCAAGCAGAAGATAAAAGTTGGCGTTCTCGGATTGCAGTGCATTGCGCAAGATAATCCGAGCGGATGATGCTCCCGGTGACCCAGCTGTGCGTGTGCGGTGGCCCACCGAAGTCGTTTGTACCGCCTGGAGTCGCGGCCTCAAGGGTTCGACTGACCGGGGTCGAGAAGTGGGAGTCGGAGTCACGGTGCCGGCTCCTCTCATCTCTAGGTTTCGACGTGAGCGAGAACCGCTTCGGCGAACATACGTCCCCGATGTGCGTAGTCGGTGAATTGATCCATCGACGCCGCCGCCGGAGCAAGCAACACCACGTCTCCGTGGGCCACAAAGGATGCCGATACGTGAACGGCTTCTTTCATGACATCTTCAGTTTCTCTCGCACGAACCTCCACGACGGGTAGGTGTGGCGCGTGTTGCGCGAACGCACGCAAGAGATCAATTCGATCCGCACCAATGACAACGGCAGCCTTGAGACGTGATGCCTGTCGTGAAATTAATTCATCCAGGGAAACGCCCTTGAGTAATCCTCCAACAATCCACACGATGGATTCGTTGGCACGCAACGAAGCTTCAGCCGCGTGAGGGTTTGTTGCTTTCGAGTCATCAATCCACGTGACACCATCGACATTGGCGACGATTTCGTATCGGTGGGCGTCGACGCGAAACGTGGTGAGTGCCTCTGAAATTGCGTCGATGGATGCGCCCGCACTTCGAGCCAGGGCCGCCGCCGCGAGGACATTAAGGACCAGGTGCGGGGCATGGAGTCCTCTCCCACCCAATTCTGCGATTGTCGTGATTTCAAGCGCCTCAGCGTGCCGATTATCGAGAAAGGCACGATCGAGAAGAATCCCATCGACTATTCCGAAGTCCGACGGCCCCGGCGAGTCAAGCCCGAAACCAATTGCGCGAGCCCCTTCGGTTACATCTGCTTCTTCCACCATGCGCAGGGTGCGCTCATCACCCCGATTGTAAATGCACGCCACTTTTGCATTTGCGTAAACCTTGGCTTTTGCCGCCACATAGTTTTCGAAGTCGCCATGCCAATCGAGGTGATCGTCAGCGACGTTGAGGCACACACTCGAATACGGCACGACCTCCCTCAGCCAGTGAAGTTGAAAACTCGAGATTTCGACGACGAGAAAATCAAACCCACTCGGGTCGCGAACTGCATCAAGGACGGGAATTCCGATGTTTCCGCACGGCGCCACGCGAAAACCCGAATGGAGCAACATGTGCGAGGTGAGTTGTGTCGTCGTTGTCTTTCCATTCGTGCCCGTGACGAGAATCCACTCCGCTGCCACGCTCTGCTTGTCACGAATTCTCCAGGCCAACTCAATGTCACCCCAGACCGTAATCTCTTCCTCTTGCGCCCATTGCAAAACCGGGTGATCCGGGTGATATCCAGGTGAAACGACGATGAGGTCCGGCTCAAACGCGGTGAGTTCAGTCAGAGCCAATTCTGCGGAGTCTTCGAGCACGACTGTAATTCCGAGCACCGAGCACATGTCGAGTCGGAGTTGATCGGCCTTCGTCGCGTGGATAACGACGATGCAACCAAGTTCCGCCAAAGTATCGGCAACGGAAAATCCGGTCACTCCGAGGCCGAGCACGGCGACGCGTAGCCCCGACCAGTCGGCATGCCAACTGCGCAAAGTTTCGCACCTGGGGATTGCCATCAGCGCCTAGAGCGAGAGCCACTCAAGATAAAAGGTTCCGACGCCCGCCGCACCACATAAACCAGCGATGATCCAGAA
>JBMOEY010000134.1:0-2669 GCA_049314515.1 Microbacteriaceae bacterium
GCGCTATCTCGGTCGCCCGGTGCATCCGAACGACCACGTCAATTGTTCGCAATCGTCAAACGATGTATTCCCCACGTCGGTGCACGTTGCCGTGACAGGTGCGCTCATTCGCAACTTGATTCCTGCACTCGAGCACCTCGCTGTGGCGCTCGAGGGCAAGGCCAAACTGTGGGCAGCGGCCGTGAAGGCTGGGCGTACGCACCTGATGGACGCAACGCCAGTCACGCTCGGCCAAGAGTTCGGTGGATACGCCGCCCAGGTTCGCTATGGCATCGAGCGCATCCAGGCCGCACTACCGCGTGTTGCCGAGGTTCCCCTCGGCGGTACCGCCGTCGGGACGGGTATCAACACTCCCGCGGGCTTCCCGCAGAAGGTGATCGCACTGCTCGCCGCCGAAACCGGGCTGCCGATCACCGAAGCACGCAACCATTTCGAGGCGCAGGCCAACCGTGACGGTCTCGTCGAGGCATCGGGCGCGTTGCGCACGATTGCCGTGTCACTGACGAAGATCTGTAATGACCTGCGCTGGATGGGCTCCGGCCCCAACACCGGCCTCGGTGAACTACACATCCCCGACCTGCAACCCGGCTCGTCGATAATGCCCGGCAAGGTCAACCCGGTTATTCCTGAGGCCGTGCTCATGGTGTGTGCACGCGTCATCGGAAACGACGCGACGGTCGCCTGGGCGGGCGCATCCGGCCTCTTTGAATTGAACGTCGCGATTCCCGTCATGGCCAACGCCAACCTCGAGTCGATTCGCTTGCTTGCCAACTCGGCAGTGGTTCTCGCCGACAAGACGGTCGATGACCTCGAGGCGAACCTCGAGCGCGCCCGCGCACAGGCCGAGTCGAGTCCCGCCATCGTGACGCCGCTCAACAAATACATCGGCTACGAAGCGGCCGCCAAGATTGCCAAGCACGCCGTGGCCACGGGCACCACCATTCGCGAATCCGTCATTGAGCTGGGTTATGTGGATGGGAAAAAGCTAACGATGGAACAACTCGACAGCGCACTTGACGTAATGTCAATGACGCACCCCTAAATTTCCTTAGCTGAGGTCACGCATGAAGTCGATGAGAGACATCATCAACCGCCTCCGACTCGTAGGTGATGAGTCGAGCGAGCAAGAGGCGACCGACGAGGTCATCATGCTCAGCACCGTGGCGGTGCGACTGGCCGTCACCAACAAGGCCGTCATCTTGATGTTGCGCGAGAAAGACACCCCGACGACACAGTGGTACAAGACGGCGGTCAGCGACGAGCTGCGCTTATTGCGCGATGAAAAGCTCGCCGACGCCACCTGGCTCAGTACCGAAATCAAGATTGCCTCAGGGCGCGCGGGCCGCGGGCGAGATGGTCAGGACTTTCGTTCCGTTGACGTGAAGCACCTCAAGCACCGGCGCTCAGTCTTGAAAGCCGTCGCCGAACGCTTGGTTGAACTTTCTGAAGATGACGAGTACCTGTCCTCGGAGGCCGAAGGTTGTCTTGAGCGCACGCGCGAAGAGGTGCAGACGGCCATTCAAGAAATTGCGACCCGTGGAGTGCACCCCGATCCGTACTTGACCGAGGACGAGCGCGACAAGCGACTCGACGCCCTGCGTCGTGATCTCTCTGACGAAATCTTGCGGCTCGCGCGAGATTAGGCGAGCTCGTTGACCTCGAGCAGGTCGGTGACGAGGGCGGCGATGGCCGATCGCTCTGAGCGAGTGAGCGTGACATGGCCAAAGAGCGACTGCCCCTTGAGGCTTTCGATGACACTCGCGACGCCGTCATGACGTCCGACGCGCAGGTTGTCGCGCTGAGCAACATCGTGCGTCAGCACAACACGTGAGTTCTGACCAACGCGGCTGAGCACGGTCAACAGCACGTTGCGCTCGAGCGACTGTGCTTCATCGACGATGACGAATGAATCGTGAAGTGAGCGACCACGGATGTGCGTGAGTGGCAATACTTCGAGCATCCCGCGTTCAACAACCTCGTCGAGCACGTTGCCCGAGACCAGTGCGCCGAGTGTGTCGAAGACGGCCTGTCCCCACGGGTTCATCTTTTCGCCCTGGTCGCCCGGCAAATAGCCGAGTTCTTGGCCACCGACGGCATACAACGGACGGAACACGACAATCTTCTTGTGCTGCTGACGCTCGAGCACCATCTCCAGACCGGCGCACAGCGCGAGGGCTGACTTGCCGGTTCCGGCCCGGCCACCGAGCGAGACGATGCCGATGTCCTGGTTGAGCAACAAGTCAATCGCGAGGCGCTGCTCCGCCGAGCGTCCGTGGAGCCCAAAGACGTCGCGGTCGCCGCGAACGAGAGTCAGCTCACCCGTGCCCGTGACTCGACCGAGTGCCGAACCGCGATCCGAATGGATGACCAATCCCGTGTTTAGCGGAATGTCAACCACCGCGCGAGTGCGCAGTTTCTCGTTCTCGTAGAGGTCGGCGATGTCATCCGAACCGAGGGTGAGTTCTGCGACTCCCGTCCAGCCCGAATCAATCGCAAGTTGAGCGCGGTACTCCTCCGCCCAGAGTCCGATCGACGACGCCTTGACACGCATGGGGAGGTCTTTCGAGACCACCGTGACGGTGAGCCCGTCGTTTGCGAGGTTCATTGCGACGGCGAGGATGCGCGAGTCGTTGTCGCCGAGTTGCAGACCCGAAGGCAGCACGGCCTGG
>JBMOEY010000135.1:0-2658 GCA_049314515.1 Microbacteriaceae bacterium
TTGGCTATCTCAACCACTGCCAGTACACCGTGAGCCACCGGGCCACGTCGGCGGCAGCCAAAGGTGTGACGGACGAGCAAATGCGCGACATCGTGGCTGCCGACTGGAGTGAAATGCCCGCGAATTGGCAGGCCGCTCTCGAACTCACGCGCGAATTGACGCTGAATCCGCAGAACGAGTCGTACGCGGATCTGCCCCAAGCTGCGACCACGGCCACTCTCGCGGAGGCAAAGAAACACTTCAACGATGTTGAATTGTTGGAACTGTGTATGACAATTGCCATGTGGAACGCGCTGTCGCGTTTTCACCGCGTAATGGATTTTGACCTCGATATGCCCGAAGCCCCCGAAGGAGTGAAACCAGAATGAGTACAGCTACTCGCGGAACCATGTCGGTCGACTGGGAACAGCGCGTCGACTTTGAACGCCTGCGCGAGGCGCGCCTCGCCAGTCTTCGGGCGAAACTCGAAGAATCCGATCTCGGTGCGCTTCTCGCATTCGACTTCGGCAACATTCGCTACATGACCGGAACCCACATCGGTACGTGGGCGATGGACAAGCTGATCCGCTTCGCGCTCATCACTCGTCATAGCGACCCCATCATCTGGGACTTCGGATCGGCAGCGAAGCACCACACGCTGCTCAACCCCTGGCTCAACCAGACCCACATGGAGAACGACGCCGACCCGCACGCGCCTCACCACGGTGCCACGCGTCCGCGCGCCGAGCACGGCTCGCGCGCCGGAATCTCGACGCTGCGTGGAGCCTTCCCTCCGGGCGCAGAAATCGCCGAAGGTGTTGCGGCCAAGATCAAGCGCGAGCTGGACAAGTTCGGCGTTGCGAACGAGCCCCTCGGAGTTGACGTGCTCGAGTTGCCCATCCTCTTCGCATTGCAAAAAGAAGGCATTTCGGTCGTCGATGGACAGCAGGTGTTCCTCGAGGCTCGCCGAGTCAAGACGCCCGATGAGATCACGTTGCTCACCACCGCTGCGTCGATGGTGGATGCCGCCTACGAGAACCTCTACGAATTCCTCAAGCCTGGCGTGAAAGAGAACGAGGCAGTCGGCCTTGTCGCCAAGACTCTGTACGACCTCGGTTCTGAGTACGTCGAGGGCGTCAACGCCATTTCGGGTGAGCGCTGCTCGCCGCACCCCCACGTGTTCTCAGACCGCCTGATTCGCCCCGGCGACCCGGCGTTCTTCGACATCCTGCACAGCTTCAACGGATACCGCACGTGCTACTACCGCACGTTCGCCGTTGGCTCGGCAAGCCCGGCTCAGGTTGACGCCTACAAGCGTGCACGTGAGTACATGGACCTCGCGATTGCACTCGTCAAGCCTGGTGCGACCACCGCAGACATCTGTGCCGTCTGGCCGGCCGCCGAAGAGTTCGGGTTCCCCGACGAAGAGGCTGCCTTCGCCCTGCAGTACGGACACGGTGTCGGTCTCTCGATCTGGGAGAAGCCGATCTTCTCGCGCCTCGTGTCGTTCGAGAACCCCGAGACGCTCGTCGAGGGCATGGTGTTCGCGCTCGAGACCTACTGGCCGTCGGCCGACGGAATCGGCGCTGCCCGCATCGAGGAAGAGGTCGTCGTGACCGCGACCGGTTGCGAGGTCATCACCAAGTTCCCCGCCGAGACTCTCATGGTCGCCGGTGGACAGCGCTACTACTCGGTGGATGGACCGCTCAACAACATCCGCAGCTCACAGTCACACCTCAACACGCCAGAAGGCCGTGGCGAGACGCTTCCGAAGAAGAAGTAGTTCACACGACACAGCAAAAGAACGGCCCCTCGTTGCGAGGGGCCGTTCTGCGTTGCGAGCCGATGCGATTCGGTGCTGCCGAGCTTCTCGGTGGAGGGGAGCTATCCCGCGTGCACCGCAGTTTTCGACACGATGTCTGCGTAGCCACGGATCATCAGTTCGGCATTCGAAAGGTCTTGCTTCAGTTCTCCGTGTTCGATGCGCTCTGCGATAGACAAGATCATCTCGTTGACCGGTGTTGAGACACCAGATTCTTTCTGCTTGCTCACGATGTAACCGCTGAACGCGTCGAGCTCTGCGCGGCGTCCCTTCTCCCAGTCTTGAAGAACGGCGACTCGTGTGTCGGGGCGAGAGAAGGACTCGAGAATCGTCTCCAGTAAGTCGACCGCGTACTGGTCGGAGTCGGGCACCTGATCTGCCGTCTTGCCCAGAACTGGAATCATGGTCACGCCCAAGCCGATGGCCACGTGATACGCCTCGCGAGCCGCCGCGTCCATGACCGGGCGCATGCCGTCGACAGCTGCCGCCGTGAGAAGGGGCACGTCAAGAATCGCAGACGGAAGCATCTCGGGGATGTTGGCGATGAGCTTCATCCACTTCGCATCGCGAATGTTGCCCGGGATTTCGACATGACCGGCGTGTGCGAGGGCATCAGCCGCCACCTGCACTGCGGGCGTGACGGTGCCATCGAGAGAACCGACGGCCAGCCACGTTTCAGTCGGTCCATATTGACGCGTAACGACACCGGGTTCGAACATGTTGGCCGCAATACCCAACACCGCTCCGACGGAGCGCTTCTCTCCGACCACGTCAGCAACCGCGTCGATCGTCATGCCGTTCTGCAACCCGACGACAATCGACTCGTCGTGGAGCAGTGGCTTGATGAGTTCGGTCAC
>JBMOEY010000136.1:0-2650 GCA_049314515.1 Microbacteriaceae bacterium
GTGACTACTTGATGATCTTCGTGACCGTACCAGCGCCCACGGTGCGTCCACCCTCGCGGATGGCGTAGCCGAGGCCCTCTTCCATGGCGATGGGCTGAATCAGCTCAACCGTCATGTCGGTGGTGTCACCAGGCATAACCATCTCCTTGCCATCGGGCAGGGTGATGACGCCGGTGACGTCGGTGGTGCGGAAGTAGAACTGCGGACGGTAGTTTCCGTAGAACGGGTTGTGACGGCCACCCTCATCCTTGGAAAGGATGTAGGCGGTGCCTTCGAAGTTGGTGTGCGGCGTAACCGAACCGGGCTTCACGACGACCTGACCGCGCTCAACGTCTTCACGCTTGGTACCGCGAAGAAGAAGACCACAGTTCTCGCCGGCCCATGCCTCGTCGAGCTGCTTGTGGAACATCTCGATACCAGTGACCGTGGTCTTCTGCGTCGGGCGAATGCCGACGATTTCGACCTCGGAGTTGATGGCGAGGGTGCCACGCTCGGCGCGACCGGTAACGACCGTTCCACGACCGGTGATGGTGAAGACGTCCTCGATCGGCATGAGGAACGGCTTGTCCTTGTCACGCACGGGGTCGGGGATCGACGAGTCAACGGCCTCCATGAGGTCGAGGATGGACTGGGTCCACTTCTCGTCGCCTTCGAGTGCCTTGAGGCCCGAGACGCGCACGACGGGAGCGTTGTCGCCGTCGAAGCCCTGGCTCGAGAGCAGCTCACGAACTTCGAGCTCAACGAGCTCGAGGATTTCTTCGTCGTCCACCATGTCGGCCTTGTTCAAGGCGACGAGCAGGTAGGGAACACCAACCTGCTTGGCGAGAAGAACGTGCTCGCGAGTCTGAGCCATCGGGCCGTCGGTCGCAGCAACCACGAGGATTGCGCCGTCCATCTGAGCAGCACCGGTGATCATGTTCTTGATGTAGTCCGCGTGGCCGGGAGCATCAACGTGAGCGTAGTGACGCTTGGGGGTCTCGTACTCAACGTGCGAGATGTTGATGGTAATACCGCGCTGACGTTCTTCGGGAGCCGAGTCAATCGACGCGAAGTCACGCTGAACGTTGGTGGGCGACGGGTACTTGTCGGCGAGAACCTTGGAAATAGCCGCGGTGAGCGTCGTCTTTCCGTGGTCAACGTGACCGATGGTACCGATGTTTACGTGCGGCTTAGTCCGCTCGAATTTGGCCTTAGCCACTTGGTCCTCCTCAGGACATTCGTGCGGTTGTCTTCGAATTTCTCCGCCGGCAACCGCAATGATTACCGATTTATGTTACTTGACTTGACTTAGGCGAGTTACTCGCCCTTGTTCTTCTGCACGATCTCGTCGGCGACAGCCTTCGGGACCTCTGCATAACTGTCGAACGTCATCGAGTACACGGCGCGGCCCGAGGTCTTCGAGCGCAGGTCGCCAACGTATCCGAACATTTCCGACAGCGGGACAAGGGCGCGAACTACCTTCACACCCGTGGCATCCTCCATGGACTGAATCTGTCCACGTCGGGAGTTGAGGTCGCCGATGACGTCACCCATGTACTCCTCGGGAGTACGAACTTCCACAGCCATCAGAGGCTCGAGAAGAACGGGGTCAGCCTTACGTGCTGCCTCCTTGAAGGCCATAGAGCCTGCAAGCTTGAACGCCATTTCTGACGAGTCGACGTCGTGGTAGGCACCATCAACGAGGATGCCCTTGACGCCAACCATGGGGTAGCCGGCGAGCACGCCGACGGCCATCGCGGCCTGGAAACCAGCATCCACCGACGGAATGTATTCACGAGGAACACGTCCACCGGTCACCTGGTTGGAGAATTCGTAGGTCTTGTCGGGAGTCACTTCGAGCGGCTCGAGCGAGATCTGCACCTTGGCGAACTGACCTGAACCACCGGTCTGCTTCTTGTGGGTGTAGTCGTGCTTCTCGACCTTGCGACGAATCGTCTCGCGGTAAGCAACCTGCGGCTTTCCGACGTTGGCCTCCACGTTGAATTCGCGACGCATGCGGTCGACGAGGATGTCGAGGTGGAGCTCGCCCATACCCGAGATCACGGTCTGACCGGTCTCCTGGTCTTGTTCCACGCGGAAGGTCGGGTCTTCTTCAGCCAGCTTCTGGATGGCCGTTCCGAGCTTCTCCTGGTCTGCCTTGGTCTTCGGCTCAATGGCTACCGAGATGACTGGCTCCGGGAACGACATCGACTCGAGCACAACCTGGTGATCCGGGTCACACAGCGTGTCACCCGTGGTCGTGTCTTTCAGTCCGATGACTGCGTAGATGTGACCGGCGGTCATGTTCTCGACCGGGTTTTCCTTGTTGGCGTGCATCTGGAAGATCTTGCCGATGCGCTCCTTCTTGCCCTTCGTTGCGTTGGCAACCTGGGCTCCGGAGTCAACCTGACCGGAGTACACGCGAACGTAGGTCAAGCGACCGAAGAACGGGTGGACCGCAACCTTGAAGGCAAGGCCGGCAAACGGGTCGGTCGAGATCGGGTGACGCTCGATGATCTTCTCTTCGTCGCGCACGTCGTGACCCTGCGTTGCAGGAACGTCGAGCGGGCTGGGGAGGTAATCAACGACGGCATCGAGCATCGGCTGAACACCGCGGTTCTTGAACGCCGAGCCGCAGAGTACGGGGTAGATCTCGGAGTTGATGGTCATC
>JBMOEY010000137.1:0-2531 GCA_049314515.1 Microbacteriaceae bacterium
TGCCATTGCGTTTTCTCGATTTCACATCCGGGTATGACACCAACTCCGCTGTGCTTTTTCCCGAGTCGGTTGCCATGCGCGAAGTGCCCACATTCACGTGGGGTGCCATTTTTCAGGACCGCGAGGCTGCGCGGTTTCGCATGGTGATCGAGGCTGCCGTCGACATCACGAGCCTGGAGTTGCCTGCCGAGGCTGAAGAGCTCCTGACCGACACTGTTTTGGCCCAGCACACCTTCATCATGTGGGACATGATCCACGACCGCACCCACATGGCCGGCGACCTTCCCTTCGATCCGTTCATGATCAAGCAGCGCATGCCCTACTTTCTCTACGGGCTTGAAGAATTGCGGTGCGACCTCACGGCGTTTCGCGAGTGCGTGAAGCTCGACCGTGCGTCGAACACAAGTCCGGAGATTCGCCGGCACGCGCGCCTCGCGCAATATGCCGTTGTATTTGACCGCATCTTCCGCTTCGCCCTGACCGGAACGCGCGTGCGAAATTACGACGCCGTCGCCGGGCAACTGCTGTTCGCCTGGTTGCACCAGCACGGCGTGCTCCACTGGACCAACAACAAGCTCAGCATCAACTGGGCAGAACTGCCCGACGTCGTCATTGCTCTCGGTGACGCGATTGATGATCTCTACTGGCGTTCGATTGACCGCCCGAAGGTGGCGCATTGGCTTGCCGCCTATGAGCTCGTCGCCGGCACGCTCACGCCGCACCCTGCCTCCGTGTGGGCAAAGGGCGCGGATGCTCTACCGACGCTGGGGCCACTGGGTGAACTGACCGACCTGTTGTTGGACGACGAGTTCCCGCTCTCCATGTTCTACGAAGCTCTGCAGCGAAAGATTGCGCCCATCATCGAGGCCACCAAGGGCATTCGCGCGTAGGTCGCGCTGACTCGACTGCCACCATAGGCTTGCCACATGCAACGACTTCACGATGCCGCCTGGCGCGGATTCGCTTCTGACAACTACGCCGGCGTGCACCCCGAGGTTCTCGAGGCACTGCATGCTGTCAACGGCGGGCACCAGGTTGCCTACGGAGAAGACCTCTATACCGAGAAGTTGACGCACGTCATGGAGACGCATTTCGGTCTCGGAATTGAGGTGTTCCCAGTCTTCAACGGCACGGGTGCAAACGTCTTGAGCCTGCAGTCTTTGCTTCCTCGCTGGGGTGGAGTCATCTGCGCCCAAACCGCTCACCTCGGCAATGACGAGAGTGTCGCTCCTCAGGCCGTCGGGCACTTCGCTCTGCTACAGGTCCCCCACGAGCACGGCAAGATCACGCCCGAGCTTGTGGACCTGCAGGCATACGGCTTCGGGGACGAACACCACCCGCAGCCGGCTGCCGTGAGCATCACGCAGTCGAGTGAGCTGGGTACGGTCTACACGCCAGCGGACGTTCGCGCACTCGCCGACCACGCGCACTCGAAGGGCATGGCCCTGCACATGGATGGCGCCCGCATTTCCAACGCGGCCGCTTCCCTTGGCGTTCCCCTGCGCGAATTCACACGGGACGCTGGTGTCGACGTGTTGAGCTTCGGCGGCACCAAGAACGGGCTTCTCGGTGCCGAGGCCATCGTCGTCTTCTCCCCCGAGCGCGTCAACGGACTCATTTACCTGCGCAAGATGAACATGCAACTCTCATCGAAAATGCGCTTTATCTCCGCCCAACTCATTGCGATGCTCGAAGGTGACCTGTGGCTTCGCTCGGCGACGCACGCCAACAAGATGGCTGCTCGTTTGCGTGCTGGCCTCGAGGGCGTCTCCGGTGTCGAGTTCACCCAGCCAACCCACGCCAACGGCGTCTTCGCCATTTTGCCCCCCGGCGTGGCCGACGAGCTGCGCAAGACGTTCCGTTTCTATGACTGGAACAACGCGACGGGCGAAGTGCGCTGGATGTGCGCGTGGGACACGACCGAAGATGACGTCGACGCGTTCATCGAAGGCATCAAGGCTGCGGTGGCTTAGGCCCCGAGCTGCACGATCTCGCTGAGTGGCTTCCGCTCGCGCGGAGCGGTCTCACGCTGAGCAATTGCTTCGCCGAGGGCATCCGGATCGCCGAGCTTGCCGACGGCCGCTGCAGAAATGATTGTCTGACCCGCAGGCAGGCCAATCTTCTCTGCGACATCATCGCGCGCAAATCCCGAGAACTGGTGAACGACAAAACCGTCCGCGTGAGCTTGCACAGAGAAGTGGGCGATGGCTTGACCCAAGTCGTAGCGTGCCCAGGCGTTGTGCTTGCCCTCAGCGTTCTCTTCGATGGCGATGTTGAGTACCACCGCCGACGCTGTGTGCACCCAGGCTGCGTTGAACCCGGCGAGCGAGTCAATGATGATCTGCCACAACTCGTCGCCACGCAAGGCGACGAGGAATCGCCACGGCTGAATATTGTTGGCGGATGCGCTCCAGCGGGCGGCCTCGAAGGGCGCGGCCAGATCGGCAAATGTCAGAGTGTGGGTCGGGTCAAAGGAGCGAGGGCTCCACCGTTCCGCCTGAACGGGAGTAATCGGAACGGAGGTGTCAGCG
>JBMOEY010000138.1:0-2528 GCA_049314515.1 Microbacteriaceae bacterium
CGCAACAGAACTTCGCCGGGAGCCAAGGCCTCACCATCGTTGGCCGTCGGTTTCTCATCGAGGGCGAGTGTGCCCACAAGAAACCTTCCCTGCGGGTCGACAATGCCGTCGTTGAATCGCCACGGGCTGCGCCCCTCGGGAGCCACGACCGAAGAGAGGTCGGGACCAAAAGAAACCTGTCCGTCAGGTGAAACTGTGGCCAGGCCATGAGCCGCGGCAATGATCAACCCGCCATCGTCGGCGAGCGCAACCGCGCCGACCGTCTGACCAAGGTGGCGGTCATCCACGATCTCAATTTCATTGCCCGACAACGTGCCGGCAAGAACTCGACCCTCGCGAATGTCGACCCATTGCACGAGGCCAGCACGGTCATCCCACACGATTCCCTCGGCGAGATCGAAAGTCGCAGCTGTCGCTGGTGAAGTTCGGGAATTCATGGTGGCGGTTTTGTCTTTGATTCCTATTCCGGGCGCAAACGCAGTTCTTGCATGCCACCGTCAACGGCCACCGACGTGCCCGTGGTCGAGCCGGATCGCGGGCTTGCCAAATACGCAACGGCGTGCGCAATCTCATCCGGGCTGACCAATCGACCGTGGGGTTGACGTGCTTCGAGCGCTTTGCGCTCGGCCACGGGGTCAGAAGTCTTCGACAGCAATGAGTCGATCCACGGGGTGTCGGCCGTACCCGGATTCACGGCGTTGACGCGAATTCCCTCACGCAGATGGTCAGCCGCCATGGCCCGCGTCATCGCGAGTACGGCGCCCTTTGTCGCGCTGTAGAGCACGCGTTGTGGAACACCCGCAGTTGCGACAACCGAGGAGAGGTTCACGATTGCCGCCGACGGTGAGTTTCGCAGATGCGGCAACGCGGCTCGACTCACGCGAGCCATCCCGACGACATTGACGTCCCACACGCGGTGCCACTCGTCGTCGTCGTTGCCTGACACGTCGCCCTGAGCGCCAATGCCGGCGTTATTCACCACAATGTCGAGCCGGCCGAATTTAGACACGACGGCATCAACAGCTGCAGTCACACTCGCGTCATCAGCCACGTTGACCACAACACCGAACGCGTAGTCGGGAATGTTCGAAAGGTTCAGGTCGAATACGGCCACGGATGCGCCGCCCTCGTGCAGCCGGCGAACAACCGCCGCACCGATTCCCGATGCGCCTCCCGTCACCACTGCAACGAGTCCTGCGAATTCGGTCATGGGACTTTCCTTTCGCGAGTTGACGCAAGCGCGTCAAGCGTTTCAAGTACGTGAACATACCGCTCACCGGTTGCGCGCGTCATGCCAATCTCGCACGTGCGATTGCACGAGACATGCGCGTCAGCGCTGATTTCGGCGATCTCTCTGGCCTCGGCTTCCGTGGCACTGGCCGTCAGTTCGGGATGCAGCATCCCTCGGTCACCGGCAAAGCCACAGCATCCCCACGAATCGGGTACAACCGCTTCGTGCGCGCACGCGTTCGCCACCGTCAGAAGGCTCGCATTGGAACCGGCTCGCGTACTCGAACACGTGGGGTGAACAACAACGCTTCCCAACTTTTCTCCAACCTGCACGCGCGGAAGAATCGCCGTGGCCGCGAAGTCCACGGCGTCAACGATGTCGAGCGCTGAATATTTGGCGTCACGTGAGGCTGCCAACTTCACGACACCGACGAGTCCCTCGGAGCAGGACGAGTTGTCGCAAACGACGGGTAGTCGGCCGCCGTCGGACGCGAGCCAGATTGCGTCGACCGTTCGAGCAACCATTTCCTCGTAGCCGACGTGCATGCCCTTTGATTTCCATGGCGTGCCACAGCACAGGGATTCCAGCCCGGCGGGCCGAACCAAGTTGATGCCCGCCTTGACCGCCAACGAGTCGAGTGCGACGGCCACACCGCCGTTTCCTTCGGCGGGGCCAAACATGGTTCCGACGCAGGCCGAAAAGTAGACCGCATCGGGAGTCGGTGCGCCGGTTCGACGCGCACCCTCCCGAGACGCCCCGCCAGCAGGTAGGTCGGGTGACCACAGCGGCACGACGTCTGTTCCGAGTACAAGCCGCGCAAGTCGGTTCGGACCGGTGACCAGGCCTGCGGGCATCCGTTTCATCGTGCTCATCGCACGAGACGCCAAACGAGTCACAACCGCCCAGCGCCGAGCAGAAATGTTCCACGTGGCACGTTCGATCGTGCCCGACTCGTTGCCACGAAGCTTTCGCACCAAGTCACCCGTGTTGATGCGGACCGGACACGCAGTTTCGCACATGCCATCGACCGCGCACGTTTCGATCGAGTCGTACGTTTGCGAGCGCGTCAGCTCGCGCGCCAAGACTGAGTTACCGTCAGCGTGGGCCTGAGCGATAGCGCGACGCGCAACGATTCGTTGGCGGGGCGTGATGGTGAGGTCTTTGCTCGGACACACCGGCTCGCAGTATCCGCACTCCACACATCGATCGACTTCGCTTTCGACCGTTGGTGTGGATTTCAGATGCTTGAGGTGCAGGTCGGCATCGTCGCTCAGGATGATGTTGGGATTCAAAATTC
>JBMOEY010000139.1:0-2483 GCA_049314515.1 Microbacteriaceae bacterium
GGTACTGATTTCATCATCGACTTTGGGCACGGTACCGAGTTCGCTCATCATGAAACCGGCCACCGTTTCGTAGGGTCCGTCTTCGGGAATGATGAGTCCAATCTGAGCTTTGACTTCGTCGGGGCGCAAGACTCCGGGGAAGGTCACGACTCCGCGCATCGACACGATTCCGGCGCGCGACTTGTCGTGTTCGTCGCTCACCTCGCCGACGAGTTCTTCAACCAGGTCTTCGAGTGTCGCAATTCCGGCAGTGCCTCCGTACTCGTCGACAACAATGGCCATCTGATACCCACGACCACGAAGTTCGGTCATCAGCGAATCCAGTTGCATCGTCTCCGGAACGCGCAGTGGCTCCGTCATCATCAGAGCCGAGACAGGCACATCGTCTCGCTTGTCTCGAGGGAGGGACAAGGCATATTTCACGTGGACAATTCCGACGACATCGTCAAGCGTCTCGTCAATAACCGGGAACCGAGAGAAGCCGGTTGAGCGCGCGAGCTCGAGAACGGAACGAGTCGGATCGCTCGCGTTCAACGCCGACATGCGAGGTCGTGGCGTCATCACATCCGAGGCCGTCAATTCAGAGAACGCGAGAGTGCGGCCCAAGAGTGTGGCCGTATCTTCTTCGAGCACGCCTGCCTCCGCCGAACGGCGGACCAGACTGGCCAACTCATCGGCTGAGCGTGCGGCCGACAACTCTTCACGCGGGGTAATTCCCACCGCACGAAGTACACCGTTTGCCGAACTGTTTAGCACCCATACCACTGGGCGGAAAATTACGGTAAACGCCAACTGGAACGGCACGACCAATTGCGCCGTTCGCAGCGGAACCGCAATGGCAAAGTTCTTCGGAATGAGCTCGCCGACGATCATCGACATCGCAGTGGCAAAGACCACGGCGATAACCGTGGCGATGGAATGCAGGGCTGTCTCGCTGAGGTTCCACGAACTGAACCATGGCGACACAATGGTGACCACGGCCGGTTCCATGATGAATCCGGTAAGGAGCGTCGTGAGCGTAATGCCCAACTGCGCACTCGACAGGTGCGTGGATGTGCGGCGAAGTCCGCTGATGACGAGCCGGAGTCCACGTTCGCCGCGACTTTGTCGAGCTTCGAGTTCGGCGCGGTCGAGACTCACGAGCGCGAACTCCGCGGCCACGAAAATGCCCGTGCCAAGGATGAGCACTAGCCCGACGCAAAACCACACCCACTCGGCACCCATTTGACGCCAATCCTACCGCGAGCGCGATGGGCAATGGCTGAGCGCAAGGCTCGGGTTGGCGCATCCACGTGTCATTCAATTGGGCATAGGCTTGAGGACGGTGCAATTGTCGTGTGTGGTTCGATCTCCACGACGTGCCACGCCAGCATTAGGGCCTCTACGAGAGAGATAGTCACGTGTCGGAGCAGTTGCAGTCCGAGTCCGGTGCCGAAGAATTCGGTGCAAACGAATGGTTAGTTGAAGAACTTTACGAAAAGTTCGTCATCGACAAAGCCTCCGTAGACGAGACCTGGTGGCCGACACTCGAGCGCTACGGCGCGCACATAGCCCACAAGACCACTGCGGCCGGGCCGGCTCCTGCCGCTCCCGTGCCGGCCGCCAACGCCGCATCGGCAACGGGCCCCACGGTGCCAACAGCCGACCCCAACGCTCAACCGGTCGCGCGAACAACGTCACGCCCGGCACAGCCCGCCCCGATTCCGGCGGATGCTCGTGTGATTGGAAACTCCTTCTCGGCTGCCGAGTCAGAAGAACAAGATGTTGTGACGACGCTCAAGGGCCTCGCCAAGACGTTGTCGACCAACATGGATGCGTCGCTCACCGTGCCCACGGCCACGAGTGTGCGTGCCCTCCCGGCGAAGCTCATGATCGACAACCGAATCGTGATCAACAACCACCTCGCGCGGACGCGCGGAGGTAAGGTCTCGTTCACCCACCTCATCGGGTGGGCGCTCGTGCAAGCTATCAAAGAGGCACCGAGCCAAAACGTGTACTACGACGAAATCGACGGGAAGCCATCGATGGTCGCGCCGGCGCACGTGACGCTGGGTATCGCCATCGACTTGCCAAAGCCAGACGGCACTCGCGCGCTGATGGTTCCCGGCATCAAGCGCGCCGACACGATGAGCTTTGATGAATTCCTTGTTGCCTACGAAGACCTCGTTGGCAAGGCGCGTAGCGGCAAGCTCGGCGCCGACGATTTCCAGGGCATCACCATGTCGCTGACCAACCCGGGCGGGATTGGCACAGTCCACTCCGTGCCGCGTCTCATGAAAGGTCAGGGTTGCATCATCGGCGCCGGCGCCCTCGACTACCCGGCAGAGTTCCAGGGTTCGAGCGAAACCACGCTCACGAAACTCGGCATCGGAAAAATCATCACGCTCACGAGCACCTACGACCACCGCGTAATTCAGGGTGCCGGCTCGGGTGAGTTCTTGAAGAAGGTGCACGAGCTTCTCATCGGCGAGCGCGGTTTCTAC
>JBMOEY010000140.1:0-2476 GCA_049314515.1 Microbacteriaceae bacterium
GCCTAGCCAGCGCGACGTGCACGAGCGGCACGACGCTTGAGCGCACGGCGCTCGTCTTCGCTTAAGCCCCCCCAGACGCCTGAATCCTGGTTGGTCTCGAGTGCGTACTGCAGGCACTGCTCGGAAACCGAGCAACGACCGCAGACCGACTTGGCCTTCTCAATTTGATCAACTGCCGGTCCTGTGTTGCCGACCGGGAAGAAAAGCTCGGGGTCGACCGTCAGGCAGGCGGAACTGTCGCGCCAGTCCATGGTGGTACTCCTTGTGTAGTGATGATGCGTGGGCAAAGGCAGTACAAAGCGCAAAACGACTGTGCTCAGAAAGCCAGATAAACCGAGAATCCGTCTCGGAGCGTTACCTAACATGGCTACGCATCCGCCCACGACATTGGAGGGGAAACCCGACGTGAATAATGGTGACACACAGGTAACCACTGTGTAAAGACTTTTTTTCGAAAGGGCGAAACGTGAACGCGACATCGAGCGGTGCACACAATCACAAACCAGCCGGGCGGATGCGCATCCCGGGCTCGCTCATTGGGCTCGCAGTCGTGCTGTTTCTCGAGTCGGCGGCGCTGGCCGCGGTCACGATCTGGTTCCTCGTGGAGATCCTCACCACTGCGGTGAACTCTGTCGGCGGGTCAATCCTGACGCTCTCACTCGCGGTTGGCGCCACCGCGTGGGTTGCGTCGGCGGGTGTGGGCGCGCTACGCGCACGCACGTGGGTGCGTGGAGCAGCACTCACGTGGCAGTTATGTCAGCTCGCCGTTGCGGTGGGCGCGTTTCAGGGAATTTTTGCCCAGCCAATAGTGGGGGTAGCCATATTGGTTCCCACGGTCGTCGCGCTGGTGCTGTTATTCGTGCCACCAACGACCGAGGCGCTTCGACGCGACCCCAAGTAGTGGGTTCGGCGGGCCGGGTTCGGCGGGCCGGACCGAGTCTTAAAGGCCGAGCTTGGTGCGCAGGCTCGCGACGTGCCCGGTTGCCTTGACGTTGTAGAGCGCGTGCGCGAGTTTGCCGTCGGGTGCGACAACAAACGTCGATCGAATGGCACCCATGACGGTCTTGCCGTACATATTCTTTTCGCCATACGCACCGTAGAGGTTGTGCACGTCGAGGCTCTCGTCTGAGAGCAACGGGAAGGTGAGGCCTTCCTTCTCTTGGAACTTTTTGAGTTTGGCGGGAGCGTCTTTTGAGATGCCGAGAACGACAAAGCCGGCTGCCTGAAGCGACGAGAGGTTGTCTCTGAAGTCACAGGCCTGCGTGGTGCATCCGGGGGTCATCGCCGCGGGGTAGAAGTAGACGATGACCGATTTGCCGGCAAAGTCAGAGAGTGAGACGTTGTTGCCGTCTTGGTCGAGCAGAGTGAAAGCGGGGGCGGTGTCACCCTCGACGAGTCGCACGTTTTCCATGAGCCCACTCTAGCCGTCGCGCCCATCACGCTTGTCGATCAACGTGGTGAGCAGGCGTTGCAACGAATCGAGTCGCATCGCCCCCTTGCTGTCGAGTCGACCCGAGGTAACGGCTTCGACCATGGCACAGTCGGGCGCCGTCGGCAGATGCGTGCACCCGCGCGGGCACTCGTCGGCGATGAGTGCGAGGTCGCCGAATGCATCGACGAGATGGTCGGTGTCGATGTGGCCGAGTCCGAACGAGCGCACGCCGGGAGTGTCGATGATCCAGCCGGAGCCGGAGCCGGAGCCGGCGGGCGCCACGTAGCGCAGACAGATGGAGCTACTCGAGGTGTGTCGCCCGCGACCGGTGACGTCGTTGACACGACCGACGGCGCGGTGCGCATCCGGAACCAATGCATTGACAAGGGTTGACTTGCCCACGCCCGAGTGTCCGACCGCGACCGTGACGTGGCCGACGAGGAGTTCCCCGATTTCGGCGAGTGGGGGGTCATCCGACCGACTCGTCACGACAATGAGGTCAAGACCCGCAAAGTGGGAGAGAAACTCGCTCGGGTCGGCGAGGTCGGTCTTGGTGATGCACAGAATCGGTGTGAGCCGAGCGTCATACGCCGCAACGAGGTAGCGATCGACGAGGCGCAGGCGCGGCTCGGGGTTCGCCGCCGCCACGACTATGAGCATTTGGTCGGCGTTCGCTACGATGACGCGTTCGACGGTGTCGGTGTCATCCGCACTACGTCGAAGGAGCGTGCTGCGTTCTTCGATGCGCACAATGCGGGCCAGGCTGCCCTCGACGCCTGTTGTGTCGCCCACGAGAGCGACACGGTCGCCGGTCACAATTGATTTGCGACCAAGTTCGCGTGCCCGAGAAGAAGTGACCACAACGTCGTCGTCGAGCAAAACCGTGAACCGACCTCGGTCGACACTGATGACCATGCCGGGCACGGCCTCCGAATGTTCGGGGCGAATCTTGGTGCGTGGACGATTGCCCTTCGGGTTGGCACGCACGCGCACCTGTGTTTCGTCGAACTCGGGCTCGTCGTCGTCAGACCCGTCGCTCCACCA
>JBMOEY010000141.1:0-2476 GCA_049314515.1 Microbacteriaceae bacterium
GCGTTGTAGATGACGTTGTAGAAGCGGATGTCCACACCTTCACGAGCGGCACGCTCACGCGCCTTCGTGTCAGGGCGAACATTGAATCCGATGATGATGGCGTTGTCGACCGTTGCCAGGTTGACGTCGGACTCGGTGACCGCACCCACACCGCGGTGGATGATCCGAAGTTGCACCGAATCGTCGACCTCAATCTTGAGCAACGACTCTTCGAGGGCCTCGACGGCACCCGAGACATCGCCCTTAATGATGAGGTTGAGCGACTCGACCTTGCCCTCTTCGAGCGCGCGCGTGAAGTCCTCGAGCGAGATGCGCTTGCGAGCCTTGGCAAGTTGAGCATTACGCTCCACGGCTTCACGCTTCTCGGCGATCTGACGGGCCGTGCGGTCCTCGTCGGTGACGAGGAAAGTATCGCCGGCGCGAGGCACACTGGACAGGCCCTGCACCTGAACCGGGCGAGATGGAGTTGCCTCGGCAACGGCTGCCCCGTTCTCATCGGTCATCGCGCGAACGCGGCCGTACGCGGTGCCCGCAACGATGGCGTCTCCCACTCGTAGCGTTCCCGACTGGATGAGCACGGTGGCAACCGCACCACGTCCTTTGTCGAGACGCGCTTCGATGGCGATACCTCGAGCGTCCTTATTCGGATTTGCACGCAGGTCAAGACCAGCGTCGGCGGTGAGAAGAACCGCGTCGAGAAGCTCGTTGATGCCGATTCCGTCTCGCGCGGACACATCGATGAACATCACGTCGCCGCCGTATTCTTCAGCTACGAGACCGTACTCGGTGAGCTGCTGACGAACCTTGGCGGGATTCGCATCCGGCTTATCAATCTTGTTGACGGCCACCACAATCGGCACGTTCGCGGATTGAGCATGGTTCAGTGCCTCGACTGTCTGGGGCATGATGCCGTCGTCGGCCGCGACCACGAGAATCGCGATGTCGGTGACCTGCGCACCACGCGCACGCATGGCAGTGAACGCCTCGTGACCCGGGGTGTCAAGGAAGGTGATGTAGCGATCGACGCCCTCGTGCATGGTGTGCACCTGGTAAGCGCCAATGTGCTGAGTGATGCCTCCGGCTTCTCCGTCGACAACGCTGGTCTGGCGAATAGCGTCGAGCAGGCGCGTCTTTCCGTGGTCAACGTGACCCATCACCGTGACGACCGGCGGTCGTTCCATGAGGTCTTCGTCGGACTCGTCTTCGAGCTCCTGCTCAAGATCAATGTCGAAGGCCTCGAGGAGTTCTTTGTCTTCGTCTTCCGGACTCACGATCTGGATCTTGAAGCCAAGCTCCTCGCCCAGAATTTGGAACGTGGTGTCGTCAAGCGACTCGGTAGCGGTTGCCATTTCTCCGAGGTGGAACAAAACGGTCACCAGGTTGGCCGGGCTCGCACCAATCTTTTCCGCGAAATCGGCGAGCGATGCGCCGCGACGCATCGTGACGATGGTCGATCCGTCCCCGCGAGGAACGCTAACGCCACCGAGCGACGGGGCTTCGCGGAGCTCGAACTCGGCACGTTTCGTCCGCTTTGACTTGCGAGCCTTGGACTTGCCGCCGCCCTTACCGAAAGCACCAGCAGTGCCGCCGCCGGGGCCGCGACCGCGACCACCCGCACCGGGGCGTCCGCCACCTGGAGCACCTCCAGGCCCTCCGCCAAAACCGGGACGTGCACCTGCGCCAGCACCTGCTCCGCCGAAGCCGGGACGCGCGCCCGGTCCACCCGGACGGGCACCGGCTCCGGCCGGACGTGGTCCGCCGGGGCGGCCAAATGAGCCGGGTGCTCCGGGGGCACCTGCCGATCCCGGGCGAGGCGACATGGGGCGAGGAATGCTGCTCGGACTGGGATTCGGGCGCGTACCCATGCCCTGCGAGGACGAAAACGGGTTGTTACCCGGTCGAGGTGCACCCGCGGGACGAGTACCCATGCCCTGTGCCGAGGAGAAAGGATTGTTTCCCGGACGAGCTGCAGGCTTGATCGCCGCATCGTCAGCATTAGAAGCACTCGTCGGTGACGACGGACCCTCAGGCGAGGTAGCGGCGGCTGGTGACTCCGTCGACGAAACTGGCTCGCTGACGCGAGAAGTCGGCGCGGCCTCTTGTGACTCCGACTCAACGGGGGCCGGAGTTGCTTTGGGGGCTGCTTTCGCCGCCGGGGCCGTATCGGCGGGTACCGGCTTGAGTCCATCAGCTTCGAGTGCGGCACGCAGCTTGCGCGCCACCGGCGGCTCAATCGTTGACGAAACGCCCCGAACGTATTCGCCTAAATCTTTTAGTTTCGCGAGTGCGACCTTCGAGTCGATTCCGTACTCGTGTGCAATCTCGTGAACGCGTGGTTTCCCAGCCACAATTCTCCTGTCTTAGAGGGCTCCAGCCCAGAAAGACGGGAAGCCATCAGTTACGTGTACAACTCATTTCGAGCCGCTCATTAGTTGTCCATTAGCCGTTCAGCCTTTGTCTGATGTGAGGAAACTGG
>JBMOEY010000142.1:0-2464 GCA_049314515.1 Microbacteriaceae bacterium
TCGAGGTCAGTTTCGGCGCCGTCATCCGTGACGAAAACTTCGCCGTGTTGAAACGGGTTCATGGTGCCCGGGTCGACGTTGAGGTAGGGATCGAGCTTCTGCATGACGACGCGAAGTCCACGCGCCGTGAGCAGGTTTCCCAAACTGGCTGCCGTGAGGCCCTTACCCAGGGAACTTACGACTCCACCGGTGACGAAAATGTGCTTTGTTACCTTGTCACCCTTTGAGCCCGCCACGGGATTTCACTCTATCAGCGAAGCGAGCTGAACGAGCTCTCTGGCGTGCTCGAGTCCCGTGTCGGAATCAGGAAGACCAGAAAGCAGGCGTGCCATTTCAGCGATGCGAGCTTCGCCGAGCAACTTGGTGACCGAACTCACCGTGACATCGCCATCGGTGTTCTTCTCGACGCGCAGGTGATTCGTGGCGAAGGCAGCTACCTGCGCGAGGTGAGTCACGACAATAACCTGCGCATTTTGTGCCAATCTTGCGAGACGCCGACCGATTTCAATCGCCGCGGCTCCGCCGACACCCGAGTCGACTTCGTCGAACACGTACGTGGGTACCCGGTCGCGTTCCGCAACCACAACTTCGAGCGCCAACATGACGCGCGAAAGTTCACCACCGGACGCACCCTTCGCAATGGGTCGCGGATCAGAACCAGAGTGCGGTTGCAGCAAAAACTCGACACCATCAAATCCGAACGGCGTGGGTTCTTCCGTGGTGGTGACACGCACGTGGAGTGACGCATCTGGCATCGCCAGTCCGGTAAGTTCGGCGGTTACCGACTCGCTGAGCGTCGCAGCGGATGCGACACGCATCTGCGTCAATGACGCACCGATTCCCCGCACATCAGACTCGTCTTGGGCCGTGACCGCACCGAGCTCATCGATGCGCTCGCTGTCACCGTCGAGTGCGAGTAGTCGAGCACTTCCCGACTCGGCATACGCGAGAACGTCGTCAAGCGTGGGGCCAAAGCGGCGCATGAGGCTCGCCAATGCCGAGCGACGTTCTTGCACCATGTCGAGACTGCGCTCCCCGTCGCTTTCGATGTCTGCGAGTCGACGGGAGAGGTCTGTCGAGGTTTCCGAAAGTTGTGCGCTCAGCACAGTGAGAGATTCGAGAATTTTGGCCAACACGGGATCGACGCCAGCAACACGTTCGAGTTGACGACGAGCCGACTCGACGAGACCGAGCGCATCGAATGAGTCATCATCGCTCGATATCGCTCCGTGCGCGGCCGCGATGGCGGCCCGAAGTTCCTCGACATTCGTGAGCCGATCGGCCAGTTCTTGGAGTTCCAGATCTTCACCCGGCTGGGGGGCGATCGCCTCAATATCGGCCAGGGCCGCGCGCAGGTCATCCGCCTCCCGGGTGCGGCGATCTCGTTCAGTGGTCAGTTCCGTCAGCTCAGCAAGATTTCTTTGCCAGCGACGATAAGCCTGCTGATATTCAGTCAGGCGGGTCGCAAAGTCTGCCCCGGAGTAGCGGTCGAGGGATTCACGTTGTTCTGTCGTCGAGCGAAGTCGAATCTGGTCGCTTTGTCCGTGCACCGCGACGAGCGCATCCGCCAATGTTTGCAGCACGCCGGCGGGAGTGGTGCGTCCGCCCACGACGGCGCGCGATCGACCTTCAGAACTCACGGAGCGAGCGATGAGCAATTGATTGCCATCGAGTTCTCCCCCAGCTTCTTCGACGACACCCCGTATCGCGTCGGGGTCGTCGAGACGCCAGGTGCCCTCAACCCACAGGGCCTCGCTACCGCGTCGAACGGTCGCCGCATCGGCGCGCTCTCCGCGAAGAAGACCGAGCGCCGTCACGACCATCGTCTTACCTGCGCCCGTTTCGCCCGTAATCGCGGTGAAGCCGGGGCCAAGTGGCAGCGCCGCCTCAGAGATAACTCCAAGGTCTCGAATTCGAATTTCTTCAATCACGTTATTGGGGTCCTCGCCAGCCATAGACAGACAGGTCAAATTTATTCACGATGCGGTCGGCGAATGAATCGTCGTTGAGACGAGCAAGTCGAACCGGTGTGGTGGAACGTTGGACCACAACCCGCGCACCCGACGGCAAATCAAACGTGCGACGACCATCACACCACAAAACACCGCCGCCACTGCTGCGTTCGAGGATTTCGACCGCCACAGCGACATCGGGCGAGACAACCAACGGACGCGCGAACAGCGCGTGCGCCGACAAAGGCACAACGAGCATGGCTTCGACGTCGGGCCACACAACCGGCCCGCCGGCCGAAAAAGCGTAGGCCGTCGATCCGGTCGGGGTCGCAATCACGATTCCATCGCAACCGAACGATTCGAGTGGTCGCCGGTTGACCTCGACGACGACTTCCAGCATGCGTTCGCGGCTGGCTTTTTCGACGGTTGCCTCGTTCAAAGCCCAAGTGTGAAAGACCACCTCGTTATCTCGCTTGACACGAACATCGAGGCAAAAAAGGTCTTCGACCGCG
>JBMOEY010000143.1:0-2462 GCA_049314515.1 Microbacteriaceae bacterium
ACACCATTTCGAGTGGTCTCGAGGGTGCCTGGACGCCGACACCCACCACGTGGGACAACAGCTACCTCGAAACCCTTTACGGTCACGAGTGGGAGCAGACCAAGAGCCCGGCCGGCGCCACGCAGTGGATCCCCAAGGGTGGGGCAGCCGCTGACGCGGTACCCGACGCGCACATCCCGGGCAAGAAGCACGCCCCGATCATGTTCACGACCGACCTTGCGATGCGCGAAGACCCGATTTACGGTGAGATCACGCGTCGCTGGCTCGAGAATCCTGATCAGATGGCGGATGCGTTCGCTCGCGCCTGGTTCAAGCTCACGCACCGCGACATGGGTCCGATCGCGCGTTACGTCGGCAGCGACGTTCCTGCCGAGCAGCTGATTTGGCAAGACCCGGTTCCGGCCAAGCCTGCCAAGCTCGTGAGTGACGCCGACGTGGCCGAGCTCAAGAAGAAGATTGAAGCGAGTGATCTCAGCGTCTCGCAGCTCGTGTCGACGGCGTGGGCATCCGCCTCGTCGTATCGCAACTCCGACAAGCGCGGTGGAGCGAACGGTGCTCGCATTCGTCTCGAGCCACAGCGCAGCTGGGCGGTCAACTCGCCTGAGCACCTCGCGAAGGTTCTGCACGTTCTTGAGGACATTCAGGCCGAGTTCAACGCATCGGGCACGCAGGTGTCGCTGGCCGACCTCATCGTGCTCGCCGGTGGCGTGGGCATCGAAATGGCTGCCAAGAAGGCCGGTGTCACGGTGAGCGTTCCGTTCACGCCAGGCCGCACGGATGCGACACAGGAGCACACCGACCTCGAATCGTTCGCCGTGCTCGAGCCAGTTGCCGATGGGTTCCGCAACTACGCCAAGCCCGGCCTGCACAAGACCGCTGAGTTCCACCTCGTCGATCGTGCCGACCTGCTCGCGCTCACCGCACCCGAGATGACCGTTCTCGTCGGTGGACTGCGCGTGCTCGGTGCGAACACCGACGGCTCGACCGTCGGCGTGCTCACCGATACGCCGGAGTCGCTCACGAACGACTTCTTCGTGCACATCCTCGACAACGAAACCGCGTGGGCTCCGGTCGGCGGCAGTGACGAACTCTTCTCCTCGCACGACCGCACCACGGGCGCGAGCAAGTGGAAGGCCAGCCGCGTCGACCTCGTGTTCGGTTCGAACTCCGAGCTTCGTGCGCTCGCCGAGGTGTACGCGAGCGATGACGCTAAGCCTAAGTTCGTGCACGACTTCGTCGCCGCGTGGGACAAGGTCATGATGAACGACCGCTTCGACGTGAAGTAAGGCGTCGTCACAGATCCAACTGAATGCGGGACCCTCAGAGCGAATCTGAGGGTCCCGCATTTCGTTAACCCTCTGCCGAGAGTTGAGCTAGCGCCTCGAGCGGAGAGAGCTCGCGAACGAGCTCAGGCCAGCGCGCCCAATCCGCCGGAGCGAGAGCAACGGGGGCATTGACGACGCCGGGTTGAGTGGCGCGGTGTGCGTGGCCGAGGTGGGCGCTCATGAGCATCCACCAGTCGTCGGGGGTGAACCCCCAGTCGTGCCATTCGAGTGCGTAGGCGACGAGTCGGGCGAGCCCATCGGCGTTGCCTTGCACGGCGAGTGTGCGCAGGGCGATGCGGCTCAGTGGGGTGAGCGCAATCGGGTTGTAGTCGTCGAGTACGCGAATCCAGCGGATGCGCGTCGCCTCGGGCAGCGTCTGCCAACGTGTGTCGGTCATGGGTGACTCCTTCTTGTGCGGGGAGCCGTCGGCTCCGGTGACTTGCACAGTGCATGTGGATGCGCTGCGCCCGTTCTTCCCCTAGGGCACCCGGCTCATCGGAATCTCGTGAACGTTGTAGTGATTCTGGCATGGGGGACTGACAGTGCACCTAGGACCTCTTTAGGCAGCGAAGGTTCTAAATCGGAAGTCGAGATTCTCCCGACCAGGCCAGTTCTTTTCATTTACGGGAAGAAACAAGGTTCTGCCGTGCATCTCTTGGAGACCATGCTTCAACATTGGACCGTCAACTTCGCGGAGTAGGTCGCCGTTTATTCGAACCTCAAAGTCGGGAGTAATTCCCATTAAGTTGCTGTCGTATGCAGCATGGTGAATTTTGCACAGTGAAAGGCCATTTGGAAGAACGGCTTTCCCCAGTTCATGTGAATCAGGAATGATGTGGGCTGCATCGAGGAATTGGGCGCGTTTGAGCTGGCAAACCGCGCAAGTTTCCACGTATGCGGACATGACCATGGCTCGAAACTTTGGCTGATGAACTCGCGCTAGAACTAAGCGTTCAGCCCACTTGCGCTCATCGAGGTCTGTCTTGAGTGGGTCGGCAAAAAGCCTGAATTCTTCCGACCGTGCGATAACAAATTCCCTCGCCTCCTCATCCACCTGTGAGACGTAAACCGGATAATTGGCAACATATCGACTGCCTCGGGAGATGTCACTCGGGGAAAAGTAGATCAGAGGTTCTT
>JBMOEY010000144.1:0-2459 GCA_049314515.1 Microbacteriaceae bacterium
TCATTTATCCCACCTAACACAACCCTAATCAAGCGGTGGGATTAGAGCAAGGGCAATTGGAAACGTCAATCGGCCGTTGGCTGGCGGATCCGACATCCTGATTTCGCTGCAATTGCGACGGTTCCGGCAGCAGCCAACTAGCGGGTCACTTGAAATCTGCCTCATTCAGAACCGGCAAGCTTTGATAACTTCCGGCGGCATCCGACCTACTGGTCATGAGTTGGGATAGCACGTTGGGGGTAATGGTGTCCCTCAGAAACTGGGTATGCGAATCACAAAAAACGGCGATCACGCCGCTGGGGTGGTTTGAGTTTGGGCAGTCGATTGAGTCGTTGGCAGAGGCCGCCTGGGAGTTGTTTGTGCCCGAGTTGATCACCTTTCCAGTTGTATTGAGCAATGGGAGAACGAATCCAGGCACGCTCACCCCGGCGTATGTCGATGAGACGGTCATCGCCAAAGACCAACTAAGCGGGACGCTGGTAAACGGCCCGTTTCTTTCTGTAAGCAGAAGAGTTGTAGCGGTGCCATCTCCAGATCCCACGTAGTCAAGTCCGATTTTCACCGGAGATGCGCCGGTGGCATTAAAAAATACCCCTTGCCCTTTAACACTCGCCGTTCCCGACCCGCAATTGGCAACATAGCCCATTACAG
This sequence comes from Microbacteriaceae bacterium, assembly GCA_049314515.1. Classification (GTDB taxonomy): domain Bacteria; phylum Actinomycetota; class Actinomycetes; order Actinomycetales; family Microbacteriaceae; genus RFQD01. The sequence continues at coordinate 652 of JBMOEY010000144.1, forward strand.
GAATGTTGGTGTCGCCGGGCGATGACGGACAATTGAAGATCTCCAAATAAGCAGAGCTGCCTGTCGAGAGAAACGCTCCATTCGGCGCGTCTTGAGCGTTGCGATAAAGGTCGCGGCGCTCGATGTTTGGAAGCAACTGTACTGGCCACGAATACATTGTCCCAAAGTTAAGGGCCGTTGTTCCGCTCATCGTCCCCGAGATGCAGGCATTCTTCCACCCCGGTACAAAGCTTCGTTGTCCGTCAAACGCGACTACGGCTTTACCTAATTGGGACAAATTATTCGTACAAGTGTTCCGTCTACCTGCCTCGCGTGCGCTTTGCACGGCCGGCAGCAGCAGCCCCATGAGGGTGCCGATGATGGCGATCACCACCAGTAGCTCGACGAGCGTGAAGCCGGTTTTCGTTTTCGAGGGACGCATGAAGGCAACTCCGTGCGAGTCAACGCTCGCGGCATAAGGAATCGAGAACGCTTGAATTGTCGGCGGCATCGCGGGGTTTGTCCAGTAATGATTCAGTGAGGCACGAACGTGTGGCGGACAGTGACCTGCCGCACCTGCCGGCTCGACGGCTCCCAGCAGCGGATTCGAACCTCGATTCCGCGGAGGGGCGCCGGATACGGGGGCAGCGTTTCAAATTCGCCAAGTTCATCGACTTGCCCATTAACGACAGGGCTATCGATTCCGTCGGTTCCCTCATCCGTTTGCGCGTCGCCGTCCTCGTTCAAGCCGTTGGCCTCATAGTGCGTGCTCCAAGTGTCGTAGACGCGCCGGGTAATGCCAGAGCCAGCCAGTCCGCTTTTGGATTCCCCAAAGCCCGCAAATCGAGGTGTTTTTCCAATCGCAGACAGGAGGTCATTCGTCGTCACGTTATTGCCGAGGTCAACGTAGCCTCCGCACGCAGTCCCAGTGCTGAAAGGGCCGGGATCTTGTGGGACCAACGCCGTCGAAGATGTCCAATGAACCGGTGCGGCCGGGTCAAACACCCGGACATCAAAGGTGAGGACGTTGGTCAGAACCACATCTTCACCGTAACGAGTTGATGTCGAACTAAAGATTAGACCGTCGACAGCGGTCGCATGATCGACAAACGGAGAAGGGAACGCCGCCGGACCAAACGTGCCGGTGATGTTGTGCATGAACCGGTTCTCGCGGCACGTCAGGTCTGCCAACGAGTTGGGATACAGAGTCATTCCGACGCGGCGGGCCGAGATATCGTAGGGCCAGTTACCTGTGCCCGAGTAGTAGACCGACCAGCCGGGAAACGAGGCGGCATTTGAGGAGCTGAACGGTGCGACGCCCACGTAGCCGAGCACGAGCAGCTGTTTGCGATAGAGGGTAAACGTGACCGGAAGACGGCCGCTCGGGTCGACCGTTTCGCGGGCGAACCACGCAACCTCAGCGACGGGACTTTCGAACGTGCCGTTGGGCCCACGGCCCACGAACGGGGCCGAAGGGCTGCGCGCGGTGAACAGGAGCACGTCGTCGACGTCAGTCCGAGCAACATCGGCTCCATCTCCCACGTCGGATTCCTTCCACGGGCCTTCGATGATTTCGAAGTAGCCTTCGGCTGTGTCGGGGCTGCGCGGCGGCAGTGTGCAAGCCGTGATCCCCTTGAGGTCGGTGCGAAGCCGGTTGGCAACGACACGAAGCCGGGAGTCGAGTTCGAGCATCGCGCGGCTGTTGGACACGGCGCTCCCGAACACGGAAAACACCTGCGCCACCGCGCCCATGAGGATGAGCGTGGCCGTGACGGCGACCATCATTTCCACGAGCGTCATGCCGCGGCGGGTCATTCGATGATCCTCCG
>JBMOEY010000145.1:0-2437 GCA_049314515.1 Microbacteriaceae bacterium
GGTGCCTCTCGCGCTCCTTATCGGACTGGTAGCAGCCACGGCTATTGGAGCGATCAACGGGATCCTTGTCGTCGTGACCGGACTTCATGGCTTCATCGTGACACTGGGGACGATGACAATCCTCATGGGAATTCAGTTCGCAATCATTGGACCACGGACAGTCTCTGAGTACTCGGATGCACTTCGGACCTTTGGTCGACAAAATCTCGCAGGCATTCCGTACCTTTTCATCGCGACCATGGTCATCGCCGTGTTGACCTGGATCTATTTCTCGAGAACGGTTTCGGGTAGGCAACTCTTGGCCAGTGGTGGCAGCGAGGTAGCCGCAAGGCTCTCTGGTATTTCAAACCCGCGCTCGACGGTAGTGGCTTATTCCGTCTCGGGCTTGCTCACCGGTTTCGCGGCGCTCGCGTCGATAGCATCCCTCACCGGGATTAACATATCGGTCGGCACCGACTGGCTTCTGCCTAGCTTTGCAGCGCCCTTGATTGCAGGTGTGCTCCTGACCGGCGGCTCCGTGGCAGTTTACGGAACAATCATCGCGGCCTGTATTTTGCGCATCGTAGACATTGGTCGCGTCCAGTTTTTGCTCGAGCCAAGCTGGACCTACTTCGTTATTGGTGCGGTCGTGTTGTCCACTGTGGCAATCAGCGAGTATCGCAAGCGAAGGAAAACGTCGATGTTAAGCAGGCGGGGCAGGGTGAACTCATGAATGCATTCCTTACGGCTACCGGACTAACCAAGAGTTATCCGGGTGTGAAAGCTCTATCGGACGCCCGTCTCACGCTGCAGGCGGGATCAATCCATGCTCTTCTGGGAGAGAATGGCGCAGGAAAATCAACTTTGGTGAAAATCCTCACGGGAGTGCATACCGCCGACGCCGGAAAAATCAGTCTTGAGGGAAAGACCGTTCAGTTCTCCAACCCCGTTGAGTCGGCACGTGCTGGAATTGGTGTGGTGCATCAGGAGCGAAATGTGGTGCCACTGTTTTCGGTGGCAGAAAACATTACTCTGCAGAACCCGCCGCAAAGATTCGGCTTCGTAGATCGAGCCAAGCGCGAAGCTCTCGTTCGCGAGGTCCTCAACACGCTCAATCTCGACATCGAGCCATCGACAATCGTTTCTGAGCTCGCTGTTGCGCAAGTGCAACTCGTCGAGATTGGCAAGGCTCTCGCGCTGGATTCTCGAGTCCTTATACTCGATGAGCCGACCGCATCACTCACGGAAAACGAGACGGTAAGGCTTTTTGAGGTTCTTCGTCGACTGCGTGATGACGGGGCAGCGATTGTTTTCGTGAGTCACAAGCTCGAAGAGGTTTTTGCGCTCTGTGACACCGTTACTGTACTTCGGGACGGCGTGACGGTGGTCGACGCGCAACCGTTGACCAATTTCAAGCCGCGTGAAATTGTCAATCTCATGGTTGGTCGCGAACTTGCGGAGCGTGATATCCGCATGAGGAATGTCGACAGGTCAAGAACTCCTCGGCTTCAATTGACCGGAGTTAGCACTGAACTCGGTCATCGGAATATCGACCTTGAAGTTGCCAGGGGGGAAATCCTTGGACTTTACGGCTTGGTTGGGGCCGGACGAAGCGAACTGGCGAGGTCCATTCTTGGAATTTCCAGAATTATCGAAGGGTCTGTGATCATCGACGGACAGGCCGTGGCAATTAAGAGCGTTGAGGACGCTCTCAATCGCTACGGAATGGGTTACGTCACAGAGGACCGCAAGAACGAGGGCCTATTCCTTGGTATGACCGTGCGCTACAACGTAGCAGCCACGATTTGGAGAAGAATTTCGGGCTGGCTCGGAGTCCGTTCGAAGGAGGAGATGGGCCTCGCCGCAGAAGCTATCGCGGATCTCAGCATAAAGGTGTCCTCCGACCAACAATTGGTTGGTCAGCTCTCCGGTGGCAACCAACAAAAGGTTAGCCTCGGAAAGTGGCTTGTGGCCCGTACCCAGATTCTCATCATCGACGAGCCGACGGTTGGAGTCGACGTCCGCACGAAAGAAGATTTCCAGCAAATCATCATGGACCTTGCTGACAGCGGAGTAACCATTCTCCTCATTGACAGCGACATGCCAGAGATGATTACGCTCGCTGATCGAATTGCCGTGATGAACGACTACCGTCTTGTCGGGACCATAGACAACAGCAAGAATTACGCCACGATGAGTTCAGCACTTATCGAGCTGATTCATAGTGCGACGGTAAACAAGTAAAGGTTGTTCGTGGAATTCCTCGTTCGGATTGAGATTGCACTCCCCGCTTCAATGTCAGAGGGGGAGCGAGACCGGTTGCGCGCCGCTGAAGGGGAGCGTGCGAGACACCTCATTGAGACGGGGATCCTGGAGAGAATCTGGCGGATTCCTGGAGAGACCGCAAACTGGAGTCTTTACAACGTCCACGATGAAGGTCATCTAGACGCAGTGCTCT
>JBMOEY010000146.1:0-2429 GCA_049314515.1 Microbacteriaceae bacterium
CGAGACACTTCGAGAAACGTCAACACGAAACGAAATCGGAGATAAATTCGCGACGGCAATGATCGGTGCGCTCGACGACGATCTCGAGCGCGGTACGACGAGCATCGGGCCGCACCGCGACGACGTTCTCTTTACTCTCAATGAACTACCGGTGAAGGGATACGCCAGCCACGGGGAGACCTGGTCATTCGCGTTATCGCTCAAACTGGCTACGGCCGAACTATTCCGTCATGAGTCACTGGGCGATCCGATTGTGATTCTCGATGACGTGTTTGCCGAGCTCGATGTCGCGCGTCGAGACCGACTGACGAATGCGGTTAGCGGTTTCGAGCAGGTCATCATTACCGCGGCGGTGAAAGCGGACGTTCCCGACCTCGCAATTGCACGCACCTTCTTCGTTGAGTCAGGCGTAGTGAAAGAGATGCACGAAGCATGAACGAAGAACCGCTTTCTGAGAGCATGTATCTGCGACTCAAAACGCTATGGACCGGGTCCCCGGCAACCAGGAAAAAACGCCGCGGCACGTCGACACCCCGCGGCTCCGAACCCTTTTCGGCCGGCCGTGACCCGATTAGTGTCAGCGCGGCCATGCAAGATGTCAGCACCGGTCTCGGTTGGGACACCGTACTTGCTGAAGCAACGTTGGTCTCCGATTGGCCGAATGTCGTCGGTCCAGACACGGCCGCCAACACTGACGTCGACCGGCTCGAAGCGGGGGTCTTGATCGTCCGCTGCTCTTCAACAGCGTGGGCAACTCAGCTCACGTTTATCTCGTCCGAGATACTGACACGCCTAATGGCTGCTCACCCGAACGCGGCCCTGACGAAAATCTCGTTTATTGGACCCAACGCCCCCTCGTGGAAACGCGGTCCCAGAGCGATTCAGGGGCGCGGCGTACGCGATACCTACGGTTAAACCAACAAAAACCCTTGACGGCGAGAAAAACCCCGCCCAGAAGGCGATTTCTCAGCCCAACGACACTGCCCGGAGGTAGAATCGGGAGGTAGTCTTTTCGTAGGGAGTCCCATCATTTCTGACTCGCGTAACACGTCGCCATCACCCGCTGAACCGGCTGAATACGGCGCAAACGATATCCAGGTTCTCGAAGGGCTCGAGGCCGTTCGCAAGCGTCCCGGTATGTACATCGGTTCGACGGGTGAACGCGGCCTCCATCACTTGGTTTATGAGATCGTCGACAACTCTGTTGATGAAGCACTTGCGGGTTATTGCGACCGCATCGAAATAACGATTCTTGCTGACGGAGCTCTCCGCGTGGTCGATAACGGCCGAGGGATTCCAGTTGACGAGCATCCGGTCGAAAAGAAATCCACCGTTGAAGTTGTGCTGACGATTCTGCACGCCGGCGGCAAGTTCGGCGGCGGCGGATACTCCGTGTCTGGCGGACTTCACGGTGTGGGTAGCTCGGTGGTGAATGCACTCTCACACACCCTCGACGTCGAAGTTCATCGTCAAGGGTCTGTCTGGACCCAGCATTATGACGACGGCGTTCCCGCCGCACCGCTCGCCCAAGGCGGACCGTCGGATCGCACCGGAACCACCATCACCTTCCGCCCAAATGCCGAAATTTTCGAAACGGTTGACTTCACGTTCGAGACCTTGCGCCAGCGTTTTCAACAAATGACATTTCTCAACAAGGGGCTATCGATTGCGTTGAAAGACGAACGCCCCACGGCGACCGAGGACCAGGCCGCCGGAATGGAATACCTCTACACAAATGGGCTTGTTGATTACGTCGAGTACTTGAACTCCGCAAAGAAGACGGACATTGTGCATGACGAAATCATTTCGTTCGAGTCAGAAGACACGGAGCGCAAAATCGCGCTCGAGGTCGCAATGCAGTGGACCACCGCCTACACCGAAAGCGTTCACACGTACGCGAACACAATCAACACGCACGAAGGCGGGACGCACGAAGAGGGTTTTCGCGCCGCGCTCACCACACTCGTCAACAAGTACGCGCGTGAGAAGAGCATCCTCAAAGACAAAGACGAAAACTTGTCGGGGGATGACGTACGCGAAGGATTGACGGCCGTGATCTCCGTCAAGCTCGCTGAACCACAGTTTGAAGGGCAGACGAAGACCAAACTCGGTAACACGGAGGCCAAGTCTTACGTGCAACGCGTCACCGGTGATTTTCTTGGCGACTGGTTTGAACGCAATCCGAACCAGGCGCGAGACATCATTCGAAAGTCGATCGTCGCGGCTCAGGCCAGAATGGCCGCACGTAAAGCTCGCGAGACGACCCGACGCAAGGGACTCCTCGAGGGCGGCGGAATGCCCGGCAAGCTCAAGGATTGCCAGAGTAATGACCCGGCACTTTCCGAAGTTTTCTTGGTGGAGGGCGACTCCGCAGGAGGGTCGGCCGTACAGGGCCGAAACCCCGATCGCCGGGCAATTTTACCGTTGCG
>JBMOEY010000147.1:0-2419 GCA_049314515.1 Microbacteriaceae bacterium
CTGTCCCTTGACCTCTTCCAAAGCGAGAAGAAGCGAGTTGAACGAGTTGTAGTAGAGGATCGAGAAGATCGACGGGCTCGGGAACGCCTTGGGCTGCTTCACGTACTCAGCCACGAAGGTCTGCCACTCGGGGCTACTGTAGTCGGGGCCGGGAACCGGTCCACCAGCGATGGTGCCAACAGCAACCGAAGCGATGTTTGCGTCGCCCGAGAGAGCGGTCGTGTCAACGGCGATTGTTCCACCAACGAGTGGCTTGCTCACGCCAGCCGTAACGGCCTGCGACAGGAAGCTGGCTGCGTCAGCACCACCAAGACCCACGTACACGGCGTCCGTGTCGGCAGGAATCTGAGCGATGATCGACGAGTAGTCCGTCGTACCAACGGGCACCCATGCGTTTCCGGTGACGTCCCCACCAGCGGCACAGAACTCAGAGAAGAATCCACCTGCGTTGTCGTAGGGGAACGAGTAGTCCTCTGCGATTGCGTAGATCTTCTTGTAGCCCTTTTCGTTGTAGGCATAGTCACCAAGACCACCCATCCACATGGCCGAGTCGCCGTGGAAGCGGAAGAAGTTGGTAGCACCCGCGAGTGTCATACCAACGGGGCTAGCCGATCCGTTGACGTAGGTCACCTCAGGCGTGGTCAGTGCGTACTGCACAACCGTCTCACCCTCGTCACCCGAAACCGGTCCGAAGACGATGTCAACACCGTCGTTTTCGACGAGCTTCTTCACGGCGGTCTGAGCTGAAGCGCTCGTCCCGTCCGTGCCTTCGTAAACGATGGTCACGGGAACGCCGTCGATTTCGCCGCCGTCGATGGTGCCACCAATGGCAGCCATCGAAACACCGATAGCAGCCTTGGCTTCATCCATACCGAATGCAAGGTTGCCCTTGTCGGTAGCGAGAACGCCGATCTTGATTTCTTTGGTTTCTCCCCCACCGGCGCCGGAGCAGCCGGAGAGAATGAGGCCAGCGGTAGCTGCGATTGCAACAACCGGCACCAGCCTCTTCTTGAGCATTGCTTTCATTTGTGTTGCCCTTTCTTGTTGTGTGTGCCAGCGCGCCTTGCGGCGTCCAGCGTCTCGGACGACTCCGCCGAAGTGGACGTCTTTGCCCGCTTCGAAAACAGTCGTCGGATTATGGGACCCAGACCGACAAGGCCAGTCGGGAAAAACAGCAGAACGCCGATGAACACCAGGCCGGTGAGAGTCATGTATCGGTCGGTGAAGTCCTGTGCGAAGTTCTGCAGGAGCGAGAAGACAAGACCACCGATGAAGACACCACCGAGTGATCCGATGCCACCCACGACGGCAACGACGAGGATGTTGAGCGTCGCGTCGAGGCTGACAAAGCTCGGGTCAACCTGGTTACGGTCAAAGACGAGAATGACGCCACCGATTGACGCGACGAACGCCGCCAGGGTCAAGGCCGCAGTGCGGTAACGGTTGACGTTGTACCCAAGCGCGCTCATCCGTTCGGGGCTGTCTTTGATGCCCTGAATTGCCAGACCAAACTGCGACTTCGCGGTGTAGCGGAAGATGGCGTACGAGAGCACAGCCAAGAACAATGCGAAGTAATAGAACGTCGTGATGTCGTTGAGGTTGATGAAGCCAAAGTCTGGACGAGGAATGGGGGCGATTCCGCGGCGAGCATTGGTGACTTCAATCGCCTGTGATGCCCAGGAGTAAAAGACTTGGCTCAGGGCGAGGGTAATCATCATGAAGTAAATGGCCTTCGTGCGAACCGCGATGAGTGCGGTCAGCCAGCCCGCGAAGGATCCGACGCCGAGCGACAAAATAATCGACGGGATGATCGGCCAGCCCATAGTGACCGAGAAGTACCCGATGCCGTATGAGCAGATGCCGGCAAAAGTCATCTGGGCCAGTGACAGCAGCCCGACGTACTTGTTGAGAAACACCAGGATCATGGCGATGGTGCCCATCCACAGGGTGCGAACGCCGATGTTTGGCAGCCAGAATCGAGGTCGGTCTACGACGAGCGGAAAGATGATAGCGGCAAGGAGAACGACCGCAACAACAACGTTTTGCGCCGTGACCCAGCCCCGCCAGTTCGCGGTGCGCGGTGTCGAAGAAGTGGATGTGCTCATGCGGGGCGACCCATGATTCCTTGAGGGCGGACGGCCAAGACGATGACCATGAGGGCAAACGTCAAGACGAAGGCATACGTCGGCGCCAAGACGAGCGCAAACTGCGACACGATCCCGACGAGGGCCGAACCAATGGCGGCGCCAGGGATGCTTCCCATGCCGCCAACGATGACCACGACGAGCGAGAAGAGAAGGTAGCTACCGTCTTGCCCGGGAAGCAACGGAAACAGCGTGCCCGAAATGACACCCGCAAGACCGGCGAGCGCGGAGCCAACGGCGAAGATGACGGCGAAGACCACGCGAACGTTGACTCC
>JBMOEY010000148.1:0-2413 GCA_049314515.1 Microbacteriaceae bacterium
GAACTGCCTCGAGACGTGCATCCGTTTTATATCGCGACGCAGGCACATCCCGAGTTGCGTTCGCGTCCCAACCGCGCGCATCCACTTTTTGCCGGCCTCATCGAAGCGTCGCTCGAGCGGCAGCAAGCGAGTCGGCTCTTCGATATAGACGAGAGCTAGAACGTGTCTGACCCGATTATCGACGAACCAACCCCCGTTGACACGCTCGAAAGTGGCACCGTGTACAACGGTCGAGTCTGGGACGTCGTGAGTGAACGCTTTCGATACAACGACGAGGTGCTCACGCGTGACTTTATTACGCACCCCGGTGCGGTGGCGGTCATGGCCTTTGATGATCAAGACCGGTTTGTCACGATCAAGCAGTACCGCCATCCGGTGAGGTTGCGAGAGTGGGAAATACCCGCGGGTTTGCTCGACCTGGAGGGCGAGCATCCGCTCGCCTCGGCCCAGCGCGAACTCGCGGAAGAAGTCGATCTCGCGGCCGCCACCTGGCACGTGCTCGCCGATTACTGCACCTCACCTGGAGGTAGTGACGAAGCAATTCGCGTATACATTGCTCGCGATTTGGCGCCTGCCGTTCACACGTTCGAGCGCACCGGCGAGGAGGCCGACATGGTCGTTCGCTGGATTTCGCTCGACGATGCGGTGGACGCGGTTCTCGATGGCAGAGTGTCAAACTCAATCTTTCAGATTGCGGTACTGACGGCTCTCGCGTCGCGCGATCGAGGATGGTCGACTCTGCGTCCGGGTGACGCACCCTGGCCCCAAGTGGACTGGCGCGACGCACGCCGCATATGAATCTCGTCGACGCGAAAGAGTCGTACATTCGACACGTTGCAATTGAACGCGGCCTGTCGACGAACACCGTCGCGGCGTACGGTCGTGACCTTGCCGGCTACCTCGAATGGCTGGCACTCCACGGCGTCGACCCTCGAGCAGAAGATTCATGCCAGATGGTCACGTCTGAGCTCGTGACCGCGTTCGTTGGTCACGTGCACGACCGACCGGCGTCACCGTTGACCGCATCGAGTCAGGCGCGTCTTCTTTCGAGTTTGCGAGGGTTCCACCGATTCGCACTCGACGAGGGCTTCGCTTCGAACGACCCCACGCTCGGTATCTCTCCTCCGAAACTTCCCATGCGCCTGCCTAAAGCGCTGAGTATCGCCGAGGTCGAGGCATTGCTCGACGCATGCGATGGGGACTCCGACGCAAGAATTCGCGACCGCGCGCTGCTCGAACTGCTCTACGCCACCGGGGCACGCATCTCCGAAATTGTGTCCCTCAATGTCGATGACATCACTGACACTCAGGGTATGGTGCGTGTGCGCGGGAAAGGAAATAAGCAACGTCTCGTTCCGGTGGGATCATTTGCCCGCGCGGCCCTCGACGGGTATCTCGTCCGCGTTCGTCCCGTGTTCTCCGCTCGAGGTCGCTCGACACCGGCGCTCTTTCTTGGACCTCGTGGAGCCCGCCTCTCTCGGCAGAGCGCGTGGCTGGTTATCCAATCGGCCGCCGAACGCGCGGAGCTCACCACGCACGTGTCTCCGCATTCGCTCCGGCATTCTTTCGCGACTCATCTTTTGAATGGCGGTGCTGATGTGCGGGTGGTACAAGAACTTCTCGGCCACAGTTCGGTCGCAACAACTCAGATTTACACATTGGTGACTGCGGATGCGTTGCGCGAGAGCTATCAGCTGGCGCATCCTCGCGCTCGGGCGGCGAGCACCAGAATGGACGCGTCAGGCTAGAATCGACGGATGGTCAGCCCTTCTGATAACGCTAATCCGCGACCGCGCGGCCTAGTGACGTTCCCTGACCCGCCAGTCTTGTCGTCACACGGTCCCGCGCGCATTGTGGCGTTATGCAATCAAAAAGGCGGCGTGGGAAAAACTACGTCGACCATCAACTTGGCGGCATCTTTGGCCGATTATGGTCGCCGAGTTCTCGTCGTTGATTTCGATCCGCAAGGTGCGTTGAGTGCGGGCTTCGGCGTTCACGCGTTTGATGATTCACCGACGGTACTCGACCTCATCAACGGCAAGCTCACCGACCCGCACGACGTGATTAAGCCGACGAGTGCGCCCGGAGTGGACATCTTGCCGGCCAACATCGAATTGTCCGTCGCGGAAGTTTTTCTCGTCAGCGAGCTTTCACGTGAACATGCCCTCTCTAACGTGTTGAAGAAAGTTGCACCCGAATACGACGTGATTTTGATTGACTGTCAACCATCGCTGGGTCTGCTGACCGTGAACGCATTGACCGCAAGTCAAGGAGTGATTGTTCCGCTCGAGTGCGAATACTTCGCGCTTCGTGGTTTGGCGATGCTTGTGGAGACAATCGAAAAAGTTCGCGACCGACTAAATCCGGCACTCACTCTCGATGGAATCCTGCCCACGATGTACGACCCTCGCAC
>JBMOEY010000149.1:0-2393 GCA_049314515.1 Microbacteriaceae bacterium
CGCTCGCCACTTTCGTACTTTTCGGCAGCGAAGCGAGTGAGCTGGCGAGCTGCCGTGAGCTTGGTCGCCATGTCGGCAAGGTAATTGCCGATCGACTGGTGCTTCCAAATCGGCTTGCCGAATGTCTCGCGCTCTTGCGCGTACTTGATCGAATCCTCGAGCGCAGCTGCGGCGACTCCGAGTGAGCGAGCGGCCACCTGGATGCGCCCGACTTCGAGACCCTTCATGAACTGGGTAAACCCGTGTCCGGGTGCACCACCGAGGACCTGCGCAGCAGGCGTGCGGTAGTCGTCGAACGAAATCTCACACGACTCAACGCCTTTGTAACCGAGCTTGGGAAGGTCACGCGAAATGGTCATGCCGGCACCGGGTTCGACCAGCACGATCGACATACCGGTGTGGCGTGGCTCGGCCTTGGGGTCGGTCTTCACCAGCAAGGCGATGAGACCGGAGTGACGGGCGTTCGAGATCCACGTCTTCGAACCGTTGATAACGAGGTCGTCACCGTCGGCACGCGCCACCGTTGTGATTGCCTGCAGGTCACTACCGCCACCGGGTTCGGTCAGCGCCATCGTGGCGCGCAGTTCGCCGGTGGCCATGGCGGGCAGATACTTACTCTTCTGCTCGTCGGTGCCATACATCGTCAGCAGCTTGGCGACGACCGTGTGGCCGCCCATGGCGCCCGAGAGGCTCATCCACCCACGTGCCAATTCTTCGGTGACCGCAACGTAGGCGGGCATTGAAATGGGAAGGCCGTCGTATTCCTCGGGAACGGCGAGCCCGAAGATGCCCATTTCTTTCATCTGATCGATCCACGCGGCCGGATATTCGTTCGCGTGTTCCACCTCGTTGACGGTGGGCTTCACATCCCGGTCGATAAACGCTCGGACGGTGTCAACGAGCATCTGCTCTTCTTCGGAGAGGTTGTACGGGGTGGAGTTCAATGACATAAATGCATAATATATCGTGCAGAACTTCTCCGGCAAGGAGAGTCCCTCCGCATATTATGTAGACACTGCTTTTGCCGGAATTTCTTGCCGGATGCGCACTGCCAGACGAGGAGACACCGCCGGTATGAATGCTCAGCTTCGACCGATTCGCGTTCAACTCGGCGATGAGGCGGCGGCCTACCTGCGCGACCAGATCACCTCGGGCAACTTGCCCGCCGGCGCCCCGGTTCGCCCCGAAACAATCGCCGAAGAACTCGGCATCTCAACGACACCCGCACGCGAAGCACTTCAGGCCCTGCGTGCCGAGGGCTTTCTCGACCTCGCTCCCCGCCGTGGCTTCACGGTCGCGCGCATCGACGGCAACGACGTGCGTGACATGTTCCTCGTGCAGGCCATGGTCGCCGGCGAGCTCGCTGCGCGGGCCGCGGTCAACGCAACACCCGACGTGGTTGGCCGCATGCAAAAGATTCACGACGACCTGATTGCAGCAGCGAAGCGGGATGACCTCGCTCAACTCGAAGAGCTCAATCACGCCTTCCACCGCGAGATCAACCTCGCCGCCGGAGCACCGCGTCTCGCCTGGGTCATCAAGCTCGTTTCGCGCTACGCACCGAGTCGCTTCTACGCGTCGATCAACGGGTGGCCCGAGACAACGGTGCACGACCACAACGGATTGCTCTCGGCCATCGCCGCCGGCGACGCAGAGCTCGCCCGCAGAGAGATGGTCGAGCACGTGCGCCGCGCTGGCGAGCAACTTGCCAGTCACGTCGACGCGCGCATCGCGGCGCAGGGGTAGCGCGCCGGAAGCAGTAGGGCGCGACAGGCTTGCAGCCACGCAAGCTTGATGTGGCGCATACGCCAAATATAATATATTCTTGTTGCGGTTCGACCTCCGGTCGCGACCCTAGAGTTAAGGATTCCGCCGATGAAAATCGTTGTGCTGATGAAGCAGGTGCCCGACACGTGGGGCGAACGCAAGCTCGATCTGTCGACCGGCTGGGCCGATCGCTCGGGTGACAACGTCATCGACGAAATCAACGAACGCGCGCTCGAAGTCGCTCTGACCATCGCCGATGCAGACAAGTCGTCCGAAGTGGTTGTCGTCACGATGGCCCCCGGTGATGTGAGCGAGTCGCTCAAGAAGGCGCTGGCCATGGGATGCGCATCCGCCGTGCACATCGTCGACGACCAACTTGCCGGAGCCGACGTGGCACTGACCGCCACTGCTCTGGCTGCTGCCGTGCGTGAACTGGGCGCCGACCTCGTGGTTGCCGGTAACGAATCGACCGACGGTCGCGGCGGCGTGGTTCCCGCGATGATCGCGGAACACCTTGGCCTCCCCCACCTGGGTCAACTTGGGCAAATAGACATTTCCGGTTCGACCGTGTCGGGCGTACGTCAACTCGACGAGGGCACGCAGCGCGTGCACGCCGAACTGCCGGC
>JBMOEY010000150.1:0-2285 GCA_049314515.1 Microbacteriaceae bacterium
CGCTCGGTGAGAAGAAGGTTCATGGATTGATGGCGACTCTGGGAATTTCACCGCGTAAGCGACTCGGTGCACTTGGTCGTCGCCAGCGTGTCAATCTGCGAGCTTTTCTGGCCGATCGCGCGCGGGCACGCCATGAGCACGGTACCTCGCGGGTCGTTGTTCTTGCGGGGCCCACAGCTGGGGGAAAGGGCCCGGTCGTCGCGCGCATCCTGCAGGACTTTCCGGATGTGCACATGTCGGTCAGTGCAACGACGAGGCCACCGCGCCCAGGGGAGATCGAGGGGGTCAATTACTATTTCGTCAGTCCGCAGGAATTTGATCGACTGATTGACGAAGACGAGCTTCTCGAATGGGCCGTCGTTCACGGAACCCATCGGTACGGCACGCCTCGGGGGCCAGTTGACGAGTCACTTCAACGAGGCGTCAGCGTGTTACTCGAGATAGATATTCAAGGAGCGCGGCAAGTAAAGACGCATATGCCGGAAGCTCGCACTGTCTTTCTCGAACCGCCGTCGTGGGACGAGCTTTCGCGCCGGCTTGAAACGAGAGGTACTGAGCAGGCGGCCGAGCGACTTCGCCGGCTTGAGACAGCTCGCGAAGAAATGGCTGCGCGACTCGAGTTTGACGTTCGCGTGGTCAATGACGACGTCACGAAGGCAGCTCAGCAGGTCGTAGACTTGATGGGACTTACAAAGGAGCTTTAGCCATGGCAAAGAACACCGAAGGCATCATCAATCCTCCGATTGATGACTTGCTGTCAAAGGTTGACTCAAAGTACGCGCTGGTCATCTTCGCCGCCAAGCGGGCTCGACAGATCAACGACTATTACTCCGACCTCCACGAGGGTGCTCTGTACGACAACGTCGGGCCGCTCGTCGACTCCAACATCGATGACAAGCCGTTGTCTGTCGCTCTGCGTGAGATTAACGAAGACAAGCTCGTCATCACACCGCTGTCTGCCTAGACGTTCACATCGCGATGTCCCGTTCGTTGCGCGTTGTTGTCGGCATCACGGGTGGAATCGCAGCGTATAAGGCACTAGGGATCATCCGCGGCTTCGTTCACGACGGCCATGATGTGCATGTTGTTGCAACGGATGCTGCCCTCGAGTTCGTCGGGCGTTCCTCGCTCGAAGCGCTAAGTCGCAATTCGGTTTCGGTAGGACTGTATGACGACGTGGCGAGCGTTAAACACGTTTCGCTGGGTCAGTCGGCAGACGTAGTGGTGGTTGCGCCGGCAACCGCAAACACCATTGCTCACATTGCACACGGCTTTGCATCGAATCTGCTGGGCAACGTCATCTTGGCTACGGCTGGACAGGTGGTTGTGGCACCCGCGATGCATTCAGAAATGTGGACTAACGCAGCGACGCAGAGCAACGTGGCACTATTACGGGCCCGGGGGATTGCCGTCGTTGGTCCTGATTCAGGTGCGCTCACCGGAGAGGACGCCGGAATCGGACGGATGGCTGAAGCTAGCGAGATTGTGCAAGCGAGCTACGCTGCTCTCGAGGCGCGGGGCCGACGCGACTTGGCCGGCAAGAAGGTTCTCATTTCGGGCGGAGGCACGAGGGAGCCGATCGATCCCGTGCGCTTCATCGGTAATCGCTCATCCGGACGCCAGGCCGTTGCCCTCGCTCGCGCGGCCGCTGCGCGAGGCGCGGAGGTCACCTTTGTTCGGGGGTATCTCGATGTCGAGATTCCCGTCGGAGTTGATGTCGTCGAGGGACTTACCGCCGAGGAAATGTTGCACGGCATGACAAGGCTCGCCGAGCAAAACGCCATTGTGATCATGGCTGCTGCTGTGGCTGACTATCGCGTCGCTCACGTGAGCGACGAGAAGCTTAAGAAATCAGTAGATGGTGCGCCACGGTCGCTGTCGCTAGTAGAAACGACCGACGTACTTGCTTCGTTAGCGGCGACTCCCGGGCGAGAGTATCTACTTGTCGGCTTCGCCGCCGAGACTGTCAGCGGCGATGACTTGGAAAGTGCGGCTCGGGCAAAACTTCGACGCAAAGGGTGCGACGTATTGGTGGCTAACCATGTTTCGTGGGACGACGGAATTGGCTCCGAGTCAAATAGTGTCCTCATTCTGACCCGCACGTCTGATGGTGAAGTTGACACGGCGATTGAACGCGCGAGTGGTGACAAGTTGTCGGTCGCACACCGTATTCTGGATTCATTCGTTTAGGTGCCATTCCAGACCGCTCGCGCGGGGCATGTCAGAGATAATCGCGCTGTCATATCCGTAACTGCGCCATCTGTGGAAGGAAAACCATGAGCGGC
>JBMOEY010000151.1:0-2274 GCA_049314515.1 Microbacteriaceae bacterium
AAAGCGACGTCGGACGACATGACGGGCAAGCTGCAGAAGGCGGGCGTGACGGTTATCTCCGGACACGGTCGACTCGACGGACCGAACGCGGTCATCGCGTCAACCGGACCCGCCGGCACCGACTTCGATCGCATCGAGGTCGACACGATCATTGTGAGTACCGGTGCGAGTCCGCGCATATTGCCAAGCTCGACACCGGATGGTGAGCGCATCTTCACCTGGACGCAGCTGTATTCACTGACTCAGATCCCGGAACACCTCATTGTCGTAGGTTCGGGCGTCACAGGTGCCGAGTTTGCGAGCGCGTATCGCGCTCTCGGTTCTGAGGTGACACTCGTGTCGAGCCGAGATCAGGTTCTTCCCGGAGAGGATGCTGACGCGGCCCTGCTTCTGCAAGGCGTGTTTGAACGTCGAGGGATGCACCTACAGATGAAGGCTCGGGCCGAGTCGGTTGTGGCGTCGCCGACCGGAGTCACCGTCACTCTTGCCGATGGCTTCACAGTCGAAGGCACGCACTGTCTGATGGCGGTGGGGTCGATTCCGAACACGTCTGACATCGGCCTCGCAGAGGCAGGAGTGGAGCTCAGCGAATCGGGTCATATTCGCGTCAATCGCGTCGCCCGCTCGAGCGTGCCCAACATTTACGGCGTCGGTGACTGTTCAAGCGGGATGCCGTTGGCATCTGTCGCCATGATGCAGGGTCGCAACGCCGCTTTCCACGCACTCGGCGATGCTGTTGATCCGTTTGAGGCGCGCAACGTTGCCTCCAACATCTTCACCCAGCCCGAAATCGCGACGGTCGGATGGTCGCAAGCCGAGATTGAGGCGGGCATCATTCGCGGCACGATTCACAAGTTGCCGCTCTCGGCAAACCCGCGCGCCAAGATGCAGGGCATCTCGGACGGTTTTGTAAAACTCATCACGACCACCACCAGCCGCACCGTCATTGGCGGAGTGATTGTGGCGCCGCGCGCATCCGAACTGATTTTTGCTCTTGCGCTCGCTGTCGAGCATCGACTCACCGTTGATGACGTTGCCCGAGCCTTTGCTGTCTACCCGTCGATTTCGGGCTCGATTGTGGAGGCAGCTCGCGCATTACACAAGGTTCCGGTGGAGTGACGATGGACATCAAACTCAGTCTTGGATTTTGGCGCGGGTCGCTCTGGGAGCGCGCCCTCGCACGATGGACCGCGGTCGGCAACGGGTATCGCTATCTTGTGTCGGAGACGCCGCTCGGCGAGGACGTGGCGCCCGTCGGCGGGGTCGTCTGCGGGCAGCGCGCCGGCGATCGCCGCGTCGCGCTCGGCATCGGATCCGAAGGCGGTGACGTGGTGATCGAAGTACCAGTTCACTCGGTCGCTCGGCGTGTACCGAAAATCGAGGATCGCGTTCTCGTCGCCGTCGAGCCACGCCTCCGGGATCATGCGCAGCCCTGGCCCGTAGCCGAAGGACTTGTAGCGCAGCTCCGGGGCGCTCTTGCCGCGCAGGGCGCGCAGGAGGTGCACGAAGAGCGCGGCGCTCGCCATGCCGTCGAAGCAGTGTCCGTGGGTCGCGACGAGGAGCTTCCGGGGCATGTGGGCTCCCTTCGTAGCACGCACCGCCGGGCGGGGTAGGACGCCCGTGCGGCGAGGGCGGCGACCTCGGTCGCGATCCCGTAGCCTGCTCGGCGTGGTGCGACGCCGCGGTCCTGCTCGTGCTCCCGCTATCCCGGCGATCGCGGGCGGCGCGGCGGAGGCGGCGTGCTTCGGCGCGACCGACGAGCTACCGACAGCGGTGGGATCGACACGCGCGGCGGGGGCGGCCCGCACCGACCACGAACCCTGAAGGAAGGATCCGCGATGCGCTACCGACGACTCGGCCGTACCGGCCTCTACGTCTCCGAGCTTTGCCTCGGCACCATGACCTATGGCGGCAAGGGCTTCTGGGCCACCATCGGCGACCTCGGCCTCGACGCGGTCGCCGCGCAGCTCCGGGCCGCGATCGACGCCGGCGTCAACTTCGTCGACACCGCGAACGTCTACCACGAGGGCGAGAGCGAGAAGCTCGTCGCCGGGGCGATCGACAAGCTCGGCGTGGCGCGCGACTCGCTCGTGATCGCGACCAAGGTCCGCGGCCGCATGGGGCCTGGCCACAACGACGCGGGCCTCTCGCGCAAGCACATCCTCACGTCGATCGACGAGAGCCTGCGGCGCCTGCGCACGGACTACGTCGACCTCTACCAGATCCACGGCGTCGACCGCTCCACGCCGCTCGAGGAGACGCTCGTCACGCTCG
>JBMOEY010000152.1:0-2264 GCA_049314515.1 Microbacteriaceae bacterium
GGACAGACGGTGGAAAGTTCAGCAGAAGTAGTGCGCGTCTCGAGAAAGTCGAGCAATTTGACCCAGGCTCAGCTTGCCGACCTCGCATCCCTCGATCAAAGTGCTATTTCGCGAATCGAAAACGGGCGAGATGCGGATTTTGGCACAGTTGAAAAAATCGTTCGTGCGACGGGTCAGCACCTTGCCGTTGTTCCGACTCGCACAGATATGGCATCACTCGCGTCGAAGCAGATCTCCCAGCACCTGGCGAACGATGACCTAGATCGTGCACTCCGGGCACTCATCCAACTGAACGACGCTTTGTTGGCCGAACACGGGCTTCGTCGCGCATTGCTCGTGGTGACTCAACCACTGTCAACCGGTTCACGGCTGTGGGATACGGCGATTGCTGCGCTCGTGGAGTGGCGTCTCAATCAGGAGAAACTCCCGGCGCCGGTTTGGGTTTTCGACAATGTGTATCGTCTCGAGTTTCCAGAGTTTCTCCGGATCCACGTTGCAGACCCTGTTCCGCCTCTCTCGGAAGTCCCGAGTGAATTCTTTGTGCGTAACCTGCTCGTGTGGCCAGAGACTTTCGCTAGCACGTGACACCCAGCCAACGGGCGTATCGTTTTTAGGGACACGTGCGCGGCTCGTCTTGGCCCGCACGAACTTTCCGAAGGGATACGGTCATGGCCAGCAAATCCACCATCGGTTCAGACATTCGCGATGCGGTTGAGAGCATCCGTGACGCCGTGATGTCGAGTGAGGTCGC
Organism: Microbacteriaceae bacterium; assembly: GCA_049314515.1. GTDB lineage: Bacteria > Actinomycetota > Actinomycetes > Actinomycetales > Microbacteriaceae > RFQD01. Next base: position 752 of record JBMOEY010000152.1, read on the forward strand.
CCGCTGGACGGCCAAGGTCGCCAAAGATTTCGCACCCGGCGACCTTCGCGACGACATTCTTGTCGCGGTGCTCGACGAGCCGAAAAACGGACACCAGATCATGCAGGCGATAAGTGAGGCAAATGACGGCTGGATGCCCCAGGCCAGCCACATTTACCCGCTCCTTGCCCAGCTCACCGATGAAGGCTTGCTCACCGCCAAAGTAAAGGGCGAGCGCACGCTCTACTCACTCACCGACACTGGCCGCGAGGCTGCTGCGGCGGCGAAAGACTCGGCATCCGATGGGTCCGCGGGTTCCACTGGCGCGTCCGGTTCGGGCTCCTCACGCCGCCACGCTCCGCGCATCGACATGATGCGCGACTGGAAGTTGCCGCAGTGGGATGATGCCAACTCGGCAGTGCCGAAGAGCGGAGCGAAGCTCGCTCAAGCAGCTGCTCAGGTTGCGCAGTCGGGCACGAAAGAGCAGAAGGAACGCGCTGCCGCGCTGCTCGACGAGACGCGTCGCAAGCTGTACGCGATTCTCGCCGAGGACTAGGCCGGTGCCCACGGGGCCGATTCGCCTCACGTTTTCTCCCGACGAGATTGCTTCCAATCCGCGGAACATTCGGGCATTGCGAGCGCGCTATCGGCGCATCACGCGTTTCGCGTCACTCGCTCTCGCTCAGTCGTGGTGGTTCGAACTCGTGTTGCCACAACTCGGGCTTCGCAAGCTGGCCGCGCGTGGGCGCATCCGTCGAATTCAGAAGCTCGCTCGTCGATTTCACGTCTTGGCTGCCGACCTCGGCGGCCTGATGATCAAGGTTGGCCAATTCTTGTCGTCGCGCCTCGATGTGTTGCCGGTTGAAATTACGCGTGAACTTGAAGGTCTGCAAGACGAGGTTGCACCCGAGCTGTTTGCGAGCATCGCCGCCCAGATCGAGAACGAACTCGGGCTGCCACTCGAGCGCGCTTTCGAGTGGTTTGACGAGTCGCCGATTGCGGCCGCCTCACTCGGCCAAGCCCACCGGGCACGACTCTCACCCGGCATCGCTGCCGAGGTGGGATTCACGGATGTCGTCGTCAAGGTTCTGCGCCCCGGTATCGAAGAGATCGTGGAGGTCGACCTCGTCGCGTTGCGTCGTGTGGGTCGCTGGCTCTCGCGCGTGAAGCTCGTTTCGCGCCGAGCCGATGCTCCCGCGCTCGTCGAAGAATTCGCCACCACGAGCATGCAAGAAATCGACTACGTCAACGAAGCGTCGAACGTCGAGCGATTCGCGCAAATTTTTGCCGACGATCCGCGCATCGCCACGCCCGACGTCGTGTGGGAGCGCAGCGCTCGCCGTGTGCTCACGTTGAGCGACGTGACGGCCATCAAGATCAATGACGTGCCGGCCCTGCTAGCCGCCGGGATAGACCCGAACGCTGTGGCTGCCGAACTTGCGCGTGCGACCTTCCAACAGATTTTCGTTGCAGGCTATTTTCACGCCGATCCGCATCCGGGCAATATTTTTGTCACGCCCGGCACGCCCGGCAC
>JBMOEY010000153.1:0-2212 GCA_049314515.1 Microbacteriaceae bacterium
GCGCCTAGAGCGAGAGCCACTCAAGGTAGAAGGTTCCGACGCCCGCCGCAACACATAAACCAGCGATGATCCAGAATCGAACAACGACGGTAACTTCGGCCCAACCTTTGACCTCGAAGTGGTGATGAATCGGGCTCATCAGGAAGACCCGCTTTCCGCCAGAAAGTTTGAAGTAGCCCCGCTGAATCAACACGGATGCTGTGTCGAAAACGAACAGACCGCCAATCAAGATGAGCAACAACTCTGTTTGACTCAAAATTGCCAAAGCGGCAAGGGCGCCGCCGAGGGCCATTGAACCCGTGTCGCCCATAAATATCTGTGCCGGAGACGTATTCCACCAGAGGAAACCAATCAGCGCCCCCACAATGGTTGCCGAGATGATTGCCAGATCAAGGGGGTCGCGCACTTCATAGCACTTGTAGAGTACGTCGGCGTCAATGGTCTTACTGAAGCAAGACTGATTGAACTGCCAAAAATTGATAATCACGAAGGCGCCGATCGCGAAAATGGTCGACCCGGAGGCAAGTCCGTCTAGTCCATCAGCCAAATTAACGGCGTTAGTGGTCGCTGTGACAATCAGAATAATCCATACGCAAAAGAGCACAATTCCCAGAACCTTGCCCAGCGCCAGAAAGTCCAGCCCCGTATCTCGAACAATGGACACGTGGGTTGACGCCGGCGTCAGACCGTTGCTATCGGGAAAACTGATTGACAGCAGGGCAAATGCCGTTGCGATAACAACTTGACCCACAATTTTCCACCAGCCATTGAGCCCGAGGCTGCGCTGCTTGTGGGTCTTGATGAAATCGTCGATGAAGCCAACGGTTCCGAGCCCCACCATGAGAAACAGCACAAGCAACGGCGAAAGCGCAATCGAGGAATCAGTAATCCAGCTTGCGAGAAAGAAACCGACAATCACCGCGAGAACGATAACGATGCCACCCATGGTAGGGGTGCCCTTTTTCCAATGATGATCATTGGCTTCATCGTCACGGATGAACTGCCCCCAACCGATTCGACGAAACAATCGCACGAATACGGGTGTGAAGAACAGACTAAAGACGAGGGAGATTCCTCCAGCCAGTAGCAGAGTGCTCACGCGTACGTTTCTCCCAATCGATCACCGAGGAATCGCAAGTTCGCTGAATTCGAGGACTTGACAAGTAACACGTCCCGAGGACGAACGTGGGCGACGAGATAATCGTATGCCTCCTCGGGAGTCTCAAAGAACACGGATTCGCCAGCCCAGGAACCTTCGTTCACGGACGAGACATGGAGCCGTCGCGCATCTTCTCCCACGACAACCACGAGATCGACGTTGAGGCGAACAACGAGCAAGGCAATCCGATCGTGTTCCTCGCCCGAGTACTCCCCCAATTCAGCCATGGCACCGAGCACGGCAAACCTCCGAGACCCGGGAGGCGACACGTGCACGAGTGTTTTGAGCGCAGCTGCCATGGAATCGGGGCTCGCGTTATAGGCGTCGTTGATGATCGTGATCTCGTTGCCGGCGAACACTTGCATTCGCCACCGTTCCGCGAGCGTGACGCTCTCAAGTGCGGAGATGGAGTCGGCAAGCGTGAATCCCAACGCATGACCGACCGAAATGGCTGCGAGTGCATTCATCACGTGATGCTCTCCGATCACGCGGAATTGAACTGACGCGCTTTCGCCAAAGGCGACGACATCAAATGTTGTTCCCGCCAGAGTCGATTCCACATTCATCGCTCGGATATCGCTCGCCTCGGTGCGACCAAACCACACGACGACTCCCGGAGCATGAGCCTGCATCGACGCGACACGATGGTCATCCCGATTCAAAATCGCAACTCCGTTGGGCAACAACCCTTGAAGAATCTCGGACTTGGCGATCACGGTGTTCTCAATCCCGCCGAACTCACCCGCATGCGCCAAGCCCACCATGAGTACAACCGCGATGTCGAGGGGCGCCAGCGCGGTCAATCGAGCGATGTGCCCGATTCCACTTGCGCCGAGTTCCAAGACGAGAAAGCGCGTATCGTGCGTCACCTTGAGCATCGTTAAAGGCGCGCCCACCTCGTTGTTGAACGATGCTCTCGGCCACACCGTTTCACCATGCTGGGCACACATGGTCGCAACCAAGTTTTTGGTCGTGGTCTTGCCATTCGACCCGGTGATGCCGACCACTCGCAGATGGCCGCGTGATCGGACTCGAGTGACCACTTCCTTGGCC
>JBMOEY010000154.1:0-2212 GCA_049314515.1 Microbacteriaceae bacterium
CGAGGGTTCCATTGACGCCACAAGCGAGGGCGAACACCAACCGGGTACGAACGCGCGAAAGGTAGAATCATGACCATGGCTGAGCCAATCGACCCGACGCAACTTTCCTATGAAGATGCCCGCACCGAGCTCGTTGCCGTGGTCGCAGAACTCGAAAAGGGTCAGAGCACACTGGAAGAGACATTGCGACTGTGGGAGCGCGGCGAAGCTCTCGCTGCCCGTTGCGAAGAATGGCTTGCCGGGGCAAAGGAACGGTTGAATGCCGCGCGCCAAAGCTAGACCGATTGTTGCGGAGCTCGGCCACCCCGAGACTCCCGAAGAAGAGGCGGCTCGGCGGACAGAAAACTCGCGTCTCTATCGTCAGCGCAAGACCGTCAACAATCTGGTTTTCTCGATGCTGGCCACCCTGAGCGTTGTGGCAATCATTTTCTTTGCCGTGCCCCGAACCGACGAAGCTCCGGCCTGGCAGGTGGACTACGTCACTGTCGCCGAAACCGCGCAGGCAAACGTGTCGAGTGCGATTGTTGTTCCCGTGCTCGACGAGACGTGGTCAGCAAACGCCGCAGAGGTGCGTGCCGGCGCCGACGGTACGCAAGAATGGCGAATTGGTTTCGTCACGCCGAAACAGGGTTACATCGGATACGAACAGGCATTCGGTGCGAATGCAGCCTGGATCAGTGGCCGCATGGAAGGCACAAGGCCTGTCTCGACGGTGAACCTCGACGGCGTCACGTGGGACGTGTATGACAACCAAAGCGCGGGCAACAACTCCTACGCGCTGGTCACCACCCTCGACGGCGTGACCTATCTTTTGCGCGGAGATGCCGACACCGGCGAATTCGCGGTGCTTGCCTCCGCGGTGAGCGCCGCCGTTGTCTCGCTGTCGGAAGCGACGGAGACCCAATGACCGGCGCAGCTGGCTCGACGCATGTCAGCCCGGCTCAAGCCTGGGCTGACATGCTCGCGGGAAACAAGCGATTTGTTGACGGCGCGCCCGCGCATCCGCGTCAAGATGTCGAACGACGCAATGATCTCGTTGTGGCACAGAACCCGGGGGCTGCCCTTTTTGGCTGTAGTGACAGCAGGCTTTCTGCCGAAATCATCTTTGACAAGGGACTCGGTGACCTTTTCGTTGTTCGTAACGCCGGGCAAATCATCTCTGAATCCGTCGTCGCCTCGCTCGAGTATGCCGTGGCTGTGCTTGAGGTTCCGCTCATCATTGTGCTCGGCCACGACAACTGCGGTGCCGTCAACGGTGCCATCAATATGCTCGGCCCCGACGCCACAGAACTTCCACCTCACATCAGCAATTTGGTGGCACGCATCACGCCGGCAATTCGCCGTGTTGCTGGGGCAGCAGGTCAATTTGCACCCGACGGAACGCTGAATCCTGCCGATGTGGATGCGCTGGCGGTCGGACGCGAACACTTACGTGACACCATTGCCGAGGTTCTCGAGTCAAGTGAACTCATTGGATCTGCCATCGCTGACGGCAATCTTGCCATCGTCGGCGCGAACTACCGGCTCGACCAGGGTGTTGTCACCCCTGACGTGGTCATTGGCGTCATCGAATAGCTCACCCCCACTGGCTCACCGGAAAGGCAGCTCTGCCATGACCACGAACGACGAATTTCGCATTGAGCACGACACCATGGGCGAGGTGCGGGTTCCGAAGAACGCGCTCTACGCGGCACAGACTCAGCGCGCTGTCGAGAACTTTCCGATATCGGGCACCGCCCTCGAATCAGCACATATCGCCGCGCTTGCTCAGATCAAGAAAGCTGCGGCCCTGGCCAACGCCGAGCTCGGCGTGCTCGACGGAGCAATCGCGACGGCAATCGCTGCCGCAGCCGATGAGGTGATTTCAGGCAAGTACGACGCCGAATTCCCGGTCGACATGTACCAAACGGGTTCAGGCACGAGCTCAAACATGAACATGAACGAGGTCTTGGCAACTCTGGCCACCGCACTCTTGGGCTCAGACGTTCACCCTAACGACCACGTCAACGCATCCCAGTCATCAAACGATGTGTTCCCGACTTCGGTGCACGTTGCCGTGACAGGTGCGCTCATCAACGACCTACTTCCGGCTCTCGACTACCTAGCAGTGTCGCTAGAAGAGAAGCGCGAACTTTGGAAGACCGCAGTGAAGGCCGGCCGCACCCACCTCATGGATGCAACTCCAGTAACCCTGGGCCAGGAATTCGGCGGT
>JBMOEY010000155.1:0-2177 GCA_049314515.1 Microbacteriaceae bacterium
TCATTCGCGGCCTCGCCGGCGAACGTGACCGCGGGCTCAATTCGAGCGCCGGTCTCGAGGCGTCGAAGCGCGTGTTGCATCTCGTGGCGGAAAACAACGAGCTCGGGCGCATCGTGCGCCTCTACCGTCCTGGGTCGACGGTTGCGTTTAGCCGTCGGGAGGCCCTCCTGAACGGATTCGCGGAGGCCGTTGCCGAGGCAACCACATTTGGGTTTGAGCCCTACATTCGCCCAGCCGGAGGTCGCGCCGTCGCCCTTGACACCGATTGGTTCGTGCTCGATGTGATCACGCCCGAAGATCGCGGTCGAAGTGTCGCCCATCGTGATGTTTTTGCCGACTTCGGTAAGAAGTTCCTTGCCATGTTCGCCGATCTGGGAGTTGAGACAGCCGTCGCTCCGGTCACCGGCGAATACTGCCCGGGCGACTACAGCATCAGTGCCCGTGGTGCCGTCAAACTCGTGGGTACCGCGCAGCGGGTGACTCGTGGAGCGCGATTGTTCAGCGCGAGCATCCCGTATTCGGTTTCGTCGAATGTGTCGGAAGTGCTCACGCGCGTGAACGACCTACTAGAACTCGACTGGAACCCAAGCACGCTCGGCTCCGTTAGCGACGAGTTGTCGGCGATTACACGTGATCAACTCGAAGCCGCCCTCATTGCGAACTTTGCCGCCGATGCCGAGGGGGAGTCGACCCTGGCAGATCTGTTTGGCGCGTTTCCCCTCGACTCGGATTCCTCATCCCTTGCGAGGGCCTCATGAGCCCTGCCCCAGAAAGAAAGAAGCGTGAGTCAATGACACAGGAGCTTCGTGCCGAATTCGCCGCTCTGGCCAACCACTCGAGCGACGTGCTCATCATCGGTGGTGGCATCAACGGCATCTCAATCATGCGTGACCTCAGCCTGCAAGGTGTGACGGTCACTCTCATCGACCGCGGTGACGTCATGTCAGGCGCCTCCGCCGCGTCGTCACACATGATTCACGGCGGCATTCGCTACCTCGAGAACGGCGAGTTCCGTCTCGTGCGCGAGTCAGTCATCGAACGAAACGACCTCTTACGCACCGCACCGCACGTGGTCAAACCGCTACGCACGCTCGTGCCAATTTTCTCGCTGACCTCAGGCCTCTGGCAGGCACCTCTTAAGATGATCAATCACGGCAAGGGTAAGCGCGCGGAACGTGGCGCGATTCTCATCGGCGTCGGGCTCATCATCTACGAAACTTTCAGTCGGGCAAACGCGGTCATGTCGCGCTTCACGTTCGTCGGCCGCCGCCGGGCTCGCCAGCAGTTCCCTTCACTGCGGCGAAACGTGAAATACGTTGCCAGCTACTACGACGCCTCGGTGCACGAACCCGAACGTCTCGCTCTCGATTTGATCGCGGATGCGCAGGCCACCGGCAACGCCTCCGTGGTCACGTACGCCGCCGCAACGGCAGCTCGAGACGGCGGTGTCGAGGTCACTGACATGCTCACCGGTGAAACTCACCTCGTGCGCGCATCCGTCGTCATCAACGCGTCTGGCCCGTTGACGGACATCACGAACTCGGCTCTGGGACGCTCGACCGATTTTATGGGTGGGACCAAGGGTTCGCACATCGTGGTGGATCATCCGCAGCTCTTCGCCGAATTGGCCGGACGTGAGTTGTTCTTTGAAAACTCCGACGGTCGTATCGTTCTGATTTACCCGGTCAAGAACCGCGTGTTGATTGGCACGACGGACATCTTCGTTGACGCCAATGAGCCGGCGGTGTGCACCGACGCGGAGATCGACTATTTCTTCGATCTCGTGAAACACATCCTGCCCGGCATTTCTCTTGAGCGCTCGCAAATTGTGTTTCACTTCTCGGGCATTCGCCCGCTGCCCAAGCAGGGTGACGCGCTCCCCGGATTCGTGTCGCGCGACTATCGCATTGACGAGGCAACTCTGGCGAACCATGAGGATGTCCCTCTCCTCAGCGTCGTCGGTGGCAAGTGGACCACGTTCCGTGCGCTCGGCGAGCACGTCTCTGGAATCGTGGCGACCCTGCTCAATCGAGCGCGCACTGTCGATACGCGCGGCCACCACATTGGTGGTGGCAAGAACTTTCCGGAGGATGACGCATCTCGCGAGTTGTGGGTGGAAAATCACCGCGGCACCGTGTCGGTCGCTCGGGCAGAGCAGCTTTTCAAGCGCTACGGAA
>JBMOEY010000156.1:0-2177 GCA_049314515.1 Microbacteriaceae bacterium
CACTCGGTGGCACGCTGATTCAGCACATGGATGCGCCACACCTGCACCACGTCGCCCCCGTCACCCTCACGGCCTGCGTCGACGAACTGGGTCTTTCCACAGCGACGGTCGACGCCTCCTGTTACCACCACCAGATGATCGACACGCTCGCTCCCGGGCTGGAGGTCATCGGGCGCTCCGCCGAGGGAAATGTCGAGGCGGTCAAGATTGACGCACCCGCGTGGGCGTTTGGCGTGCAGTGGCACCCCGAAGACAACTACGACACCAACCGACCGCAGGCAGAGTTGTTCGAACGGTTCGTTGCCGAGGCGGCAAAGTCCGCAAAGCCCCCAAAGGCCGGCACAACTGCCCGCTAGCCCTCGATGTTGGCCGTAATGGCTCGCAGCATGTCAGCCAGGTCGCCGCGCTTATTGTCGACGACGGGCGACACAACTTCAATCTCTTGTCGATTGAACGCTGGAAACAGCGTTTCCATCAGAGTCTTGCCCTGCGTTGTCAGCTTGACGAGAACGAGTCGACCGTCCGTTTCGCTGCGTTCGCGGCGAACCAGTTCCAGCTTCTCCAACGTGCTCAGCACGCCCGTCAGCGTCGCCTTCGAGATTCCCGCCTCGGCTGCAATGTCTCGCGTTTCGGCCGGCTCCCAGATCCAGGTAACCCACAACACGACGAACGCAGTCCAGCTCAGGCCGCTCTCCGCGAGCACGTTGCGTTCGAAGTGATTGCGAACGGCACTGGCCGCGCGAAACAGGTTCGACGTCACCGCCATGGCCTCGAAGTCGAGAGTCATGTGACTCAGCCGATTGGCAACGCGCGCTTCGGTCTCGCCCAGAGTGTGACTGCCCGTCATTTCACCATTCCTCACAACGTTGTTCCTCCATTGTGGTGGAGTACTTGACGAAGAATAAGTCAATCGGGCTATATTAGGGATATTGTTCGTATCCAAACAATCTCAATGAGGAGATACTCATGGCATCCGTTTCACTCGCCAACCTTGACCTTTTTGACAATGGCGCCCCGTGGGAGCTCTTCGCTGACCTCCGCGAAAACGAACCGGTCAACTGGAATGACGAGACGGATGGTGGCCACGGCTTCTGGTCGGTGATGAAGTATCACGACATCGTCAAGGTGCTGCGCAACCCCGACACGTTCACGAGCAACCACTTCACCAACCTCGAAGAGCTCGACTCCGACCAAGAAGAAGCTCGACGCTCGTTGCTTGACTCCGATGGCGTTCGCCACCGCGCCCTTCGCCGCTTGCTCCAGAACGAGTTCACGCCGAACAACGTGGCGAAGTACGAGACCTTCCTTCGCGGTCTCACCGCCACAACTCTCGACACGGCCTTCGCCAAGGGTGAGTTCGACTTCCTCGGTGACGTCGCAGCCGACTTCCCGATTCGTGTTCTCGCTCGTCTTCTCGATATTCCCGACACAGACATCGACAGCATCATTCGCTGGGGTAACGCGATGATCGGATCGAGCGACCCTGACCTTACGCAGATGCTGCCGACGGATGAAGGTAGCGAAGAATTCCGCCTCGTCCCGTTCCGCTCGCCCGCTGCGCTCGAGGTGTTCGCCTACGGCGACGAGCTGCGTCGCCAGCGCCAGGGCCGAAACGGCACCGACCTGGTTTCGACGATGATCAACCAGATGCCCATGGACGGCATCCCCCTGTCAGACAAGGATTTCCACACGAACTTCCTGCTGCTCATCGTGGCCGGTCACGAGACCACTCGCCAGACCATCGCGCACACGATGAACAACCTGATCGAGAATCCACAGGTCATCGAGTACTTGCAAGAGAACCCGCAGGACATTCCGTGGGCCGTCGAAGAGTTCCTTCGTTACGCCAGCCCCATCTACCACTTCCGTCGCACGGCAACCAAAGACGTCGAGTTCGGTGGCAAGGACATCAAGGCAGGCGAGAAAGTCGTTGTGTGGTTCGCCTCCGGCAACCGTGACCCCGACGTGTTCAAGAACCCCGAGTCGATGAATCCGACGCGCATGCCGAACGAGCACATGACGTTCGGACGCGGAGGCCCTCACATGTGTCTCGGCAACGCACTAGCACGCATCGAACTCATCATCATTTTTGAAGACCTGATTGCGCGCATTGACAAGATGGAGCGCACCGCTCCGATCGACTACGTGCACTCGAACTTCATCCACGGCATCAAGTC
>JBMOEY010000157.1:0-2124 GCA_049314515.1 Microbacteriaceae bacterium
ACGCAAAACTCTCCCCTTCTGGTAGCTCGCGTTGGCTGGCATGCCCCGGCAGCGTCTGGCTCACGGAAAAGGCTCCTGCACAGAAGTCTTCAGCAGCCGCCGACGAGGGCACCGACGCGCATCAGTGGGCTGCGAGGATCCTGCTCCATGTGGCAGAACGGGAGAATCCTTACCGTGACGTCGAGATGTACGTCAACCGGGTGCGTGCCTCGGCAGACCGCAAGGGCGCGCAGTTGTGGATTGAGCAGCGCGTGTACGTCAACGACGACATCCATGGCACCCCAGACGCAGTTGTCTCGTACAAGAGCACGCTCGAAGTGTTCGACCTGAAGTACGGATACAACAAGGTCGAAGCTCGGGGCAACACGCAGTTGATGATCTATGCAGCGGGGGCGATCAAGACGTACGGACTCAACCCGCGTAAGGTGGTGTTACATATCGTGCAACCTAGGGCTGGTGGGATCCGATCAGCCGAGATGCCGCGCAAGACCTTCGACGCAATTGTGAACTCGATCGTTGAGGCAGCTGCGGCGTTGTTGAAGAACCCCGACGCACCGCGCAAGGCGGGTGAGCACTGCCAGTACTGCCCAGCAGCGACTATTTGCCCCGAGCGCAAGGCCGAAGCACACCGTGCAGCCGAGATCGCTTTTCGTCCTGTGGACGAGCTGGACGAAGAGACAATGCTGTGGGCCATTGAGAACCGCAAGCGCATCGTGGATTGGTTCGACCAGCTCGTCGACGCCGCAATCGCTAAGCCACCCCGAGGCTATGTGGCTGTCCAAAGTCAGGGCAGACGCGTGTGGCGCACAGACGTGGAAGTCCCACTCGTGTTGAAGGCGATGACGCTCGCCGAGGCAGAAAAGGCGGGTTACCCTTTGGACGAACTCACAGTCAAAAAGCCGGGTCCGCTGACGCTGGTGCGCAAGGACGTCGACACCAGTTCGTTCCCCGACTTATGATCTCGAAAACATCCGTGCCGTATGGCTGTAAAGTACGGGTGCCTTTATCCCAGCCGTGTTTGTGTAATGGAGTAATTTCTTATGAGTAACATCTCACCCGTTGGTCGCATTTCCTTCCCTCACCTGTTCAAGCCGCAGCAAAACGATCGCGGCGAGAATGTATGGTCGGTGGTGGTGATATTCGACAAAAAGGCGCAGGACTCTGACGAGTTCAAAGCCATGGAAGCCGCAGTGCAGAATGCTGCGTCCGAGCGGTTCGGCGCGAAAGTCCCTGCCGGGGTCAAGCGCAAGTCGCTCGAACCCAAGAGCGGGTATCCGATCACGCTGTGCGAAACCAAGCCCGACTGGTTCGGCTGGGCTACGGAAGGCGCAGTTATGATCACGTTCAGCAGCAAGTATCAACCCGTCGTGATCGATCGCTCCAAGCAAGAGATCCTCGACGCGGCTGAAGTGTACGCTGGGCAGTACGGTCGGGTGCAGTGGACGACGTATGCTTACGACGCCTCCGGCAACCAAGGCGTGTCGTTCGGGCTGCGTGCCTACCAGAAGGTCAAGGAAGGCGAGGCGCTCTCGGGCGGCAAGCCGGACATCGGCGCATTCGGCGACCTGAAAGAAGAAGACGACTTCTAAGTCAGGCGCAGCGGGGGCGTTGGGGCAACTCAGCGCCCCTCTTTTTTTGATAAACTGAAACTCAGAAAATGACAGTCATCCAATTCGAACGTCAAACCAAGCAGCTGCACCTCCCGGGTGATATGCTGGAAGAAAAGCGGTGGCTGGTGTGGCGCGACGAAGATGGGAGGAAGGTTCCGTACTACCCCACCACGCATCGACGTCGGTCGGGCACCATGGAAACCGCACAAGACTACGCCGCAATGGGGTCGCACCCCGAGGCCATGGAAGCGCTCAAGCATCACACGCCGCACTACACCGGGTTAGGCTACGCCATCACGCATGGCAACCTCCTGCTCGACTTGGACGACGTGCTCGGCGCAGACGGCAAGTTCATCGACGACTGGGCCGAGAAGTTCACCTACAAGGCGATTGCCTCGGGTGCATTCGTCGAGGTGTCGCACTCCGGCACGGGCATACACATAATCGGTCGGGGGCACGCTCGGAAGGCGGGTTCCAAAGGCGTCAACATCGAGGTCTACCCCGACAAGCGGTT
>JBMOEY010000158.1:0-2070 GCA_049314515.1 Microbacteriaceae bacterium
ACCTCGAAGCGAATGAACCGTGGAAGATGGAACCAAGTCCCACTCTTGATGCGGTGATGGGTGACGCGCTTGAAGTGCTGCGCATCGTTTCAATTCTCGCAACTCCAGCCATGCCGGAAACCTGCGCGCAGATCTGGCAACGCATTGGTCTTGCCGGGTCGCCTGCCGACGCTGGCGTCGCTGGCGCGACCTGGGGCGGGTATCCCGGCGGGTTGCCGGTCGTGAAGGGCGATGGGCTCTTTCCTCGTATTGCTAAACCCGCCGCCGACTGACGGAGCCGAAATGCGTTGGATTGATGATCACTGTCATTTGGGCGATGGAACCGACCGTTGGCCCGAAGCCGAGGCCACCATTGCTGAAGCTCACGAGGCCGGCGTGATGCGAATGATCACTGTCGGTTGCGACCTTGCGTCATCGAAGCTTGCGATTGAGGTTGCGAGCGCGTTCGACAACGTTTGGGCAACAGCTGGTGTCCACCCGCACGACGCAAGCCATGGCATCGAGGGGATCGCTGAACTGCTTGCCGACCCCAAGGTGGTTGCCGTAGGGGAGTGTGGACTCGATTACCACTACGACAACTCGCCTCGTGAGGTGCAACGAGAGGTTTTCGTCCAGCAAATCGCATTGGCTCATGAACATGACCTCGCATTGGTGGTGCACACCCGAGAGGCGTGGGAGGACACCTTTGCGATTCTCGCCAGTGAAGGCATCCCATCTCGCACGGTGATTCATTGCTTCACCGGTGGCCTTGAAGAAGCGCAGAAATGTCTTGACCTCGGCGCTTGGCTCTCGTTCAGTGGCATCGTCACATTCCCTGGGGCGCCCGAAGTGCTCTCGGCGGCCACCCTTTGCCCCCTCGATCGACTGCTCGTCGAGACCGATTCGCCGTTTTTGGCGCCGGTACCTCATCGTGGGAAAGAGAACCGGCCTGCCCTCGTTCCCGTTGTGGGGGCGGCAATTGCAGCTGCCAAAGGAATTGACGTTGAAGATGTGGCCGATGTCACATGGAAAAATGCCGCGACGGTGTATCGGCTCCCGTAGCAGGGGATTCGCGGTTTTTTCTTTATCGCACAAAGCTGTGGACAAGTCTCCGCGGCGGCCTGAGCAGGGGTTACGCGCAGTTGAACGGTGAGTGTCTCAGGGCTCCGAGATAGTTGCAGGTACCCGAACACCCTCCTAGGTTCATCTGACGGCTCCGGGCGGAGTTTGCACTGTGCGACCGCGCAGCGCCTCCTTCCGCCGTAGCCAGGATCTATTGCTCGACGAAGGACGTAGTTCTGAACACCACCGTGCATCCGACGCAACGCCGACTGATGATCGCACTCGTGGTCTCGCTCGCGTGCTTGCCGTTGCTGGTGATCGACATGTTCCAGCGCTCCCCGAGCAGCGGTGCAAGTCAAACGGCAAGCTCGACCGATCCGAGCCTTGTTGTTGCCTCTGTCTCTGTGGAAGATTCGACTACGACAACCGTGGCCGTCACGGTTCCGGTCACAGTCACAGTCACGGAGCCGGCTCCAGTCACGACGGTGGCCCCTCCGACAACAGTCGCTCCCCGTCGGGCACCGACGACCACAACAACTCAACGACGCGCTACGACGCCACCGGTGCCGACTGGGAACGCTCCGGCCTCGCCGAATCAGTGGGACCGACTCGCCGCCTGTGAAACCGGCGGAAACTGGGCAGCGAACTCCGGCAACGGATACGGCGGCGGACTCCAGTTCGCCCACAGTTCCGGATGGTCGACATGGAGGGCTTTTGGTGGCGAGGAATTCACCGCTCATCCGTGGGAAGCGACACGCGAGCAACAGATCGTGATCGCCGAGCGAGTTCTCGCTCGTTCCGGGTGGGGCGCTTGGCCCGGGTGCATGTCGCGCTGAGCCAAACGAATCGTTCTGGCTAGCGTCCGAGACTGCGAAGCTCGTCGTAACTGCGCAGCGTCTCCGACTGAAGGCTGCTGCGGAAGGTTCGGGATGATCCCATGACACTCACGCCTCGAGACATCACGGAGTTACTTGCGCGTCATGGCCTCGAGCCAAGTCGTGCACTTGGCCAGAATTTTCTCGCCGATCC
>JBMOEY010000159.1:0-2055 GCA_049314515.1 Microbacteriaceae bacterium
CGAGTGCGTGCCATGCGTCCGTAGCCGAGATCGACATGCCAAATGCCTCGGCGGCCCGAAGTGCGTCGCCGTCGCCCAATAGAGCGAGTATCCCGTCGCCGTAACTCAGCGAGGCAATCACCGGCAACGCGAAAGAATCGGGACCGATGTTTTGATTTTGCACCAGCGATTCAAAATCATCGGTTCCAAAGACGGCCTTAAATTCAGTGGCCAACTCATTCCGGAGAACCCTCGCCTCGGCCAACTTTCCCGTGGCAACGTACGAGTCGAAAAGTCGACGACTGAGCGACAAATGCAGGGAAGTTCCCGATTCGACGCGCTGCCGTGCGCGGCGGTACCAATCTTCGAGCGAAGTTCGCGGAATGTCTCGGAAGACGAGTTTGTCGAGAGCGGGGCCACTGCGCGACGCACCAATAAAGAGGCTCTCCCCGCGCTCTTCGACTCGTATGTGCTCAAAACCAGCCCTGCGCAGAAGCGTTCGCATCCCCTGTGCGCTCGCGACAAAGACGTGGAAGCCCGGACTCAGGGCAGACTCGACGACACCAGCAGGCGACTCTTGCGAGACCACAGCTCGATTGGGTGTGCTGAGCATGAGCACCGCATCCGGCTTCATCTGGTCGCGGATGGTCGTCAGAAACTCTGTCGGCTCGGGAACATGTTCGATGACCTCACTCGACAGGATGAAATCGGCCGCATCGGTCAGAGAACTCTGTGGTGTGAAGTACTCGTTACGAATGTCAAGCCCCCACGTCGAGGCACCCGCAATACCCAATGGCGAGGGCTCAAATCCGCTGACGTTCCACCCATACAGATCTCGAGCGAGGGCGAGTGAGAATCCAAATCCGCAACCAATGTCGACAAAGTTTGTCACCGAGTCGGCCGGCATGCTGCTCACCATGCTGGCAATGGAATCAATCCCCGCATTGACGGTGGCGTACGCTTCGACCTCGAATTGCGACTGGGAGAACTCAATGGGGGTGTCGACGATGTGCAAGCTCCGGCATTGCGGGCATTCGATGGGCGCGAGCTTCATTCCCGCAGAGTTGACGAGGTTCAGCACCTGATGGCCTTGGCCGGAGAACCCGCACACGCGACAATCGACCCGTGCCGGCTTTCGGCGTCACGAAATCTTGGTCATCTCATTCCCCCACGCTGAGTCACTTCGGCGGAATTTTGAACAGGCGCAAATTGCTTTGGCTTCAATAACTCCTCAACGAGACTAATGCCAACGCACGTCGCGAAAGGCGAGGTTGCCACATTACGCGTCGAGCTCTTGCCAGCAATACCATGCGACCACGCTCCGGTAGGGCCTGAATTTCTCGCCACCTACAAGCAAGGTTTGCTGATCGACGGATTCGGTCAGCCCGAAGATTTTTGACCATCCGCGGCGCACCCCCACGTCCCCCGTCGGCCACACGTCGAGGCGACCCAATTGATGCATCATGAACATGTCTACAGTCCACGACCCGACGCCCCACAGGCTCGTAAGTTGTTGGCTAATGACCGCATCGTCTGGGATTTCATGCAGTCGGTTGATGTCAACGTGCCCCTCGAGCGTGGCCTGCGCAATGCCTTTGACGGTCTTGCCTTTCGCTCCCGAAAGACCCGCCTCGCGCATCCGCTCGTCAGAGATTGTGACCACACGTTCCGGGGTGATCTCGTTACCGGCAAGTGCCCGAAATCGGCCGTGAATGGTGTCCGCCGCCTTCACGGAAAGCTGTTGCGAAATGACGGATTGCACGAGCGATTCGAAGTGCGTGGTCGTTGAATCTCCTTGGCCGAGAGTGCACAGTGGATGCCGGCGCACGACGTCGGCGAGACGCTCATCTCGCTCACTGAGATCGCCGACAATGGCTCTCATGCCTGATTGCAACGATGTCATGTTCGTGAATCGGAGGCACTAGCGTTCGAGGTGGTGACGGCGGCCATGGCCGTTGCCAGCGCATCCTGCTCATCGTCGGTGATGTTCTGCGAGACGACTTGAGACCATCCGCGTGTATCAATCAGCACCGGCACGGCCAGCGGCCCGCTGAGGCCTGCCCATTCATCGTCGAA
>JBMOEY010000160.1:0-2052 GCA_049314515.1 Microbacteriaceae bacterium
AACATCGCCTGCATCAGTTCATGAGCTAGCGCGAGGCGGGCATCCGCACATCGTCTTCGACTTGTGCTTCGCGAGCGAGCACGGTCGCGCAGAAGATGAGCAGGAGAGACTTGGTCGCGAGGGCGATGAGCCAAATAACGTTAGGGGCGGGCCCAACGAGATTTTTTCGAGGCCCATAGCAGCCCAAATAAGGAAAGCAATAGTCCGGTCATCGAATTCAACCTGAAGAATAGCCACAGCGGGGTGGCTCCAAAGTTCAAGATTCACTTTGTGAAGAAAAAGAGGTAATTCATTGAATCAGATCAAACAATTCTTCGATGGGCAGTCGCTGAGACTGGCACATAAATGTATTGGATTGCGCTTTTATTTTGTGACGGGCCATTTGTTGCCTGAATTTGCTAATCACCTTGTGGGAATTAGAAACATAAGTCTTGGGTTTGATGGGTTTGAGTTACGTGTCAAACTCGAACCGTGTGAACTCGATTTCAGAGGTTATCCCGACGATTACGGACGCGTGTCAATCGATAGTGGCACAGCCACAGCAGATAATTCTGGCCTCGGTCTCCACAACAATTATCGTTTCAAGGATAGATACGCGGAACGAGTGTTGGTTATTCGGGAGTCGATAAGGTTCGATTACCTCGACGAGCCGGTATGGGAATTCGTCAGCGATATTGGCCTAGTTTTTGAGCTCTCAGAAGGATGCATCGGAGTTTACAAGGCCGGCTATCAAGGCAATCAATTGGAGGTTGCACTTGCTTCGAAGTTGGCAATGTTGGAAATACCAGACAGACACGCGAATTGGACTTTTTCGCAAGAGCTGGGCGAGAACTACGAGTTCAATCGTGAGTTCATCCCGATCGAGGACCTGCTGAAGCCGGTCGGCGACTAGCGCGAGGCGGGCATCCGCACATCGTCCTCGACTTTGCTTTCGCGAGCGAGCACGGTCGCGCAGAAGATGAGCAGCAGTGACTTGGCTGCGAGGGCGATGAGCACCCACGTCCATCCGCCGGTCGCTTCGTGCAGGATGCCCACACCCAACGGCCCGAGAATCGCAAGGCCGTAGCCGAGCACCTGCGAGAAGCCACTCAGGCTGAGCGACACCTCCGGTGAGCGCGTGCGCAGGTTGATGAGCGCCATCGACAGCGGAAAGAGCATCGGCGAAACACCGAGGCAGGCCGCCCAGAGAATTGTGCCGACCGTGGGTGAGAGCAAGAGACCGCCGTATCCAATGAGGGCGAGCGCAATCGAAACGTAGACGAACACCGCGGTCTTCTTGAAACGTGCGACCATCCACGGCACGGTCAGCGAAGAGATGAGCCCGCCGAGCGCAAACACGCCGGTCAGTGCACCACTTGACGCGAGGTCAACGCCGGCGATGTCGACCATGATTGTCGGCAACCAGGCGAACATCGCGTATGCGTCGACGGTGACGATGGCGAGCATCACGGCAATCGCCATGCCGGTCGGTGATTTCCACACCGGAAAACGTGTGACGCGAGTGCGGGGTGTGCCGGCAGCGTGGGCCGCCGCAGTGCGGGCAGCGGGCGACCTCACCTCGATGAGCCACGGGATGAGCGCGGTCAACGCAATGACTGCCCACATCGTGAGGTTCGACCTCCAGCCAAATGCTTCACTCACCGGCACCGACGTGAACGCGGGGATCGCCTGAAAAATCATCAGCGTCGACATGTAAATCGTCGTCATCAGACCAATGCGATCCGGAAAATACTTCTTCACAATCGGCGACATCACGACGTTTGCAAGCCCGGTGCCGAATGCGGCGATCAGGGTTCCCGTGCTGAGGACCTGCCAGTTGGGCGAGAGGATGCGCACCAGCTGCCCCGCGAACATCAGCCCAAGTGCCACGAGCATGGTGGGCTCGAGCCCAAGTCGGCCCGAGATGCGCGGCGCAACCAGAGCAACGATCGCGAACGCGAGTGGCAATGTCGTGCCCAACACCGACACCGCGAGCACCGGAATCGGGAAACTCTGGTTGATCAGCGGGATGATCGGGCTCGTCATCGCGTTGAGCGTGCGCAGGTTGACCGC
>JBMOEY010000161.1:0-2052 GCA_049314515.1 Microbacteriaceae bacterium
TCGGCCCGCCCGCCTTGATCAACCCGGGAATCTGGGCGTTGACAAACTCGACGACCGCTTTCGCTATTTCCGGTGCCGTGTTCAGCCATGCGCCTAAGAATTGAAAGCCGATCCAGATTCCCGCAAAAACCGCGAACAGCCCCTGAAAAGACATTCCGGCGGCCGAAAGGGTGCCACCGGATTCAGAGAAGAGCCGCCATGCGCGGTAAATACGAAGCCCCTTGAGGGCCTCCCAACGGTTCTTCACGCCTTAAGACTACGGGCAGTAGTCAGTCAGCTTGCGTCCATATCGCTGGCCAGCAATTCGGCGAGAGACTCGGCCACACCCTCAGCATCGTCACCCTCAACGTCGACCACGACGGTTGCCCCGTGGGGCACTCCGAGAGCCAGAACCGACAGAATGCTGTCGGCCAGAGCGGATTCGCCCTCCGACGTCGTCACGGTCACTTTGTGACCCGACGCAGTGACGGCCTGCACAAACAAACTGGCCGGCCGGGCGTGCAAACCGACGCGTGAACCGATGATGACGGTTCGATGGGCGTGTGCCACGTCTGACTACTTCTTGCCGAACACGCGAGCGAAAAAGCCGGTGCGTGTTGACGTGGATGCGGCCGCCCCACTTGTCGCGCTCGCCGGAGTATCCACCTTCAACGTGGGAACTTTGCCCGATGCAAGCGCATCGATAGCCTGCGCAATGACGCTGTTCGCATCGGCGAGAACTTTAGTGACGCCGACCTGGACAAACGGCTTGCCGTTAAAGCGGCTCTTGTTCTTGACCTCGAGGTCGCACGCAAAGATAACAACGTCTGCGGAATCAATTGTTGATTGCGGGATCGCGGTCGACCCAGCAGAGCCTTGAGTTTCGACCGTGATGTCGTGCCCTGCCTTCTATGCAGCCTGTTCGAGTGCCTCGGCAGCCATGTAGGTGTGTGCGATTCCCGTGATGCAGGATGTGACGGCGACAATTTTCATCTCTTGTGGACTCCCTCAGTAATGATCTGAGCAATTTCTGCTCCGTTTTTTGCATTGCGCAGTGAATCAAGAAACTCGTCGAGTACGAGTTTGCGGGCGAGAGCAGCAATGATGTGCAGGTGTTCGTCATCGGCCGTATCGGGGGCGCCGATGAGGAAAATGAGATTCGCTGGGCCATCGGCTGCACCGAAGTGCACGCCAAATTTGCTGACGCCCACTGCAACGCTCGGTGTCGAGACGTGAGCCGAACGAGCGTGCGGAATTCCGATGCCGTTGGGCAAACCGGTATTCATCTGTTCTTCCCGGGCGGCGACATCTTCGAGGTAACCCTCGAGGTCGGTGACTCGTTCGTCGTCAAAGAGTTTTTGTGCGAGTTGACGTGTCGCGTCTTCTTTTGTGGGCGCTTCGAGTCCCACGATGACGATGTCTTCAGTGGTGAGAAGGGAATGGTCGGAGTGGGCCATGTGTTACAAATCCTCGATTCGAATTTCACGATTGAGTTGCGCCATTGCAGAGCCCTACGCTATCGCAGATGACAATCGAGCGGTATGTTCTTCGGGCGCGACTCACACCGCCCCTCATGGATAGTCTTGACCCGCAGATGAGCGAAGGGTGAGGGCAATGGTCGAACTCACTGGTATCGGCGTGGGGCGAGGAGTTGCCGCTGGTCCTGTTCTGCGCATGCCGGAGCCGCTTTCGGAGCCCGCTGACGTTGAGCGAAGCGATGAGGCAGAGACCGAGATGGCTCGCGCAACGCAGGCTCTCGCCGACGTTCGAGAGTGGCTGAACTCACGAGCAACACTGGCCGGGGAAGAAGCCGCCGCGGTGCTTGAGGCGCAAGCCTTGATGGCGGGTGACCCGGCTATTGCGCAGCGCATCCTGGCCGGTCGCACTGCCGAACGAGCCGTGTTTGACGCATTTGACGCGTTCGCGAAACTACTCAGCGACATGGGCGGATACATGGCAGAACGCGTCGCTGATCTCGCCGACATTTCTCAGCGCGTCATTGCTGTGTTGCGGGGGGTTCCGGCACCGGGCGTGCCGGATTCTGACGAGCCGTTCGTGCTCGTTGCGCACGAC
>JBMOEY010000162.1:0-2046 GCA_049314515.1 Microbacteriaceae bacterium
CAGCTGTCTTGCCGGGAACGTACTCGGCCATCATGTTCTTGTCGCGCTCAGCGGCTTCTGCCTCATCGGTGACGCAGATGATGCGCCCGAGGTTCACGGAGAAGTCGATGTACCACTTGGCCTGCTCGCGTCGCTCGTTGGACCATTCGTCGAGCAGTGCGTCACCGGCGATGCCCTTCAAATAGAGATCGAGGCGCCAGACGAGGTTGAACACGTCGCGAATCGCGGCACACATGCCCTCTCCGGCGAACGGGGGCATCAGGTGCGCGGCATCGCCGACGATGACGGTGCGACCTGCGCGCCAGTTTTCGAGATACTTCCCCTGGAAGCGCCAAGCGACGGAGCGCTCGAGTGTGTCGACGCCCTCTTTCAAGCCCCAGGGCTCGAGAAGCTTCCACACGGTCTCGGCCTTGGCAATTTCTTGCGGGTCTTCACCGGGCAACACCATGAATTCCCACCGACGGCGACCGGGGCCACCGGGTACGACAGTGGTCGGGCGCGCCGGGTCGCAAATCTGGAAGTGAGCCGTCTTGTACTTCGGCATGACCTTGGGCTTGGTGTCGACGACGATCCAGTCAAAGTAGAAGTCGAGGTCAACCATCTCGTATCCAACAGCTCGGCGAACGAAGCTGTTTGCGCCGTCGGAGCCGATGGCAAACTTTGCTCGAACTTCGCCGGACTTTCCGCCCGCTTTGTGCTTCGTGGCAACGCCGTCGACCTCGACCTCGACGTACTTCACCGAGACGCCGGCGTCATCCTGCTGGAAGTCGGTGATTTCGAATCCCTGACGAATCTGCACGTTGGGCAGCGACGTCAAGATGCCGCGCAGACGCTCTTCGAGTTCGGGCTGGCTAAACCAGTAGCGGTTGCGCCATCCGTCGTTTGCCGTGGACTTCCAGTCGACCTCGAGAAGCACGTCGTCGTTCTTGTTGATCCACAGGTAGTGATCGTCGTGATAGTCGATTGTCGGGTCGTTGTTGGCGTTGATACCAATTGAGGCGAGGATGCGCGCAATCTCATGGTCAAACGTCACGGCCCGAGGGAGGGGGTACGGCGTGGGCCAGCGGTCCAACGCGATGACGTTGTACCCCTTCTGGCCGAGAAGAAGGGAAGCGAGAAGTCCGGCCGGTCCGAGACCGACGACAACGACATCAGTTTCTTCGACAGAAGCTTGCGACATTGAAAACTCCAAAATATGAATGTATGTTCATTATTGAACACATAACCACTTTAGAGACATTCTTCAGAATGTCAATTATTCGAGGTGGCCGAAAGCTAAGGTTTAAGTGATGTCTTCCTCGATTGCACCCACAGACGTGGCCCCCTCAACGGTTGGTCGCCGCGAACGCAAAGCGGAAGAAACTCGGCGCCGAATTCTTGAGGCGGCGCAAAAGCAAATGTCCATCGGTGGGCCAGAGTCGGTGACGATTCAGTCCGTGACCGAGGGTGCCGATATTGGTCAAGGCACGTTCTACAACTACTTCAAGTCTCGCGATGAACTGGTCGATGCGGTCATCCGCGACGTCGTCGAAAACCTGGGTCGTCGCCTCGACGCGCTAACGCGTGACATGAAGGACGCGGCCGAGATTTACTCCTTCTCTCTGCGACACCTCATGCACACCGCCGTGTCGGATCCGGTCTGGGGTTGGTTCATGGTGCGCCTCGGCATCGCGCAGGAGGGCTTGCTCGAGGCGCTCGGCCCGCGCGCATCCCGTGACATTCAAATCGGCATCGATTCAGGGCGCTTCGTTCTCAAAGACGTGAGCATCGCCTCTGCGATGACATTCGGTTCGATGCTGGCTGTTATGCACGACTACCTCGACGGCGATCGTAAGGAAGACCCCAGTTCGATGTACGCGGCAATGTTGCTGCGCATGGTTGGTATTTCTCCCGAAGAGGCCGAAGAGATTTCACTTCGCCCGCTGCCTCCTTTGCCCGAGCTCGATTCCTCGGAAATGGCCTAGCCCTCGCGCCCTAAACTTGGAGGACTAGCCTCTGTAGCTCAATGGAAGAGCAGTTCCGTCCTAAGGAAAGGGTTGGGGGTTC
>JBMOEY010000163.1:0-1967 GCA_049314515.1 Microbacteriaceae bacterium
CCAAGCCTAGGTTCGTTTGCACGACTGCAATACAGTGGGGCACGAACATCTCGAGCTCGGAGACACAACCGAAGGGACGCCCCATGACCACCACTGCAACACTCTCACCTCGCCGCGGCGAAATGATCACCCTGTGGGTGTTGCTTGGCGCCAGCTTCGCAGCGACCTTCGCGCCAGCGGGAATCGAGGGTTTGCTCGCACTCGTACTCGGTTGGCTGCCGGTCGTGTTCGTGTTCTGGCATTTCATCCGCTGGGCCGGCGCCTTCACTGCCTTGTGGTCATTCGTCGTGATCGTGGTCGTGAGTTTCATCACGGAAGCACTCGGTGTGGCAACCGGACTCGTGTTTGGCAATTACTACTACCCGGATGGACCGCTCGGGCCCCTCGTCTTAGGAGTGCCCCCGCTCGTCATGTTGCAGTATTTCGCCATGTCGTACAGCGCCCTCATGATTGCGCGTGCAGTGAGTGGCTCGTTGACGCGGGCCGTCACCGGCTGGGGACTTGTGGCCGTAACGGCAATGGCCGCTTTTGCGCAGACGTTGCTCGATGTCGTGGCTGACCCTTGGCACGCAACCGTGTTGCAGCAGTGGATTTGGCGCGACGGTGGCCCCTACTTTGGCGTGCCGTTTCAGAACTTTGTTGGCTGGTGGGTCGAGACCTTCATCTTCTTGATCGTTGTGCAGTGGCTGCTGTCGCGATCACGCGCGGTCGCCCACATCACCGCCGAGAAGCCCCGCGGTTTCTACGCGCAAGCCGTGCTGCTCTATGGAACGTTCATCGTTGCCGCAATCGCTATTCCGTTCGTGCAACCGGTGACGGGTGATGCCAAGACAATTGCCGATGCAATGGTGATTATTGCGATGTTCGCGGTCGCTCCGCTGTGGGTTGCGGGGCTCTTCGGACTGCGCCGCTCACAGCACTAGTCGCGCACAGCTGGTCGCACTGAGCTAGTCGCGAATAACCGCTCCGAAGCGCGCCGCCGCCAACGCGACTCCCGCCTCTTTCGCGGCCGTGGCTTCGGCCTGCGTGAGTGTGCGGTCGTTCGCCCGGAATCGCAGAGCGTACGTGAGTGAGCGCGTTCCCTCGGGCACGTTCTCGCCGTCGTAAATGTCGACCAGCCGCGCGTACTCGAGCAGTTCGCCCGCACCTTCGACCAACGCGGCCTGCACATCGGCGGATGCGACACTCGCGCCCACCACGAGCGACACGTCTTGCGTCGCCGCGGGCATCACGGGTACCTCGGCGGCCGTGACCGGATTACCCGCCACCGCGCTAATCGCATCGAGGTCAAGCTCGAACGCAGCAACACGACCGGGCAAGTGGAAGCCCTCGGCGACGGTGGGAAGCACCTCGCCGGCGTAACCGATGACCGCGTCACCCAACAGAACCTGCGCACAACGCCCGGGGTGGAAACTGTGGTGCGAGCCCTGGCGAATCTCGAGCGTCACTCCGGCCGCCGAGCCGATCAGCCGGACGGCGTCGAGCGCGTGCGAGTAGTCGAACGACTGCGCGCGCTGACCGGGCTGGCGCACAACGGCATCGCCGTTGAAGACGCCCGCGATGTGGCGCGGCTGCGCCGGGATGGCCGCATCGAGCGCGGCCAACTCGGCGTCACTCGGGCGCTTGGCACCGGGCAACATGGCGTGCCCATACGTTGCGCCTGCCTCAGGCAAGAACACGAGACCGGCTTCGTAGAGCGCGAGGTCGGTGAGTCCGCGCGAGCGGTTGCGGGCCGCGGTCTGGAGGAGTCCGGGGATGAGCGAGGTGCGCATCCACCCTTGGTTGTCATCAAGCGCGTTGGCCAGGCGAACCGCGGGCACGTGCGTGACGGCACCCTCGGCAGACGCAGCCGGTGCGACGCCCGGAGCGACAGCCGAAGCCTCAGCCGAACCGAACAGGTCGTTGGTCGCTTCGTCGAAGAACGGGTAACTCAGCACTTCGGTGTGGCCAGCGGATGCGAGTGCATC
>JBMOEY010000164.1:0-1955 GCA_049314515.1 Microbacteriaceae bacterium
TGAGCGGGGTGGATTTTTTGGCAATGAAGTTGTGGTCTCGCCCCCATTCGATGGCATCCGCAAGCGCCACGAAAGCTCCCGTGATGGCGGCCGTGCGCGTACCGCCGTCGGCCTGCAGCACATCACAGTCGATGATGATGGTGTTTTCACCGAGGGCGCGCATGTCCACGACAGCGCGCAGACTTCGGCCAATCAATCGAGAGATTTCGTGCGTGCGACCACCGATTTTGCCTTTGACCGACTCGCGGTCCATGCGGTCGTTCGTCGAGCGGGGAATCATCGCATATTCGGCGGTCACCCATCCTTTGCCCTTTCCCGTCATCCACCGGGGCACTCCGTTGGTGAACGAGGCCGTGCACAAGACTTTCGTTCGGCCGAACGAAATGAGTGCCGACCCTTCCGCTTGGGCGCTCCAACCTCGCTCAATCTCAATCACGCGCAGTTCATCGTGCGCTCGACCATCGGCGCGGGTTACGGCATCAGTCACGAGTTGCTCCTTGATTTGCGCGCACGCATTGCGCGTGTACGTTTGGGTGTGCAGAACCCCTAGCGGGGTACGACGTCGATTCGGCCGGTTGGCGCGTGTTCGACAGCCTCAATCTGTGGCCCGAGAAGCTGCCGAGCGAGTCTCATGAATTCCGGTGTGTCAACCCCCGTGGCTTCGTAGCGAAAGACCGGTTGCAGGCTCGAATCTCGGTCGAGATGGTTGCTCACCAGTTCGCGATAGACATCTTTCGCGGTTTCGTTGTCACTCGAAACGAGCCGCACATTCTCGCCCATGACATAGCTCAACGCACCTCGCAGGTATGGGTAGTGCGTGCAGCCGAGGACAAGTGTGTCGATGTGTGCGTCGATCATGGGATTGAGGTATTCCCGGGCCACCGCCAGAATTTCTTCTCCACTTGTCTGACCGGCTTCAACAAATTCCACAAACCGTGGGCACGCCGCCGTGGTGAGTTCAATGTGCGGGGCGGCCGCGAACGCGTCGTTATACGCTCGCGACGCGATGGTTGCGGTGGTGCCGATGACTCCGACTCGATTATTGCGCGTGGCCGCGACGGCAGCTCGAACGGCAGGTTGAATGACCTCCACAACGGGGATGTCGTATCGCTCGCGTGCGTCCCGAAGCATGGCGGCACTGGCCGTGTTACAGGCAATGACAAGCATCTTGACGCCTTGTGTCACGAGGTTGTCGAGCACATCGAGTGCATACTCCCGAACTTCGGCAATTGTCTTCGTGCCATACGGAGAATGTGCGGTGTCTCCGATGTAGACGATTGATTCGTGTGGCAACGAGTCGCGAATCGCGCGTGCGACCGTGAGTCCTCCGACGCCGGAATCAAAAACCCCAATGGGAGCGTCTCTATTCATCGCGCATGCTTTCGTATATTTCTTTGCACGTGGGGCAGACGGGAAATTTCTCTGGAGCACGGTTGGGGACCCATTTTTTACCACACAGCGCGTAGACAGGTTTTCCCGTTACGGCTGATTCCACGATGTCTTCTTTGCGCACGTAATGTGAGAATCGCTCGTGGTCTCCTTCGTCGAGTTGTTCGTCACGGAGGAGCTGCTCGAGTTCACTCTCCAGTGTGGATGTTCCGCCACCGGTTGTCGCGGGCTCATCGTCCCGCGCAAAAAGGTACGTGATCTCCATGGCTCCAAGCATACGAGGGTGCGTCAATGGTTAGCGCGAACAACCCCGCCGCACCTACAGGTGTGACGGGGTTGTTCGTCCCATGTGGATGGAATCGGGCGAAGCCTGACTAGCCTGCGTAGGTGCCGAGTGTGACGGCAATGTCTTGCACTTTGCCATCTCGGAGAACCTGGATTGTGACGCTTTCCCCGGCTGCCGATGTGCGGACGAGTGCTGTCAGATCACTGGCGTCGGTGACGGGGAACCCGTTGAATTTCAGCACGACGTCTCCTGATTTGAGCCCGGCTTTTTCGGCAGCACC
>JBMOEY010000165.1:0-1955 GCA_049314515.1 Microbacteriaceae bacterium
GTATTGCAGCAGACGGGCAAACAGCAGGTCGCGCGCCTCGAGCAGCGCCGCATCTTCGGGGTCAACGAGTTCGCCCTGCGGCAGTAGTCCCGCGACTTTCAGGTCGAGGAGCGTGGCGGCAATAACCAAGAACTCGGTTGCCTCGTCGAGGCCTTGAGTGAGATCCATGCCTTTGAGGTACTGGATGAACTCATCGGTGACCACACTGAGCGAGATTTCCGTGATGTCGAGCTCATGCTTGGAGATGAGTGACAGCAGCAAGTCAAACGGACCCTCAAACTCGCCCACAACAACGCGGAAACCGGAAGTCGATTCCCTCTCCTCGTTGGCAGCGGTGACGTCTGTCGTGCTCACCGGGGTTACGGAAGCGAGCCGCGCGAGATGAGCTCCCGCGCCAGCTGGCGGTAGCTCTCCGCTGCCGCGTGATCGGGAGCGAACTGGTTCATCGGCAAGCCGTCGATGGATGCGTCGGGGAATTTCACCGTGCGGGCAATCGCTGTCTGCAAAACGATGTCGCCAAAGTTATCGATGACGTGCTGCACGACTTCACGCGAGTGCAGCGTGCGTGGGTCGTACATTGTCGGCAGAATGCCGTCAAGGGTGAGGCCCGGGTTGAGACGGTCGCGCACCTTCTCAATGGTCTCGACGAGCATCGCGACACCACGCAAAGCAAAGTACTCACATTCGAGCGGCACGATGACCCCGTGGCTCGCCGTGAGTGCGTTCACCGTGAGTAACCCGAGCGACGGCTGGCAGTCAATGAGAATGACGTCGTACTCGGCCGACACCTTCTTCAACACATTCGCCAGCGCGTGCTCGCGGGAGAGTTCGTTAACCAAGAAGACTTCGGCAACCGACAGTTCGATGTTGGCGGGCAGGATGTCCACGCCAGGTGCGCTCGTCGGCTTGATGACCTCGTGCGGATCGGTGAGCTTGCCATTGATGAGGTCGAGAACCGTGGGTGAATCGTCGAACGCGTGGACACCGAATCCAGCACTCAATGCGCCTTGCGGGTCAAAGTCGACGACGAGAACCTTGCGACCGTAGGCAGCCAGCGACGCGGCCAAGTTGATGGTCGACGTGGTCTTTCCAACGCCACCTTTTTGGTTGCACAGCGAGACGATTCGCGCCGGACCATGACTTTTCAAAGCCGGAGGCTCCGGGAACGTCACGGTGCCACGCGCACGCGGAGCGACGTTATCGGGAGTGCTGTTCACCCGTTGATTCTAGCCTGACGGCTCCACGTGGGGCACGACCGCTCGCGCCCGCGGATGAGCCAACTGATAGCTTTCGCGCAGAGCATCCGCCGTCACCAAGGTGTAAATCTGAGTCGTTGCCACCGAGCTGTGTCCGAGGAGTTCTTGCACGACGCGCACGTCAGCACCCCCGTTGAGCAAGTGCGTCGCAAACGAGTGACGAAGCGAGTGCGGTGAGACATGGGCGGTGAGCTGTGCACGTTCGGCCGCCGATTGGATGACCAACCACGCGCTCTGTCGTGACATGCGCGCTCCGCGGGGCCCAAGAAAAAGCGCCGGTGTCGACGCGCCACGGGCCGAGAACGCTGGACGAACGCGAACAAGATACGCGTCGACTGCGGCGCGCGCGAACGATCCCACGGGAACGAGTCGCTGCTTGTTGCCCTTGCCACGAACGCGCACCATCCCTTCGGAATCCGTGATGTCGTCAACGTTGAGTGACACAATTTCGGTGATGCGTGCCCCGGTCGCGTACAACAGCTCGAGCAACGCCCGGTCGCGAACGCGCACGTCGTCGTCTCCCTCGCAGGCACCGATGAGTGCTTCGACGTCGGCGATGCTCAACGCTTTGGGCAGACGCGCGGGCAACTTGGGCGGAGTCAGGCCCAGCGTCGGGTCACTAGTCGCGTACCCCTCGTCTACCGCGAATCGATGAAATCCACGCAAGCTCGACACCAATCGCGCCTGGCTCGATGCGGT
>JBMOEY010000166.1:0-1931 GCA_049314515.1 Microbacteriaceae bacterium
GAAACGAGCGGGGTAGGCACGCCAAGCGCACCAAATGCATTTGTAGACAAAGGGGGATTCCTTCATTGTGTAAAACCGATGAGCCCGCGATGGGGACGCACTGGCAGTAATGGCGAAGGCGCCAAAGTCGGCGCATCCGTTCGCCGCAAGAAAAATGTCAACCGGCGATGCGCCAGTGAGGGAAGAAACTTCCGACGTGCGCTTGTCACGGTGAATGACTCACTCGAGTCACGCGGACGAGCACGTAGTTCAACCCTAGCGTGCCGGGTAACCGTTTTTGGGCGACTCGTAGCGCATACAGGCAAACGCACAGGTAACGCACCTAGGTTGAGCATTGTGCCGACCGGTTGGTGGGCGCACGTGCAAAATCAAAAATCGAAGGATACGAAACTGAAGATGACTAACATCGTTGAAACCGCAGTAGGAGCAGGAAACTTCACCACCCTCGTCGCAGCCGTTACGGCTGCCGGACTCGCCGACACGCTTTCGGGAACCGGACCGTTCACGGTCTTCGCTCCGACTGACGAGGCTTTCGCCAAGCTCCCCGAGGGCACTGTTGACGCCCTCCTCAAGGACATCCCCAAGCTCACCACGATTCTCAAGCACCACGTTGTCGCTGGCACTGTCATGGCAGCTGACGCCGCCAAGCTCACGTCGGCCACCCCGCTTGACGGTGGCGACCTGGTCATCGACGCAACCGACGGTGTCAAGGTTGGCGGCGCTACGGTGATCTCGGCAGACATCGTCTGCGACAACGGCGTGATTCACGCTGTCGACGCGGTCATCCTGCCGTAATCATTCATCGACTCAACAACGACGAGAAGGTCCTCACCCGGTTCGGGTGGGGGCCTGTTTCGTTGAACCGTTAGCCTTGAGACATGTCGGAGCCCCGCGAATCACAGACTCGGCCCAAAGCCGAAGGTTGGGTGCAGAAACGGGACGCGGATGGTCGGCCACTCCTGCAGTTCGCCGAGCCCAAGCGCGCTCAGCCTCCCGTACACCTCGCTGACCTCACGCCGACCGAGCGCACCGAACGAATTATCGAACTCGGGCTTCCCGGATTTCGGGCGAAGCAACTGTCCACGCACTACTTCACGCACTACACGAGTGACCCGGCCAAAATGACCGACCTCCCGGCGGATCGTCGGGACGAGATTGCCACCGGCCTTCTGCCGCCGCTCCTCACCGAGGTGCGTCGACTCTCAACCGATAAGGGTGACACCATCAAGTTCTTGTGGCGTCTTTTCGACGGCGCCCTCGTCGAGTCGGTGCTCATGCGATACCCCGGGCGCATCACGCTCTGCGTGTCATCGCAGGCGGGCTGTGGCATGAACTGCCCGTTCTGTGCCACCGGGCAAGCCGGTCTGACGCGCAACATGTCAGCCGCCGAGATCATCGAACAAGTCGTCATCGCCAATCTGGTCATCGCCGAAGGCGGGCTCGGCGGCAAGCGCGCGGACGACAACTCGCTCGAACGAGTCAGCAACATCGTGTTCATGGGCATGGGGGAGCCGCTGGCCAACTACGCCCGGCTCATGCACGCGATTCGCGTGATGGTCGAGCCACAGCCCAACGGGCTCGGCATGTCGGCACGCAACATTACGGTGTCGTCGGTGGGCCTCGCGCCGATCATCCTGAAACTCGCTGACGAAGGATTGCCCCTCACGTTCGCCCTGTCGCTGCACGCTCCCGACGACGAGCTTCGTGACGAGCTGATCCCGGTCAACTCGCGGTGGAAAGTCGACGAGGTGCTGGATGCGGCTCGCAACTACTTCGAAAAGACCGGCCGTCGCGTATCCATCGAATACGCACTCATCAAGAACATGAACGACCACGCGTGGCGCGCGGAACTCCTGGGCAAGAAGCTCAACGATCGCGGACACGGCTGGGTGCACGTGAATCCCATTCCGCTTAACCCCACACCGGGTTCC
>JBMOEY010000167.1:0-1901 GCA_049314515.1 Microbacteriaceae bacterium
CAATGGTGACAACGACGCGGATGTTCGTAATCGGCTCAATCGCCGCCACGAAGTCTGCTCCCTGCTCGACGCTCACGCCGAGCTTGCTCATGCGTGAGGTGATTTGCCCGAGGTCATCGTGGTCGTCGCAGGCAACTCCCATCTCGATCAGACGCCGCTGCGGTGCGTGAACGATACGGAGTTGTTCGCCACCATCCGTGGTGCCGTATCGGCCCTCGCCAAGTGGCGCGAGTCCAAAATCTTCGTAGTACGCACCCGTCTCTGCGACGTTGGGCACACCCATGGTGATGTAAGCGAGGCGGTGAAGGGCCATGTTTCCGGTCTTTCTACTCGTCGTTGAGTTGGCGCATTACACGCAATTACCTGCACTCAGTCTGACCGGTAAATTTCGGTAAGTCAAGAAAATTTCGAATATATGTAACTTCTTCGAGATATTCGAAATGCTGAGGTTTGGCTACACAACGCTGGCATGTGCCGTCGCGTCAACCTCACCGGATTCAAGCAAGATCTTGGTCGTCAGAGCGATGTGGTCGTTGAGTAGTTGCACGGCAAGGTCAGCGTTGCGTGCGATGACGGCATCCACAATCGCCTGGTGCTCTGCAGCGGTGTCTCGTTTCTTGCCCTCGCTCAACGGAGCTGTCCACTGGCGATACAGCTCTGCCGACGCACGCAGCTGTTTCGCGACGCCGGTGAGACGGGGGTTGTCACATCCCTCGAGCAGTGTTTCGTGGAAAGCGCGATGTGCCTCGGCCCACTCTTCGCTGAAGCGCTCGGGATCCTCAGGATCACGATGAGGCGTGTTAGCGAGACGGTGATGACTGGCCAAAACCTGTGATTGCCATTCAATATCGCCCTCTTCGATGGCGTGACGTAAGGTCAGCGTCTCAATTTCGCATCTGGCTTGAGTGAGGTTCAACAGGTCCGTCTTTGAGAGCGGGGTAACGCAGAATCCCTGTTGAGGAGCGTTCATGACGAGCCCTTGTTCGACCAGGCGGGAGAGAGCCTCTCGAATCACGCCGACGCTAAACCCGTATCGCGAACTGAGCTCGGCAAACGGAAGTTTTTGCCCGGGTTCCAAACGACCCGCCAAAATATCGGCACGCAGACTGTTGTACACCTGCTCGTGTCGCGTCTTGGTCTTCACTGACATGACTGTGACTTTATCGCGTTAGTGAGCGACGACCGAAGACATGAACGACGTGGCGAGCTGGGCCACCTCGTCAGCCGAGCTAGCCCCACCGAACACGTAGAAATCAGGTCGGACAAGAACTGCCCGCTCACCCACAACGGAGAACCACTTCGCGTACGTCCCATCGACGTCTGCGAATGAAGCGATTTTCGGGTTATCGGATTCGCCAAACGTGACAACACACACGCCGAGTGCGTGCAGCTCGTCAATCTGCGCATCACTGAGAATTGTGGCAAGAGTGCTGTCCTCGAGAACGAGTGCACCTGCACCGAACACATCGTCAAACTTTGACTTTGCGCCTCCATCAACCGAGATCTGACCCTGCCACGAAAGGTAGCCACCAGTCTCGCCAACAAACAGCCCGTCGCCGAGGCGCGGTGCGGGTGGTGGCTCCGGCTCGCGACCCGACTCGCGTTCCGCAATCATCGCGGCGTCGCGTGCCGCGGCCTGCTCGGGATCGGTGATGCAAATGATTTTGCCCAACTCCATCGAGAAGTTGATGAAGTCGCTCACGTGCGGGGTGCGCTCGGTCGAATATGTGTCGAGCAGACTGTCGTTCGCCTTGCCCGTAAGTACGAGATCGAGTTTCCACGCAAGATTGAGGCAGTCTCGGAATCCCGCGGCGAGGCCCTGACCGGCGAAAGGTGGCATCTTGTGTGCCGCGTCACCGAGTAGCAGGACGCGCTGATTGCGCCAACCGTCGGCCCAACCC
>JBMOEY010000168.1:0-1884 GCA_049314515.1 Microbacteriaceae bacterium
CCCGTGTTGAGTCCGTAGAACATCGCCGAACGGAATACGACGGGCATCGAGGCCTGCCCACCGAACATGTAGCGGTTCTTGGCGACCTGGTTAACCAGCTGATCCATCGCCATGTACAAGAAGCTCGAGTAAGAGAGGTCAACGATCGGACGAAGTCCGGTCATTGCAGCACCGGCGGCCGCGCCGACGATGCCTTCTTCTGAAATGGGGGTGTTCCGGATGCGGTTCCGGCCGTACATCTGAACGAAGTCACCGGTCTCTTGGCGGGTCTTGCCGCCACCCGTGGTTCCGTAGACGTTGGCTTCGACATCCTCGCCAATGATGATGACGCGCTCGTCGGCATCCATCGCCTCTTTCTGGGCTGCACCGATGGCACCCAAGAAACTCATTACGCTCATGCTGCGTACTCCGAATCCGTGTAGAGATCGTCAAACCCGACGGACGCATCGGGCCAAGGGCTGTTTTCTGAGAACTCGACTGCCGCGTCAACCTCGGCAAGAACTTCGGCCTCGAGGGCATCCATTTCTTCTGCGGTGTGGCCGTTGGCAATGAGGTGCTCGCGGAACAGAACGAGCGGGTCCTTCTTGAGCCACTCCTCGCGCTCGTCGGCGGGACGGTAGTCCGTTCCCAAGCGCAAGCCTTCCGAGTGCTCGTTGTAGCGATAGGTCACGACCTCGATGAGCGTGGGACCTTCGCCAGCACGGGCGCGAGCCACAGCGGTTGAGACTGCTTCGTAAACTGCGAGAACGTCTTGGCCGTCTTCGACACGCACACCGGGAATCCCGAACCCGGCAGCACGCTCGGCGATGACGCCGGAGGTCACGGTGTGGGCGGGGGTGGACAGTGCGTACTGGTTGTTTTCACACAAGAAGATGACCGGCAGGTTCCAGACGCCGGACATGTTCATCGATTCGTACAGAACGCCCTGGTTGGCGGCTCCGTCACCGAAGAATGCGAGCGCGACCGTGTCGCGACCGAGAACCTTGGACGAGAGGGCGGCGCCCATCGCGATCGGGATGGACGAACCAACGATGCCCGATTCGCCGAGACTTCCGACAGCAAAGTCGGCGAGGTGCAGAGAGCCTCCCTTGCCCTTGCACACACCGCCCGACTTGCCCTGCAGCTCGGCCATGAGTGGCCCGAGCGGGGATCCCTTACCAATGGGGTGACCGTGACTACGGTGGTTACCCGTCATGTAGTCGTTGTCCGACAGAGCCATGGTGGCACCGACGACCTGAGCCTCCTGGCCGATGCTCGTGTGCACCGTGCCGGGGATGTGACCGCGCTTGACCATCTTGGACGCACGCTCGTCGAATGCGCGGATGCGCAACATGCGGCGCTGCATCTCCAGCTTGTCGTCGTCGCTGAGGGCCATGTCGGTTCCTCCTTGGTTTGTTGGTAAAAAGTTTGATTTGTATATCTATTCAGTTCTTGATTATTCATGCTACACGCTGCATACGAGTACCGCAAGTACTTTCACGTACTGATTTTTTATGCGCGCCTATCTCGACCGGGGAAGCAGCCCTCCGACTCCGGGGATGACGAACGTGGGTCGAAATTCGTGAGCCGTCTGCTCGACGTCAGCGAGTTGTGAGTCACCGGTCAGCACGAGCGCCGACTTCATGCCGGCGTTGACCGCCATGCGAATGTCGGTCTCGAGTCGATCACCGACCATCACCGTGTTCGCAGGCTCCACGCCGAGATGTGCGACAACCGTGTCGATCATGATGCGGTCCGGCTTACCCATGTTCGCGACGCACGTGACTCCGGCCGAAGCCTCAATGGCCGCAACGATGGCGGCAGCATCCGGTTCGCCCTTGCCACCCGGGAACGGGCAGTAGCGGTCGGGGTTGGTCGTGATCAGTTTCACGTGGTCGCGTTGCC
>JBMOEY010000169.1:0-1884 GCA_049314515.1 Microbacteriaceae bacterium
TCGCCAACCTTGACCTTTTTGACAATGGCGCCCCGTGGGAGCTCTTCGCTGACCTTCGTGAAAACGAACCCGTCAACTGGAACGACGAGACGGATGGTGGCCACGGTTTCTGGTCGGTCATGAAGTATCACGACATCGTCAAGGTGCTGCGCAACCCCGACACCTTCACGAGCAACCACTTCACCAACCTCGAAGAGCTCGACGCCGACCAAGAGGAGGCACGACGCTCGCTGCTGGACTCCGATGGCGTCCGTCACCGCGCCCTTCGCCGCTTGCTCCAGAACGAGTTCACGCCGAACAACGTCGCCAAGTACGAGACCTTCCTTCGTGGTCTCACTGCAACCACCCTCGACACGGCCTTTGCCAAGGGCGAGTTCGACTTCCTCGGCGACGTTGCCGCCGACTTCCCGATTCGCGTTCTCGCTCGTCTGCTCGACATTCCCGACACCGACATCGAGAGCATCATCCGCTGGGGTAACGCGATGATCGGCTCCAGCGACCCCGAGCTCACGCAGATGCTTCCCACCGATGCCGGCAGCGAAGAATTCCGCCTCGTTCCGTTCCGCTCGCCCGCAGCGCTCGAGGTCTTCGCCTACGGCGACGAGCTCCGTCGCCAGCGCCAGGGACGAAACGGCACCGACCTGGTCTCGACCATGATCAACCAGATGCCCATGGACGGCATCCCGCTCTCAGACAAAGACTTCCACACGAACTTCCTGCTGCTCATCGTGGCAGGTCACGAGACCACGCGCCAGACCATCGCGCACACAATGAACAACCTGATTGATAACCCTCAGGTCATCTCGTACCTGCAAGAGAACCCGCAGGACATCCCGTGGGCCGTCGAAGAGTTCCTGCGCTTCGCCAGCCCGATTTACCACTTCCGTCGCACGGCAACCAAAGACGTCGAGTTCGGTGGCAAAGACATCAAAGAAGGCCAAAAGGTCGTCGTGTGGTTCGCCTCGGGCAACCGCGACCCCGACGTGTTCGGCAATCCCAACGCGATGGACCCGACACGCATGCCGAACGAGCACATGACGTTTGGTCGTGGAGGTCCCCACATGTGCCTGGGCAACGCGCTCGCGCGCATCGAGCTCATCATCATGTTCGAAGACCTCATCGGTCGCATCGACACGATGGAGCGCACGGCGCCGCTCGACTACGTGCACTCGAACTTCATCCATGGCATCAAGTCGATGCCAGTGAAGGTGACGCTGCGCTAAACGAGTTTTGCGACGCGCGTCAGAAACGCGTCAACGAGTGCATAAGTGCGGGTCTCAGCAGCCGCGTCGTAGGCCTTGGTCTGCGCCATCATGACCTCGGGGTCTTGCCCATCGGCGATGACGAGTTCCCGGCCATCCAACTCCATCCAGGATGCGAGAGCAACTGACTCGAGCTCGGGGTGAAACTGCAGTCCCAGCGAGCGCTCGATCGTGAAGGCCTGCGAGGTCACCGGGTTGCGCGCGATCTCGACGGCGCCCGGGGGAACGGTGAACTCGTCATAGTGGAACTGGAACCAGGGGCCGTTACCGACGAGTGACTCGTCGTCGCTCCAAATGCTCTTCCAGCCGATTTCGGGATGGTCGCCACGAGCAACCGATCCACCCAACGCACGCGCCATGAGTTGACCGCCGAAGCAGATGCCAAGCACCGGCTTTCCGCTCGTCACCGCGTTGCGGCACATCTCAAGTTCGGGCTCGAGCCAGTTGCCGATGCATGCGTCGTCCCACGCGCCCCACGGTGCGCCCAAGAAAATCAGGAGGTCATAGTCGTCGGCATTCGGAAACTCCACCTGAACGTTGGGCTCGTAGAACTTCTCCTCGGGCACAACGAGAAACTCGGTGATCTCGAATCCGTGGTGCTCGAGGCGACGACCCACCGGGC
>JBMOEY010000170.1:0-1837 GCA_049314515.1 Microbacteriaceae bacterium
TCCGCAACGGTCACGAAGTCGGAGCACTCCGGCGAATTAGAAGGACCGGAGACAAAGACGTGCGAGTAACCGCGCATGTGGATGCCACATTCGCCATCGCGCACAGCTTTTCGCCATGCCGACAAGTCAATGGGTGAGTTAGCCGGGAACTGGATACCATTCAGCATTAGGTCGGAAAAGCGTGACAGCCACAGGTCGCGGTCGAGCCGCTGCGGGTCACCGAAGATGGCGTCGCGTATACGCCGCACCGTGTCACGCAGTTGCTTCTGTGACTCCTTTCGCTTGGCCGACAGGTTGGCGTGGTCAATGTATTTGGCCTCCGACAGGATGACTGCCAGTTGAAGTTTACCATCCGGGGTCTGTTCAGGCGTGAGGGCAAGGATGTCAGCAATCTGTTCCTCGCGCTGCCCCAGCCACTCGGCGTAGTCGTCGAGGAAATACCAACCGAAGCGCCGTGTCGCGCCAAGCTCGTGACGAATCATGTAGCGGCTGAGAACCACGCCCATCAGTTCGCTGGCGTTGCGGCCACGTTTGGCGGCACGCAGCACGATGTCACCGGAGATCTCGTTCGCGTCGTTGATGAACTTCTCGGTGAGCGCCTTGTACTCGGCATCGCTCAACTCAATGTTCAAGCACTTCACGCGACCCAGCACCATCGAACGCAGCAGGCTCAACGAGGCCGTTGAGGAAATCAGAATGTTGCGGCCCTGCGTCGCTCCTTGCCTGTAACGGATGACCTTAACTTGCTGGTTCATCAGTTGGCGACGGTCGAGAAGCTCGTCGTAGTTCACGACCCAGTTTCCGAGGTTGTGAATCTCTTTGAAGATGCTCGCGGTCTGCGGGTCATTGAAGTCGAGCGTGCGGGCCGGAAGCAGGCGCTTGCCTTCAACGCAATCCCAGTCTCCCCGGATGAACGTCGTCAGCGCGGTGATGAACGACCAACTCTCTTTCGTCTGCACGGGACAGCACAAGTAGACGACGGATTTCATGTCGTCGCTCGGCGATGGACGCCGCCGCGACCAACGCGCTGGAATGAAAGTCGCGGAATCCACAGGCACGCAAGTTTCGGTATACCACTCCAAGCCCGCGTGCCGAGCGATGACATCCTGCAAGAACACCATGTCCGCAGGCGGGCCGTCCTTTGGGTCAGGCACCGGAGCTTGGTCCGCCATGATGCCGATGCGAAGCCGGGCCATGAAGTCCTTCGCGGCCTCGCTGGATACAAACGTGTCCGCATCGGCATCCGACGACTCGATAATCTTCTCGTAGAGTTCGCGCAGCTTTCCGCCATCCCGGTGACGCAGGATAATCTGGCAGCGCATGTCGTCCTCGTCCTCGTGAAGCTCGTTCATCTTGTCTACGAGCGAATACGGAAGCCGGGCGGAATCACAGTTGTAGAGGACTACCGAGAGGTTGGCCCGTTCGTGCGGGTAAAGGGACAAGAACCGCTTCGTCAAATCCACGATGAGCGTGGATGTCTCCGCCGGACTTTCGTTCGTGTCATCGTAGCCGTCGTTGCTGATGACCGGCGACTCGTGGAGGCTGTAGTCGAGATGATGGTCGGTCAGCGAAAGCATCTCCGGCTTCTTGTCGTGCCAGCCCAACACGATTTCGGGGTAGTAGGGATGCGTGAGTTCGGCCTCAAGCTCATTGAAGAAAAGCGGCGCGTCGCCGAAAAACACATTTTCCGCCGTCAGCAGATACTTGAGCAGCGACGACACTTGAAGTGCCTTGTTCGACATGGCTAACAGCCGAAGTGGATGCCACGGCGCTGCGATTGCGGTGACGCGCCCGCCGTCCATGATGACCGCACCAATTTGAAGCAGCGGACGCAAAA
>JBMOEY010000171.1:0-1831 GCA_049314515.1 Microbacteriaceae bacterium
CGATTGAGCGCGACATTGCCACGCAGTTGGTCGGCCAGTTGAAAAGCCAGTGCACCGCGCTCTCACCGGAGCTGGCGAATCCGTCTAACTGGACCTTCACGAGTGCGGAAAGGGGTGAGCTTCCGTTCGAGATGACCATCACGCTGGCGGATGACCGACACCTGTTTCTCTTTGCCACCCCGTACCCCGCCGGGGAGGTAAAAATTACGATCTTCCCCGAATCGGCCGCCATTGCCTATTCCCTCTTTTCGACGATGGGATGCAATCCCGTGCCGGGCTCGCCGAAACCGAAACCGTCGACGGATCCGGGTGCCGCGACAGTCACTCTCCCGAGCTTCTCGGGAGACATCGAACTCGACGTCGACGCGTGGTTTGCGCGCAACGCGAGACGCGTTTCCGTCGACTATGACTACGGGACGGATTCGAATCCCGACTGTGAAGACAGCGGCGAGGGGGACGTCATCGGACAATCTCCTGCCGCCGGAACCGTTGTGGCGAATTCGAGTGCAACGCATGTGCTCATTGACATCGATTGCAGCTGGTGAGCTGGCTGGCGCGACGTGACTCTTCGCGACGCAACGCCTACGTGACGGGACCCGTCCACTTCTCGCCCGGGCCCTGGCCAATCGCATCCGGGAATGGTGACGCCTCGCGAAACGCCAGTTGCACCGAGCGAAGCCCGTCCCGCAGGGGGCGTGCGTGAGAGTCGCTGATTTCGGGAGCTGCCGCGGTGATGAGTCCGGCGAGAGCATTGATGAGTTTGCGCGCCTCGTCGAGGTCGATCATCGACGGTTGATCATCCTCATCGGCTAACCCAACCTTGACCGCCGCGGCCGACATCAGGTTCACCGCGACTTCGACAATGACCTCGACCGCGGGAACCTCAGCGATGTCGAATACTCGACGCCCCAGCTCGTCGTCGGATGTCGGAGAATGCGATTGGCTCACGGGACGTGTCCTCTGGTAGGGTGGAGAAGTTGTCCCCGAGAAATCGGGAGCAACGTGAGTCAAGTGGAGCAATCCCACCTGATAACCGTTCAAGGTTACTTCAGGTCAGGCACTCCGCCGGTCGGGTCACCGTTCGGTAGTCAGGGTGCCGGCGTCGCCATTATGGCGTCGGGAACGAACGCGCGTGTCGTGTTTCGTTCCGGGTTCTTCCTCTTCTCTCGCGGCCACTCGCGCCACCAGATTTCGTCAAGAGGAGAACACCATCAGCGATCCACGCACCAACGACCGCATACGCGTTTCTGAAGTTCGTCTCGTCGGGCCCACCGGCGAGCAGCTCGGAGTCGTGGCGATCGACGTTGCCCTTCGCCTGGCTGCCGAAGCAGACCTCGACCTCGTCGAGGTTGCCCCCAACTCACAGCCTCCCGTGGCCAAGATCATGGACTACGGCAAGTTCAAGTACGAAGCCGCCCAGAAGCTGAAAGAAGCTCGCCGTAATCAGGCAAACACGGTTCTCAAAGAGGTGCGTTTCCGCCTCAAGATTGACGAGCACGACTACGACACCAAGCGCCGCCACGCCATCAGCTTCCTCAGCCAGGGCGACAAGGTAAAGGCGATGATTCTCTTTCGCGGTCGTGAGCAGTCTCGCCCAGAACAGGGCGTTCGACTCCTTCAACGTTTCGCCGCCGATGTCGCCGAGTTCGGTGCAATCGAGTCGACGCCGACCGTCGATGGTCGCAACATGGTCATGATCATCGGCCCGCTGCGGTCGAAGTCGGATGCGCGCGCCGAGGTGCTCGCCAAGCGTGACGCCGCCAAGCGCGACGCGAAGGCCCAGCGACTCGAGAAGTCGGGTGAGCAGTCCGCGAGCGAGAAACCAGCCGCA
>JBMOEY010000172.1:0-1826 GCA_049314515.1 Microbacteriaceae bacterium
TGCTGGCTCCAGAGCACGGGATTCGCCTTGCACCGATTGCTCGTGAAGACCGTGGCAGCGGCCGTGAGTGGGCCGAGGTTCTGCACGAGTGCGAGGTCTTTGTTGCCCGAGGACTTCAGTCCGCAGGTGACACCGGCAGCGGCGAAGCCGGCGGGGGCGGTAACGCTCACTCTGCGACAGCCGCGCGACGTGCCCGCACGAGGCGCACGATGTAGATGACGAGACCGATGATCAACAGAATGGTCAGCGCGTGCTGAAGCCAGAGCAGCAACACAACGGCGAGCGCGATGGCGTTGTCCGAGGTGGGCGTCGCGGTTGCGATCATCGGCACGTTTGAGGCGACGGCCAGAACAAAAATCACCACGACGAGGATGGCCGAGAGGATCAACGACGACAGTGCCAACTTGGGAAGCTTTAGCTTTGACACACTCCGCGCAACGATGACAAGCACGACACCGAGAGCGAATGAGCCGAGAAAGTTGTATGAGCCGATAAACGCCGTGCCTCCGGCGAGAACGATGGCCGCGACGGCAGCAAACGCAGTTGCCCAGCTGAGACGTGCAGGAGTTACAGAATTCATGGTTTCAGGTTACAGGCAGTGCAAATCGGCGCCTTTGCATGAATGCCTTTTCATAGACTCCCTTTTATGCATCGCATTTACGGCATGCCGTTCGCGCGGGTCTACCCGCTCTACGTGACGAAGCTTGCGCGCAAGGGTCGCACCCAGGCCGAACTCGATGAGGCGATCGAGTGGCTCACCGGCTACTCCCCCGCGGAGGTTCAAGCGCACATCGCGGCCGAGACGACGAATCAGGAATTCTTCGACGGCGCTCGACTCAACCCCGCCGCCGGGCTCATCACCGGGGTGATTTGCGGGGTGCGCGTTGAGAACATCGAGGAGCCAACGATGCAGCGCATCCGGTATCTCGACAAGTTGGTCGACGAGCTCTACTACGGCAAGGCGATGGAGAAGGTGTTGCGGGGTTAGCTCCGTTTAGACGAGGTCCGTCGGATTCCACACATTGTGATCGCGGAGCGAAACGATTCTCAGGCCCTCCGCGTCAAACTGGTACAGCATGCGGTGCTCGTGAGTGATGCGTTTC
This sequence comes from Microbacteriaceae bacterium, assembly GCA_049314515.1. GTDB lineage: Bacteria > Actinomycetota > Actinomycetes > Actinomycetales > Microbacteriaceae > RFQD01. The sequence goes on from JBMOEY010000172.1 coordinate 1,104, forward strand.
GACCACACCTGATACCCAAGCCCTCGAAGTTGCTCCGGTTTGCCAATGCCGCCGGATGGGTTGCGGCGGGTATCTTCGATGAGTCGCAAGATGCGCTTGAGTTCGCGCGCGTCTTCGTCGAACCAGTGACGAAGATCCGCCCACGCGCGAGAGCTAAACGTCAGCGTCATTGATGGGCTTGAGCGTGACCGGGTCGACCTGAATCCCCTTGCCACCTCGCATGAACTCGAGGATGGATTCGCTCACAGCGATGGCGTTGACCGGGTCTCGGAACACGTGGAGTGTTTCCATGATTCCGCGGTACTCGGCTTCACTCATCATGACGATCGTGCCGTGCTTTGAGGTGACGTGCACCGTGGTTTCTTCATCCACGATTTCCTGGATGAGCGGAAACAGCCGCGCGCGCGCATCGCTGGCCGTAATGGCGGTTATAGATTGCATTTCGGACTCCTCGAAACTTGTACGAGAAATCGTACCACTCATTGGTGGTGAGTTGTAAGCGCGAATTTTCACGTTTTCAGGATGCGCCCGCGCACGATCATCGACCGACGGCACACATCAATCTGTGCGCACAAGCGTGGCGCGCACAACTGTGGGGGAAGTCTTACGGCGCAACCCCGTTGACGCTCAAGCCCATGCCCTCGGGCAACCCGAGCGCGATATTCGCCGACTGAATCGCAGCACCGGCGGTTCCCTTGACCAGATTGTCGAGTGCCGACACCA
>JBMOEY010000173.1:0-1801 GCA_049314515.1 Microbacteriaceae bacterium
ACTGGCGTGAAGTGGCCAGCAACCCGAAGATGAAAATCCACCGTCCGCGCCAAGTGTACACGGGTGCGACCGAGCGGGATTACGTCTCGATCGAGAAGCGCGGCGAGTAAGCGTCGATTGCCAGATCACAGATCGCGCCGGGACGGGGCGATCCACCGGAAAGCTCTATTCTGCTTTTTCCTCGGCTGCTTTGTATCCGATGACCCAAGAAGGTTCCTCGACCAAGAACTGCGGTTTTCCTTTGTGAAAGGAAAGCATGCCAATGAGGTCCACGGTTGAAGCTTGGGGTAGCTTGCGCAGTGGTCGCAGGGCCTTCGAGTTGCGATTGGAACTCCATAGTGCGTATTCCTTGTCGCCCACCTCGACGGTGAGGGGGCGGCGCGAGGAAATCGCTCCTTTCACGCGGAAGAACTCGCCGGTGTGTTTATCGAACTCGGCGGCAATCTTCGCGTTGAAGACCGGCAACTCGGATGCTTTGAGGCGGTCGAATCCAACGGCCAGCGGCGTGTAGTCCTTGGCCGGCGTGCCCGGATCGGACAACTCCAGACGTTTTGCTTTGTCGTTGTCGCTGACAATGCGGGCACGGAAGGTCACGGGAAAGTGGTCACTGAAGCCGGAGCCTCCACCGAAGTTGCTCCAACGACGCGGAAGGTTGAGCTGTGTGACCGCATTGACGCCTTGCAGAGCAACTGGGGTGAACGAATTGTCGACGTATTGAACCCCGCTGTGGTCGTAAAGTCCGGGCGTGATCATAGCCTGTATCAAAGTCCCCCAAGTGCCGTCGTAGTGGTCCGAGCGGCGCTGATCTGCGGGGAGTTCGTACCAGAGATTGTAGAGTGAGTAATTCGTGGCACTGGCCGTCGCCGTTTCGTCGCCCTGTGATCCGAGAACGTCGTTGATCCCCGTCTTGCCCATTTGCGGGTAGGCCTGGCTCTGGTTGTATTGCGAATTGAAGTCCCCTGTGACGATCACGTCGGCCGAAGGATCCGCAGCAAAAATCGCGTCAAGTCGATCGCGGAGGGTCTTGGCGTTGAAGCGGCGGGTTTGCTCGGAATCAAGGGCGCTGGCTCCGGATTTCCAGTGGTTGACGAAAATGGTGAGGGGATGCCCTTCAACGTCGAGCTCCACCTCGAGCACATCGCGCGCGTCCGGGGTGGGATGGCTCTTCACCGCCTTGATCGGGAACTTGCTGAGCAAGCCGTTCTTGTGGCCCTTTTTGTGCACAGCGCGGTCCGTGGTGGCCATCGCCGCGAAGTCGGGTGCATCGGCGCCGATTGCGACGTGGTAGCCCTTCATTCCTTGATCGCCGAGATACTTGAGGAGCAGAGCCTCAGATGGCAGGCCGCGGACCTCTTCATTCAGGTCCGAGGTCAGCATTTTTTCCACCGTGGTGTCTTTGTATTTCTCTAGGAACGCGGCGTAGTTCGTCACCTTGGAGTCGGGCGTGAAGTCCAACTCGAGCTCGTTGAGAGCAATGATATCCGGGCCGGCCCCGTCGTTGAAGGTCTGCAAAACTCGGGCGATGCCTTCCATCTTGCGGAGCATCTTCGCCGGAGAGTAGGCGTTCGCCTCCCCGGTTTCCGCGTAGTCATCGAAGATGGCGACCTTGTCGGCATCGAAGAGATTTTCCACGTTGTAGGTGACCACCGTGAATTCGCGCGCATGGGCGACCGAGGCGAGGGCGGCTGTGAGCATGGCCGCCCGAAGGGCTGAGTTCATCGCAGCCACGGTCGTCACTTTGCGGGCCCTTGCAAATAAAAATCCCGTCCCGCGCGAACGCGGGACGGGATGGCGGGAGGGA
>JBMOEY010000174.1:0-1797 GCA_049314515.1 Microbacteriaceae bacterium
ATCCCGGAATCGCTAATGAGTTTGCGACGGCGGCATATCGCTTCGGTCACAGCATGCTTGATGGCGAAGTTGGACGTATGAACAACGACGGAACCGAAGTTGCGGGCGGAGCGCTCGAGTTGGCTCAGTCCTTCTTTAACCCAACGGTATTCGACGTTACTGCGCCGAATCACGAGGGCGATATCGACCCGTTCCTCAAGGCAGAAAGCACTGGCACCGCACAAGAAGTCGACGTCTACCTCGACGATGCGATTCGGAACTTCCTGTTTGGCCCTCCCGGAGCAGGTGGACTTGACCTCGCGGCACTGAACATTCAGCGCGGTCGGGATCACGGACTGGCTGACTACAACGCGATGCGTTCATCGTACGGATTGCCTCGGGTAACGACCTTCAACCAGATCACGACGGATGCCGAGCTCGCGGCGCGCCTGCAAGCCACATATGGCACCGTCGACAACATCGACGTGTGGGTCGGCGGGCTCGCCGAAACGCACGTTTCTGGTGGTTCACTCGGGCCGCTGTTCACGAAGATCATTGCTGATCAATTCACGCGCCTTCGCAGCGGTGACAGCTTGTATTTCGAGAAGTCCCTCAGCGCGGCAGATGTCGCTCGCGTGAAAGCGACGTCACTCTCCTCGATCATCAAGGCGAACACGTCGCTCACCAACCTGCAGGCGAACGTCTTCATCGCTCCGTAACGCATGAGCCGGCCGGTGAGGCGCTACAAATCAGCGCCAAACCGGTCGGCGAGCAGTGCATCGAACTCCCGGTCCTGCTCCGAAAGTCGATCGATAATGTCAACCGACTGCTCGAGTGCAGCTTCCACCTCGGGCACTCGATCTTTCGACACGCGAAAGCGAGACGGCGGCTGTGCCGTCAGTTCAACAATCAGATCATCAAGTCGCGCAAGAGAAACAACCCTCAGCTCACCCGAATCCATTGCTGAAACCATTTGCGTCGGCGACTCGAATATCTCGTGCATCCAGAATGGAAAGCCACGCCCAGGGTTGAACGAGCCGAACCACAGCCGACCATCAATCTCATTATCCTCACGCAAGAATCTCTGCGAGTCTCGCACGAGTTTGTTGCGCTCTGCGCGGCCGTGATACGACTCATCGATTGAGGGGTCGTCCACGCTCAAATCGAGGTCTCCGGCCTGATCGAGAACAGCTCGGTAGTAGTCATTCCAATAGTCACGAAACAGCGAAACGAGCCGACTTCGGGCTGGCCGAACACACATAAGAATCGGCACCACCGTCCCTCGCGGAGCAACGGCCCGGGCTAGCCAGCGCGATTGCGCAAACGTGGCGTGACCATTGGTCACCATCAGTCGTGAGCGGCGAACGACGTTCGGAGTCAAGCGAGCGATGAGCTCCAACGATTCGAGGGCCTGGTTACAGTGTGGGTCGCTACATGTGCACATGCCACCCGCACGCTGCGTCGATTCAGGAAAAGGGACATCGTGGCGTCGTCCGCATGGCGCACTGCGCGACGAGTCACGTCAATCCCGGGAAGCCACGCCTCAACCGCGTCGACGTGTCTCGCCATACGACGAACATGGAGCGACAACAAATGCGAGAAACTTTCTAACTAGAGCGCCTTGAGGATGTCCTCAACCCGATCCTTCGCATCACCAAACAACATGGACGCGTTGTCGCGGTAGAAGAGCGGGTTCGCGACACCGGCATATCCCGAACTCATCGACCGCTTGAACACGATGACGTTGCTCGCCTCCCACACGCGAAGCACGGGCATGCCCGCAATGGGGCTACTCGGGTCTTCAGCGGCAGCTGGGTT
>JBMOEY010000175.1:0-1795 GCA_049314515.1 Microbacteriaceae bacterium
GGGACACAGTCAAGGCGGACTGGTCGCCATGCGGGTCGCGCAGTCGCCAGATGTGACGGCTCAAGCCGTCATCACCGCGGGCTCTCCGATTCACGCGATGGTCGTGCCAACCGGGCTCGCGGTCGTTGCGGTGGAGCATACGGATGACGTCGTGCCGGCTCTTGGCGGCCCAGTGATTCAGGCCCAACCGGGCCTCGTCTATGTGCGCGGTTCAGGCGCCGATGCGGTGCCCGTTACCGATCCGACGCTGCTGCCAGCGCACCGACTCGAGGCCTACGTCGAAACCGTACGACACGTTGATGACCTCAGCCGAGGTGACGACACCCCGTTGAATCGAGTGCGAACACAGTTACAAACGCTCCCTGCGTCGGGAACGTCCACGCTGTGGCGTGCTACGCGGAGCGCGGGCGAAAGATGAGACCGAGCACCCAGCTGACGAGGCTGAGCACAATCGAACCCCAGAATGCGCCCCAGAATCCCGCGACGGTAAGTCCGGAACCGATGAGCGTGCTCAACCACGCGATAAGCATCAGCAGCAGTGCGTTGAGCACAAGCGCGAAAATGCCCAACGTCAGGATGAACAGTGGGAAGGACAGGAAGCGCAAGACAGTGCCTAACGTTCCGTTGACGACTCCGAACACGAGTGCGACCCAGAGCACGGTGATGGCAAACGGAAGCGGAGCAAGTCCGGTCGGGTAGATGGCGACCTGAGTCGGCAGCATGATTGTGGTCAACCACAGGGCTACAGCGTTAAGAACGACGCCAAGAAAAAATGTCTTCACACGACGTATCCAGCCACCAATGGGCGCTCTTTGGACCATCGAATCACCCGCGAACCCCGGTATGTTGAGTGGGTGAGTTCTACCGCCAGCGACCAGATGGTGCAGTTGTTGACCCCAGAGGGCAAATTCGCACCCAGCGCATCCGCCGAGGAATTCTTGCCGTATTTCGAGAAGTTGACCGATGCTGATCACGCGAAGTTCTATCGCGACATGGTCACGGTGCGACGATATGACACCGAAGCGACGAATTTGCAGCGCCAGGGACAGCTCGCACTGTGGGTGCCGAGTCACGGGCAAGAAGGCGCCCAGGTCGGCTCTGCGTACGCAACCAAAGACCAGGACCACATCTTTCCGGCCTACCGCGAGCACGCCATTGCGCACATTCGTGGCGTTGACCTCATCGAGCTCATCCGGCAGTTCAAGGGAATCACCCACGGAGGGTGGAACCCCTTCGACCCCAAGCACAAGAACTTTCACATCTACACGCTGGTGATTGGCTCGCACGCGCTGCACGCAACGGGGTACGCGATGGGAATCAGCCTCGACGGCGCGACCAACACGGGTAACCCCGACACCGATGAAGCGGTCATTGTGTATTTCGGTGACGGCGCCACGAGCCAAGGAGATGTCAGCGAGGCGTTTGTGTTCGCCGCCAGTTACCAAACTCCGCAGGTCTTCTTTGTGCAGAACAACCACTGGGCAATTTCGGTACCGGTCAGTGTGCAGGCTCGCGTACCGCTCTATTTGCGCGGAACCGGTTTTGGCATTCCCGGCACACAAATCGATGGCAACGACGTTTTTGCCAGTTACGCCGTCACAGCCAAGCATCTCGACGATGCGCGAAATGGACACGGCCCGAGCTTGATCGAGGCACACACGTACCGAATCGGAGCTCACACGTCGAGTGATGACCCGACGAAGTACCGCACCGACGAAGAGCTTCAGGATTGGATCAAGAAGGATCCCATTGCTCGACTCGAAACGTACCTTCGCGCCAACGGAGCGGATGACAA
>JBMOEY010000176.1:0-1788 GCA_049314515.1 Microbacteriaceae bacterium
GGTTGCGCGAGAAGTTCTTCGTCGCGGTTACGATGCGGCTGTTGATCGACACTTGGCGCGTACGGCGGTCGAGAATGCGGATGTACTTCTTCATGTTCTCGAGCGCGCGACGATTGTCGGTCACGATGACCGAGTTCGTGCGCTCGTCGACGGCGAGCGTTCCGCGGGGCGAAAGTCCCGGGCGCAGAATGTTCACGATGTCACTGGCGTTGGCGTAGGAGATGTAGACGACTTCGGCCACGAGCGGCTGCGTCTTCTGACGCGCCTGTTCGAGTTCGAAGCGCTCCTGCTCTTCCTGCTTGAGCTTCTCGAGGGTCGCAACGCGCATGACGTTGCCCTCGAAGGTACGACCGAGATTGTTGTTCTTGAGAATAATGTCGAGCGCCTGGTCCCAGGGCACGTCTTCGAGCCGGATCGTCACGATGCCGCGCACGCCGGGGTCGAGCACGATGTTGAAGCCGGTGATGTCGGAGATATTGCGCAGCACGTCGAGCAGGTCGGCGCTCTTCAAATTCAGGGTGATGGGGCTACCGGAGTAACGCTCGACACCGGGCTGACTCACGTCGCCGCCGCTGAAGAAGGACTGCGTCTCTCCCTTGCTGGGGTCGGGCTCGGAAGTATTGTCGCTTGGGTCACGGGCCATGAGCGAGCCGAGGTTCGACTTTGCGGCCGGCGGAACCGCACTGGGTGGCACGCTCGCTCCGGCGGGAGTGGAACCAACGGGCGGCGCGCCGGCGGGAGCGGCTTCCATGCCTTTGGGAGCGACGAATCCGTCTGCTTCGGGGGAAGGCTGTGTCGCGTCAGGAGCGGCCTGCTGGAGGCGCTTAACCTGCTCGCCGGTCAGCATCATCACCTGATTGGCGGCGAGGGCTGGGGCATCGGAGCCACTCACGTTCGAGATCACGCGCTTGGCGTTGGACTGAGCTTGCGCAGCGCGAGCGAGTGTGACGTCGCTGGCACGAAGATCGAGAACGGCCCCAGTAGGAGTGGTTTCGAGCCAGTACTCGGCGTTCGTCAGCAGCACCACCTCGATGCGGGTATTGCGCTTGCCTTCGCCGAAGGGTGTCTCGACGATCTGGAGGACCGGCGGCGAGTCAACCATTTTGGGGAACGACTTCGCGGGCAGCGATGCGTTTTCGAGATCCAGCGCCACGCGCAGGGGAGCCTCGAACTTTGTGGCGTTGATCGTGAGCGGCCCGTCGGAGGTCAGGACGAGCTGCACCCGATCACCGCTTGTACGCACGGAAACCCCGGTCACCTTGACGGTGGCGGCGAGGGCGTCATGGCTCATCAGCCACAACACACCGGCGGCAAGAGCCTGCGCAGCGAGGGTCTTTCGGGCACGCCGGCTTGAAGCCGGCACCCTCAGCGCGTCAGTCATCGCAAACACCATGCATACCCCCTACGCTTCTGGTTATCGATTCGGCCGCCGCTCGAGGAAGAGCGTCACAATTTTAGGTGGTCGCGGCTTACCGGTCGTGTCGAATTGATACTCTTCGAACACCACACGATCGTCGCGGATGGCAACGATTTTGCCGTTGAAGGTCGCGTCGCCAACACGTTGGCGATAGGACTTGCCGTCTGGGCCTTTCAGAAACGACTGATTACCGCCGTTGTCTTGACCGGCCTGAATCGTCCCTTCGAGGCGCATTTCGGAGATGTCGAAGCCGGGAAAGCCGGGTGGACGCAAACGTGAACCCGCCGCCTTGGGGTCGTTGATGGGCTTCACCAGCGAAACGAAGGGGTCGCGCTTGGTGTTGGGAGCCCAGAACAATTGGTTTGCCTGTT
>JBMOEY010000177.1:0-1776 GCA_049314515.1 Microbacteriaceae bacterium
GTCACACTCTGGGCGAGACCGAAGCGCGCGTTGCCAATCGGCTGAGTCACATGACCCTCGACTTCGAGGCAATGGCAGTGATGTCAAACCTGTTTCGCGCGGCCAGTGCCGTGCGCAATCACTTCGAGCGAAACGTGCTCGCCGAGAGCGGCCTCAGCTGGACTGCCTTCGTTGTGCTGTGGGTGACCTGGATCTGGGAACCTGCCGAAACGCGCGACATTGCTGCCGAAGCGGGAATCTCGAAGGCGACGTTGACGGGTGTGCTGAGCACGCTGGAGAAGCTGGAACTCGTTCGCCGCGAACGCAGCGCAACCGACGGTCGACTCGTGCTCGTCAAACTCACGACTCAGGGTAAGGCCCTGATGGAAACACTGTTTCCGGCTTTCAACCGCCAAGAGATCGAAGTTGTCTCACCGGTTGCTGACAATAAGCGCGGCGACCTGGCCGACATGCTGCGCGCCATCACGGCCAACATCGAGGGCTAGCGGGCAGATTTGCCGGCCTTTGGGGGCTTCGCGGACTTTGCCGCTTCGGCAACGAATCGTTCGAACAACTCTGCCTGCGGGCGGTTGGTGTCGTAGTTGTCTTCGGGGTGCCACTGCACGCCGAACGCCCACGCGGGTGCGTCAATCTTGACCGCTTCGACATTTCCCTCGGCGGAGAGTCCGATGACCTCGAGCCCGGGAGCGAGAGTGTCGATCATCTGGTGGTGGTAACAGGAGGCGTCGACCGTCGCCGAGGAGAGCCCCAGTTCGTCGACGTGGGAACTGAGGGTGACGGGTGCGACGTGGTGCAGGTGTGGCGCATCCATGTGCTGAATCAGCGTGCCACCGAGTGCCACGTTGGTGATCTGTAGTCCGCGACAGATTGCCAGCACCGGAATGCCGGCACCCAGCGCATAGCGAACCAGCGAGATGTCGGCCTCATCGGCGAGGTCATCCACGTCGTAAACGTGTTCGCTTGCAATGCTCTGGCCGTAGTTCTTCGGGTTGATGTCTGCTCCACCGGGCATGAGTACGCCATCGATGCCACGCAGGCGTTCGGCCCAATCAGTGCCGGCCGGCCCGGCTGCCGCAATCATGGTGAGCGGTTCGCCACCGGCAGCCCAGACTGCCTCGGCCAGACGTCGGGCAGTGACAACCGCGGCGTATCGCGTTGCGGAAGTGCTCTCGGCGAAGCGGGCGAGTAGGGCAATGCGAGGGCGGGTCATGTCGCAACCTTTCAAACGGGGCTTGACTTCCACATCGTACCAATAATCATTAGTATACGAATGATTACTTCAGCACGACGATGTGAGGACCAACTTACGATGACCACTGTGAGCATCGCCGGTGTCGAGATTGACACCCGCCACTACATCGGTGGTCAGCGCGTCGCCTCGGCCACGACCTACACGAACACGTCGCCGATTGATGGAACCTTTCTCGGCGAGATCTCTCGCGGTGGCGCGGAAGAAATTGACGCGGCTGTGTCTGCCGCTCGCGGCGCTTTTCCCGCGTGGGCCGCTCTCGGTGCTGCCGGTCGCGGCGCGCTATTGCACAAACTTGCCGACCTTATTGAGGCGAACAACGAAGCGCTTTCACAGCTCGAAACCATGGACAACGGTTCGCTGTTGCGCTCGCACCGACGCGGGGTGATGCCGCGCGTGGCGATGAACATCCGCTTCTTTGCCGATTGGGCTATCAACGAACTGCATCACGAGCCGTTCGAAACTCGCGGACACACCAACAACGTGAGCTGGGACCCTTCGGGAGTCGCCGCACTCATCACGCCCTG
>JBMOEY010000178.1:0-1773 GCA_049314515.1 Microbacteriaceae bacterium
ACATAATTGCGCATTTATGATTGTGGACGTCGCGACGGTTACGTCGCACACCCGCACGTTCGTTCCTCCAACGTCGTGCGGCAGGCGACACAGTTCCCCCCAACTTGTGTCGCCTTTTTCTTTTCCCCCGAGCAATCTGCGCGTTCCGGATGTCCTGCCGTGGGATGGCACCATGTCGCGTGCGCGAAATCGTCGAACAACTCGAGAGTCTGGCGAACTCACCCGGAGTAACCGACATTGTTATCGGGCCCCGCGGGGCGTGGGTCTGCTCCGTTGATGGATTTCGCCGTGTCGAATCATGGAGCTTTGGCGAGACGGACCATCGGGTTCTCGCTCGCGAACTTATTGAACGCGGAGGCCGACATATTGACGTCGCGATGCCATTCGCCGACGTGCGCCTCGTCGATGGAATACGTGTGCATGCCGTGGTCACTCCCGTCAGCGTAGATGGCACCAACATTTCGATTCGAATCCCAATGAGTGAGACGCCAACGTTGGAATCCCTCATCGATCGAGGGATGGTCAGCGCAGAATTGGCCACCGAGATGACTCGCCGAGTTGTGAGTGGACGAAGTCTTCTCGTTGCGGGTCCCACGGGCTCGGGCAAGACCACGCTCGTGGCAGCGATACTTGCGAAACTGCCTGACGAGTCGCGCATCGTAACGGTTGAGGATGTTGCGGAGTTGCGCATCGCGCATCCCCACGTCGTTTCGTTGCAGACTCGACAGGCCAACATCGAGAACGCCGGAGCGGTGGGGCTCGGCCAGCTGGTGCGCGAAACCCTCCGCATGAAACCCGACCGGGTAGTCGTGGGTGAAATTCGCGGTGACGAAATCTCGACCGTCATGATGGCGCACAATTCGGGGCACAGTGGAGCATCCACGGTGCACTGTGGATCGTGGGAGCGCCTGCCTGTTCGTCTTGAAGCGCTCGGTGCGCTTGCCGGAATGTCTGCCGAAAGCGTAGCGACGCACGCAGTCACCGCATTTGACGACGTGTACGTTCTTGATTCGCGCGAGGGCATCAAGCGAGTTGTTGCCCACGCGAGACTGCTGGTGTCGTCGCGGGGTCGATTGCACATTGAGCGACTGTGAGCGCATCGCACGCAGCGACAGAGTGGGATGCGCTCGCGTTTGACTGTGAGCGCGCGAGGGCCTTGCTTGTCGCCGGGTTACCCAGCACGATGGCGTGGTCGGCAGTTTTTGACACGCATCCCGATGATCAGGGTCAGGTGTCGAAGACCCACGCAATCACGTCACACGATCGTGCTCTCGTGGGTGCAGCCTGGGCGGCCAGTGTCGAGATTGGCGCGCCACTGAGCCTCACCATGACTCTGCTGGCGCAGACGTACCGTGAATTGGCGGGAATCGAGCGCGAGGTGGAGTCGGCCGTGGCGGGCCCGCGAATAGCGACACGGGTGATGCTGACGTTGCCGGCGCTTTCGGTCGTGCTGGCCGGCGGGCTCGGCATGAACATCCTGAGTTTCTTCTTCGCGAATGTGCTTGGAACACTGTGCTTGATTTCGGGCGCGCTCTTGACTGGAATCGGTTGGTGGTGGAGCCGGCGAATGGTGCGTCGTGTCGCCACGAACGTCATTCCCCGAGAAATTGAAGCGACCGTCATCGTTTCCGGGTTGCGTGTTGGAGTCGGCGTGCAGACAACTGTGGAGACTCTGACTGGATGGCTCGGATCGCTCGCGCCGATCAGTGGTGTCGAACGCGTTGAGAAACTCGAGGCGATGTCATCAACGTGGGGAGTGCCGCTTGCCGACTT
>JBMOEY010000179.1:0-1771 GCA_049314515.1 Microbacteriaceae bacterium
GCGGTCGGCCGCTCCATTCAGATTTATGGCGGCTTCGTAATTCTGTTCGGTGTGACGCTGCTCCTCGTGCAACTCGGTCTTCTGCCGGCGGGGGTCGAAAACTTCTCCGGTGTCAGCGTCATCGCTCTCGTACTTGCGTGTCTGGCGTATACCGGCATGGGCGCCTCCGACGAAGTCTCCGCCATCTTTCGCACCGCAATGTTGCTCACCGTCGTGCCCGATTCGATTCGAGGCAGGATGCAGGGCATCTTCTTTGCCGTCGTCAACGGTGGCCCCCGACTCGGTGACGTCTACGCGGGTCTCGCCGCGGGTCTGGTTGCCCTCTGGTTCCCGCCATTGCTCGGTGGGTTCGCCATCATCGTGCTCATGACGCTCATCCTGCGCCTCACTCCCGCATTCCGCGACTACGTGTTTTCGGCGCGACCTGCGGAGAGCAGACCGCTGCCCGGCGGGACGGCGCCAGACTAATTCGCCGGAGTGAAGAAGGTCACAAGATATTCCTTGTACTCGGCCGAATCGGTGCGCCGTTCGATCGAGAACTTGAAACCCTGAAATGCGAAGCGTTGGGTGTCTCCCTCGGAGGGAGAAATGGTTTTGCCCTGACGAAGATTCTCGGGCTGCGAAAAGTCGGTGTCATAGCCGATTTCGGGAGACCCAAAACCATAGTTTGTCGCATACATGCGCATGGCTGTGTTCGAAGACGAAATATCAACTACGACGTCCAGCTTTAGGTCTGGGTAACCCAGAAGCGACGAGAAACGCTCAAGGTACGCGTTGTAGCCGGTGAAACACCGTTCCTGATTTGTCACCTCACCCGCGTCACCCGTGGGGTTTACGGCATCGGATGCGCGATGGGGCGACGGCGCGACCGTAATGGTGCCATTCCCCTTCAGGAGAAAACAGACTCGCGACCCACGAATGGATGCTTCGCGAGAGACGCTCGACGACTCACCAGATGGAGAAGTCGCGGGTTGCGAAATCGACCCGCTCGCACAACCGGAAAGAAGCAACGCCGAGACCACAACGGTCGAAGTCAAGATTCGCACGCAGAAATCCTATCGAGTGCTCACCCCACATCGTGAGTGTGCGCCCCGATCGACGCACAGCATCGAGAGCACACCGAGCGCTCCGCGAGCCCGGCGCTCACGCCAATTCTCCGGTAGTTTTGAGGTATTGCCCTCGTAGCTCAGAGGATAGAGCAGGAGCCTTCTAATCTCTTGGTCGCAGGTTCGATTCCTGCCGAGGGCACCACGACAATCTGGGCATCGTTGATTTCGTGACTCACACTGAGCGCTCACGTGTGCGAAAAACCGCAGCAGGGGTCAGCGGTTCGGATTCAGGGCGAACCACGGGCAGAGTGGCGCGCAAATTCGTCTGCTCAGCTTCACGCGCGCGCGACCAACTGAGTGCGCACGCCTCGAGAACTTTCGTGCCCATGCCCGGAATTGCGAAATTGTCGAATTCCCTGCCGTTGTCGATGATGTCGAGCTCGACGACGCGACCCAGTGGCTCCAGCACGCGAATCGAGACCCAGGTCGCTTTGCCGTGCCTGATCGCGTTGGCGCAACTCTCGTGAATTATTTCCCAACAAATGGATGAGCACGGCCGGTCCTCAGCCAATGCCGACCGGGCTCCCGGACCGATGGAAATGTCAATCTGACACAGTGACTGCCATGTGAGTCGAAGACCGTCAATCATGTCCTCGAGAGTCTGAGAATGTTGGTATTGCTCTCCATCGGCATCGAGAGCGCTCAGCGCTTCTCGTCGAATG
>JBMOEY010000180.1:0-1748 GCA_049314515.1 Microbacteriaceae bacterium
GATTTCCAAGGGACCGATGAGTCCCAGGGTCTCGCCGTGTTCGGCGAGTTCACGCGTGAAAAGGCGCGCTTTCTCGATGTGCACGCCGAATACATTGACCGCGAAGGGCGGCTCTGCCTCAACTTCACTCATCGATGTTTCACGTGAAACTATGCGCGTCCCGTAATAACGGTGTGTCGTTCGCGTCCCTCACCCTGCGACTCAGACACGTAACCTCGCTCGGCAACAATGTCGTGCACAAGCTTGCGTTCATACGAACTCATGTGCGGCAGCGCTGCGGCCGTGGCTCCGCCTTCCAGGCGGGCAATGGCGGCATCCACCAACAACGCTAACGACTTAGCGCGCTCCTCCCGGGATCCTCCGACGTCGAGAATGAGTCGACTGAATTCGCCGGTCTGGTTTTGCACCGCGATGCGCGTGAGCTCTTGGAGGGCCGCCACGACGTCGGGGTGAGAGAGGGCGGCGAGGTCTTCTGCCTGATTCGACGTGACGGTGACGTAGGCACGACCATTCCGTGCGTCGATCACCAGGTCTCCGTCGAGATCGCACACGTCAAGCAGTTCTTCAATGTAGTCGGCCGCTACCTCGCCTTCTTGTTCCAGGAGAGAGAGCGCTGCGGGAGTCTCGTCGTCGGTCACTTGGAGCCTTTCTTTCCGGTCTGCTTCTTGGCGCGCGACTTGCTCAGGGGTTGCTGGCGCTGAACGGGCTGCTCAACTTCGGGGGCCTCCTCTGCCGCAGTCGCGGGCAACTTGCCTCGACGCGCAAGGCGTTCCTCCCGAGCCTTGGCTGCCTGACTACCAGGCGTCGGCATGTTCCGAATGACAACGAATTGCTGTCCCATCGTCCAGAAGTTGGAAACCAACCAGTAGGTCATGACGCCAAGCGGGAAGGCGAATCCGGAAACGGCAAAGACCAGAGGAAGGATGTAGAGCAGGATGCGCTGCTGACGGAACTGCGGTGACGCTTTCGTCTCCTCCGACATGTTCTTTGACATGATCTGGAGCTGGGTGATGAATTGCGACGCCGTCATCAGGATGACCATCCCGGCGGCAATCAGCATCACGGTCCAATTGACGGGATTCTCTTCAAGCGCGCTCTGAAAACTCGCGTGGAGTGGCGCAACGCCAAACACGTTTGCGTCCGCAAAAGACGCGGCCAGTTGGCTGTTGAGTGGCCCCACTCCGGCGGCACCTTTTTGGGCTTCGTTGAGCACGGAGAACAACGCGAAGAAGATGGGCATCTGAAGGAGAAGTGGCAGGCAGGAACTCAGTGGGTTCGTGCCGTGCTTGCCGTACAACGCCATCGTTTCACGCGACATGTTTTCGCGAGAGTACTGGTCTCGCTTGCCCTTGTACTTGTCCTGGATCTTCTTAAGCTCCGGCGCGATCTCAAGCATCTTGCGCTGGCTCTTAATCTGTCGCACAAACACCGGGATGAGCGCCGCGCGCACGACGATGACGAGACCCGCGATGGCGAGCACCCACGTTGCGCCGGCGTTCGAATCCATACCGAGGCTCGTGAACAACCAGTGGAAGGCGACGAGCAAAAGTTCGACAACCCACTTGATCGGCCACAGAATCAATCCAAATATGTCCATGGTGAGCGCTACGCCCTTTCCTGTCGATTGACGACCACGAAACCAAACCTTGTCAGATGGATGTCCGACCGTGTGCTCGGCGGAATATCATCTATCCCACCCCGAGACCACGGGTGACACCGGACTAGCCTACGCGCCGTAAGCCAGGAAC
>JBMOEY010000181.1:0-1710 GCA_049314515.1 Microbacteriaceae bacterium
ATTGGTGGCCAGCATGACTTGTCCGTTTTTTTCGCCGACGACGAATCCAGTTCCTGCAAGACAACCGGAAGTGTGCCGTTGGAACCCAGAATGAGCGTGCGCTCGGGCATCTGCTTCGACGTTTTAGTGGTCGAGATTGCCTTTTCATTGAAGCTGGCTCGATTGCCAAACTGAAGGCGGTCGTCGTCTTCAGCCAGGATGATCAACCGCGCGTCACTCGAGAGCGCGTGTTCACGCCCCGGGTTGAGCACAACATCCTCACCGTTAATGACACCCACCACGGCACCCTCGGGGATACTGAGTGCCGCTGTGCCGAAGGTCTCGCCGGCGAGGTTCGCCACATCTGCGAGATACAGTTCGGCCCCACCGAAGTCGAGCAGGTCAGAGTAGACCGCACTCAAGCCGCGCTGACGACTTGTCTGCACGATGAGTCGCGAAATAAGGTCTTCACCCAGAATCCATTTGGCTTCGTCACCACCGACGAGTTCGGCCGCGGCCAGGTTCTCTTCTTGCTTGATTTCGCCGACAATCTTGTACGGTTCAACTCGTCGATTGGGATTGTTGAGGATAGCCAAGGCGGTCTTGATGGAGAAGTTGTCGGCTTCGTCCAAATCGTCTGGAGGAAGAACGATGATGGAACGTGCTGTGTCGAGACCGGTCAGTTTGAGGTCGGCCACACTCATCGGGTCACCCGTGCGAACGATGATGTCGGTCTTGTTGCGACCTTTGAGATACACCTTGAGCTCGTCGTCCATTTCAACCTTGTCGCGCTCGGCGAGCACGACGATGGTGGCGCGACGACGGGATTCATTCGCGAGGATGAGCTCACTCACGATCTGGTGAATCTTTCTGTTCCATCCGAGAATCAACGTGTGATCTTTCTCGATCACGCGCGAACGGCCTTTTCGCAGATCTTCGACCTTTTCGTTGAACGCGTTGGCGACGATACCGATGAGGCTTGCGACGAGCACGAGTCCGGTGAGAGTGACGATGAGCATGGCGATGCGGTAGCCCGGACCAGTGTCTCCACCCATGGTTCCGGGGTCAAGTGTGCGCAGCATCGTCGCCCAGAAGGCTTCGGCAAAGTCGAGTTTCTGCTCTTCGGGGAAGAGCCCGAAGATGACGACGACCAACGAAATCAGCGAGATGAAGATCAGTGTCACGATGCCGAGAAGCCCGATGAGGGCGGGCAAACCGCGTGACATGGTTTTGTCGAATGAGTACTTGAGGCGATCGCCCACGTTTGGCTTCATATTGGACCCCCTCCGGGTCGAAGACATTCGACGTTCAATTAAGACGTTGCAAGTGGTCAGTATATGGAACCCTGTAACGACTTCATCGATTTTTTCTCTCGCCCCGGCATCTTCCGAGTGAGCAATTTAAGCACGACATGTGATTACGAATCGGCGAGAACTTAAGTTTGGTCAATAGCCGGCGTCGCGGTGTTCGCGCAGTAGCCTAGAGGGCAGGGTAAAACGCTCACTCACGGAGGGGGATTGCGATGGCACGACGCTCAGCTCGATTCCCCCTTGACGAAGAATTAGGCGCCGATTTCTGGCTCGAGCTGTGTGGTGACCCGTCTCCCTCGTCGCGCGACAAGTTCCTGTTTCTCACTATTGACGAGTTCGGTCGGGTGGGCCCCGGTGGCTTCAGTCACGCATCCATCGCCCGTCGACTGGGCGTTACGGTCGCGATGATCAACCACTACTT
>JBMOEY010000182.1:0-1698 GCA_049314515.1 Microbacteriaceae bacterium
CACGCTCGGAATGTGGTTTGTCGGTCTGGGCATCGCAACGGTTCTTTACGGCACAGATGCCTACCCTGAGCTGTCGAACGACGCGCTGACCGTCTGGCCCGCCACGATCACTTTGGGACTCCCCAACGTCTTCTGGGTTGCCCTGATTTTGATGATTATTGCCGCGCTGACTCTTCGGTACACACGTTTTGGTCGAGCCACGCTCGCTATTGGAAACAACGAAGATATTGCTCGCTCCAACGGAATGCCCGTAACAAAGCACAAGATCGTCATCTTCATCGTTGCTGGCGTGCTGAGTGGCCTGGCCGGCATTCTGGCCGTTATGCAAATGGGTGGCACCTCGAACAACATCGGTGACGGCTACCTGTTCATCACCATTCCTGCCGTCGTTATTGGTGGCACGGCGCTCAGCGGCGGAAAGGGCGGCATGCTCCGCACGCTGCTGGGAATCATGCTCCTCATGGTGCTGAAGAACGGCCTCATCTTGGCCGGAGTCAGCCCCAACTATGAGGAGATGGTGTCCGGGGCAATTCTCGTCATTGCCATCATCGCTGTGGCCTGGTCGCAGCGCGGAAGACTAAGGATTGAAAAGTGACCAAGACAACGACAGCTGCCGTCCCCGCTCTGCGCCTGACGGGCATCAGCAAGACCTTCGGAAACGTTGAAGCACTGAAGAACGTCTCCTGTGAAATCGCCAAGGGCGAGGTCATCGGACTCATCGGTGAAAACGGTGCCGGCAAGTCCACCCTGCTCAAGATTCTGACGGGCATTTACCAGCCCGACCAGGGCACGATTGAGATCAACGGAGTCAAAACAAAGTTCCGGGGTCCCCGCGACTCGGTTCTTGCCGGCATCGGTGTTGTTCACCAAGAGCAGTCTCTGTTCACAAACCTGTCGGTCGCCGAGAACATCTCGATGAACAGCGCTTCTGGGCGCCGCTTCGGAACCACATTCGGCATCTACCGCTGGGGCAAGTTGTACAAGTCGGCTGCCGAGACCCTCGAAATCATCGGTTCGAACCTCGGGCCAAGGACGCGAGTGGGCGACCTCTCATTTGTCGACCGCCAACTGGTGGAGATTGCTCGGGCCATTCGAGTTGAGACGGGCAAGGGCGGTTCTCCCATTGTCATTCTCGACGAGCCGACGGCCCTGTTGGAACGTGGTGAAACGGAAATCCTCGAACGTGAGATTCGCAAACTCAAGGAACTCGGTTCTGTGATCTTTGTGTCTCACCGTCTCGACGAAATCATGCGCAACTGTGACCGGATCCTCGTTATGCGCAACGGAGAGCTCGTTGCCGACCGCCCGACGTCCAAGGTCACTGAAGCAGAATTGTTCAAGCTCATGATTGGTCATGAGTCGCGTGCGACGAAACACGAGCGAGGAAAGGTAGACCCCAACGCTGTTCCGGTGCTCGAGGTAAACAACCTTCGCCGCAAGGGCAAGTACTCAGAGATTTCCCTTGCCGCCTACGCGGGAAGGGTCACCGCCATTGTGGGAACGAGTGGCTCCGGTCGAGAAGAACTGTCTCGTGCGATTTTTGGCGCAGAGAAGTTTGACGGTGGAACCATATCCCTCAACGGCAAGAAGGTTTCCGGGTGGCGGACACCCAAAGCCGTGAGAAACGGTGTGGCCTACGTGCCCGCTGAGCGCAAGGTTGAGGGCATGGTCGGAACATTCTCGGCAGCCGAGAACATT
>JBMOEY010000183.1:0-1684 GCA_049314515.1 Microbacteriaceae bacterium
AGCATGATGGGGAGGCCCGCCGAGGCGGCTTCGGAAACCGCATGAGCCGTTGCTTCGAGTGTTGCCGCGGTGTTGTCGTCGGCCAAGTTGATGCGGATCAAACTCTTTGCAAAATCGATTCCGTCGCGCACCATTGACGCAATGTCGTATGCAGTGAACCGATCATCCATTTCAAACGACGCTCCGCGAAGCCCACCCCGGTTCATCGAGGCAACGACGATCTTGTCGTCGAGCAGCCCCAACAATGCGAGGTCATCGATAATGTCAGGAGTGCCGAGAACTCCGTCAACACCGGGTCGCGAAAGTGCCAAGGCGAGACGTTCGAGAAGTTGATAGCGATTCGACATCGCTGTTTCGTCACCATTGACCGCGAGTGCTCCTCGTGCCGGGTGGTCAGCGGCAACTATGAAGAGGCGTCCGTCGCCTTCGATGACGTTGCGGCGTCGACGGCGAAGAAAGGCTTCGGTCACAGCAGCCGGATTCGCGGCACGTGTTTCACGCAATGCGGCAAAATCGAGCGAGTTCATGAGCGGTCAGAGTCCTTTCAGAATCTCTTCGACTTCGAGAGTCGTAGGCATGGCGGTCGAACATTCGCGACGGCTCGCGACGAGGGCGCCCGCGACTTTGGCAAACGTCAGGATTCGCTCGAGGGGCCACTCTTGAAGCAACCCGTAACAGAGTGCGCCGCCAAAACTGTCACCAGCACCCAGGCCATTGACGACATCAACAAAGTAGGGCGGAACCTCAACGACTTCATCGCGCGTTTTGGCGAGAACGCCCTTGGGGCCTTGCTTGACAATGACCAGTTCGAGTCCACGCTCCAAAAGTGCGTCGGCCGCACGCATCGGTTCTGTTTCACCGACGGCAACAAAGCACTCTTCTTTGTTTCCCACGGCCACCGTGACTTTTTCGAGTGCGCGCGCAACCTGAACTTTGGCCTGTTGCTCATCGGCCCAGAACATCGGCCTGTAGTCGAGGTCAAGAATTGTCAGGGGCTTGTGGCCGCGTGCTTCCCAGGCCACGTGGTGACTGGTGCGACTCGGTTCTTGCGATAGCCCCGTGACCGTTGACCAATAGATGCGGGCATTCAGAATCGCTCCGAGATCAAGTTCGTTTGGTTTGATGACCAAGTCAGGAGCTATCGGATCACGGTAAAAATAAAGCGGGAAATCGTCGGGCGGAAAGATCTCGCAGAACACGACAGGAGTCTTGAGCCCATCCACCACCGACACAAACTTGTCGCTGACGCCCAAGCGGAGCAGTTCTTCGTGGACGTATTTTCCGAAAGGGTCGTTGCCGGTGCGAGTGATGACGGCCGACGACAAGCCGTGTCGGGCTGCCGCGACAGCAACATTTGTTGCACTCCCCCCGAGGTACTTGCCAAACGTTTCCACTTTTTCGAGACCAACCCCGTCTTGAAGTGGGTAGATGTCAATGCCGACGCGACCGATGGTAATCACGTCAAAAGGCTGAGGCATCGAGGGAGTCATTCTCGGGCATTCCGTCTCGTCATGGTGCGAGCGCCGTGCTAACGGCACATACAAAGTTTGTTATGACATATTGACATCATGACGCCCGTTTGCGCAAGTGGCAAACAAAATATTGTCGGATTTACGTCGTCTTCTCGGAGCCATTCGAGTCTCGACAAAACTGCCGTGTGCGGTGTGACTGAACAGACTCCGGC
>JBMOEY010000184.1:0-1678 GCA_049314515.1 Microbacteriaceae bacterium
ATTCCCCCGGTTGCCGAATTCGTCAAGAACTACATCGACATCGTGCTACTCGCCGTAATTCTGGTCGTCCTTGTTCCGAGCGTTTTTCACTACATCCAAACGCTTCGGGCTGCTCGTCGAGAGCGCCACCAGCATGCGGCCGGAGTACCCGAGACTGTCGAGGCGCAGACGCTTGTGCTCGATCAAAGCGACTTTGTGCAGAATCCGCATGGCAAGCACGCTGACGATAACTCGTGACATCGGCGTCACCGGTCATTCGCCGCTATTCGGCTTTTACTGACAACCCCGAAGGTGGCAACCCTGCCGGAGTCGTGCTCGATGCCACAGGGCTATCCGTCGCAGACATGCAGTCAATCGCCGCTGACGTCGGTTACTCCGAGACAGCCTTCCTAACGGCGCGAGCAGACAAGCACGAAGAGTTTGACGTTGCGTACTTCACCCCGGTTGCCGAGGTTGATTTCTGCGGTCACGCCACGATTGCATCCGGCGTCGCACTGGCAGAGGCGGCTTCAGCCGGCGGCGAACGTGATGACACCGATGACTATGGCGACGCCACATCTCGCCATTACAGCTTTCACACCAAAGCCGGAGTGATTGCAGTGGATGTTCTGCTCACCCCGGTCGGCTACGCGGCGACACTCACCAGTCCCCCGACATCCGTAGCGCAAATCGACGATGCGGTGATGGATGAACAGCTCGACGCGCTCGACTGGCACTGGGAGGACCTCGATGAGAGATTTCCTCCCGCGGTCGGTTGGTCGGGAAACTGGCATCCCGTTCTCGTTGCCGGCTCCCGCACCAGGTTGCGTCGACTCGACTATGACTACGACCTGTTGGCAGAACTGAGTCAGCGCGAGGGATGGACCACGATTCAACTCGTTTTCCCTGACGACAACGATTCGCTCATGCGCACGTGGTATTCCCGTAATCCTGGGCCCGGAGTGGGAATTGACGAAGACCCTGCCACCGGTTCTGCCGCCGTGGCGTTCGGCGCTTACCTCGTCAGTACGGGCACTGCCGCGCCCGGCGACGTGTTCACCATTTTGCAAGGCGATGACATGGGTCGGCCCAGCGTGCTTTTGCTCACCGTAGGCAACGGAGCCATGAGGGTGACGGGCACGGCGGTCGAACTGTGATCTCAATGTGGCGAAACGCGCAGCTTCGCAACGGTCTGTTTCTCGCCTTTCTCGGCGTCTTGATTTTTTCGTTTACGATGCCCTTCACGAAAATTGCTGTCGGTGGCTTTGATCCGTATTTTCTGAATACGGCTCGTGCCGTCATCGCCGGCGCGGCCGGCGCCATCGCGCTCGTCATCGCGAGGGTGCCCATGATCAAACGCCACGAGATTCGTGGCTTTCTCTGGCCAATCGCGATGAATATTTTTGGGTGGCCGATCTTTATCACGCTCGCCCTCGAGCGAACGACGAGCGCCCACGCAGCGGTTATCGCGGCGTTTATGCCACTGATGACTGCGTTCCTTGCGGTCATCTCGACTCACGAGCGAGTTCGTGGCTCATTCTGGCTTGCGGCCGGAACTGGCACCGCAATCCTTGTCGTGTTCTCACTTTCTCGGGGCGGAGCTGAGGATGGAGATGTTCTCGCGGATCTCTTCGTCATCGCAGCCGTCATTTCGTCCTCATGGGGATATGTCAAAGGCGCAAACCTCTCACGCGAACGG
>JBMOEY010000185.1:0-1677 GCA_049314515.1 Microbacteriaceae bacterium
AGCCTTCACACCGCTTCACGCTTACGGCCTTCGTTCCAATACGGAACGGAGGCCGTAGGCTTTTTCTCGTGCTGATCGAGTCCGCGTGAACAAGAACGGCGGGTCGCGCATCCCCCGGCCATTCTCGTACGCTCTCGCCTTCATCGCGGGGCTCGCGATGTCACTTCAAGCGCACATCAACGGCGAGCTCGGCGTTGCCCTCGGCAGCGGCATCGTTGCCGCCACGCTGTCCTTTAGCGGCGGTGTGATTCTGCTCGGCGTCGCGACACTGGCGTCGCACAGTATTCGTAGCGGACTTCGCTCCATTCGTCGTGCCATAGCGACAAAGCAGACATCGTGGATGTTCACGCTGGCGGGTGCGGCGGGTGCGGCGTTCGTGCTCAGCCAAAGCACCGTGGCGCCCGTTCTCGGACTCGGAACTTTTACCGTCGCTTTTGTGTGCGGGCTCACCGTGGGCGGTCTCGTCATGGATCGATTCGGCATCTGACCGGCTGGTCACAAGCCGGTAACGCTTCCGCGGCTGATTGGCGCGTTTTTGGGTGTGAGCGCCGTTGTCATCACGTCCGTGGGCTCGACGTGGACTCACCCAGTGACACTGGGCGTCATCGTGCCGGTCATCTGCGGCGTAGGCGTTTCCTGGCAGCAGGCGGCCAACGGTCGACTCACGGCAGTCGGCGAAAATGCGTGGGCGACAACCTTGATCAACTTCAGCGTGGGCTTTGGCCTATTGCTCGGCGCCGCGACGGTCATCCTGAGTGTCACTCGCCCTGTTCTCAATTTCCCCGCGAACCCGTGGCTCTATGTGGGAGGGCCTGTTGGCATCGTCTTTATTGCGATCGCCAGCATCGTCGTGCGCCACATTGGAATCCTCGTGTATGGGCTCTGTGCGACAACTGGGCAGCTTGTGTCGGCCCTTGCGTTTGACGCGTTCGATCCGTCTGGGGCAACCGTGAGTGTGGCTTTGATTGCGGGCGTTGTCGTAGTCGCTGCGGGAGCGAGTCTGGCGAGCCTCTCCGGATTTAGACGAAAATGATCCGGATAGGAAAACTCAGCTCAGCAGAAATGCACGAAGCTGGTCGGCTGAGTACACGGTCGCAACGGCGTCGACGGCTTCGGCTGGGGATCCGTACCCCCATTCGACGATGACCGCCGGAAGACCCTGAGCCGCTGCGCCCTCGACGTCATAGACGCGGTCACCAATCATGATTGCGTGGGAAGTCGGATGCCCCGCGTTTCGCAGTCCAATGAGTGCATGGGCGACGATATCCGACTTTGAGGAGCGGGACTCGTCCTCGGTGGCGCCACAAATTACCGTGAAGTACTTGGCGAGGTTGAGGTGGTCGAGAATTCGTATGGCCTGACTTTCCGGCTTACTTGTGGCGACCGCGATTGGCACACGCGCGAGTTGGAGCTGCTCGAGCACGCCGACAATTCCCGGAAAAATTGCCGAATCGAAGGCGCCATCGCGGCGGTATTCCTGGCGGTACACGCGAAGTGTTTCCCACGCGTCCGCTTCGTCGAGCCCAAGGCGATTGCGAAAGGAATCAATCAGTGGAGGGCCGATGTAGTGCATGAGCTCCGACCGCGGAGGAATAGCCCAGCCGAAGTGCCGAAACGTTTCTTCCAGGGAATCGATGATTCCGGGAGCTGAGTCGATGAGCGTTCCATCGAGATCGA
>JBMOEY010000186.1:0-1638 GCA_049314515.1 Microbacteriaceae bacterium
ATCGTAGATGCGTCGCACGTAGAGCACGGCGGCGAGAAGCACGCCGACTTCCATGCCGCCGTCGAGCACACGCAAGGCGCCGAGGAGAAGCACGATGGCCATCACAATGTTGGCGACGAGTTTGAGTCCCGGGTCGAAGATGCCAAAAATCTGAATGACTTTCTGGTTTGCGTAGCGATAGTTGTCGACCTGTTCGCCGTAGGTGCGCTCGTTGTGCTCTTCGCGTCGGAATGCCTTGACGGCACGAATTCCGGTCATCGTTTCGACGAATTGCACAATGAGGCGTGCCGAATACACGCGTGAGACGCGAAACGCGTGCTTTGAGCTGGTGGAGAACCACCAGGCGAAGAAGAACACGGGTACGAACGAGATGACGACCGGCAACATGCTCGGCGGGTCGAGGGCGATGAGTGCAATGGCAGTGAAGGCCATGTAGAGCACGCCGCTGACGAGTTTTTCGACTCCGGAGTCGAGGAATTCGCGCAGGGTGTCGAGGTCACTCGTTTGTCGAGCGATGATTTTGCCCGATGTGTAGGTCTCGTGAAACGACATGCTGAGTCGCTGTGTGTGGCGAAAAACGCGCAGGCGCAACGCGAGCAGGATCCCTTGACTGATGAGCGTCGACGTGCGGATGTAGGTCGACATGAAGATTCCGCCGAACAGACCCGCCCCGATGTACCCGCCGACGACGAGCAGTGTGGGAATCCAGTTGCGGTCGTTGGTGAGGGCCGGAAGCGCTTGATCAATCCCGATTGCGAGCAGTGCGGGCCCCGCAACCGATGCGAGTGTCGCAAGCACTACGAGAAGCCCACTCAGCGCAATTCGCCACCTAAACGGCGTGGCAAGGGAGAGAAAGAGCGCGATGCTGCGTTGTCGCAGTCGACGATTTTCAACTCGCGTATAGTCGCTGCGCTCTTCTGACGTCACTCCGTTCACACTCATGGCGACACCACCTCGTCGCGATCCGAGTCAAGAACGTGGACGTCAACCGACCGCATCTCTGCGACACCGACCGCCACATCCAATTCGCGGTCGTCCGTCAACGACTCGAGGATGCGCGGCTCATCGCTCTCAGACAACATGACATGACGGTACAGCGCCGAGCGGGCAAGTATCTCGGTGTGGGTGCCGACGTCGGCGATGACGCCGTCGTGGAGCAACGCCACCCGGTCAGCGAGCATTACGGTCGATGGTCGATGCGCGACGATGAGTGCGGTCGTCGTGGCGAGCACGCGACGCAACGCCGCTTCGACGAGTTGCTCGGTTGTGACGTCGAGCGCCGAGAGCGGGTCGTCGAGCACGAGCACCGCGGGTTGGGTCACGATGGCGCGGGCCAAGGCGAGTCGTTGACGTTGCCCACCAGAGAGGCTCAATCCTTCTTCGCCGATTATCGTGTCGAGTTCGTCGGGCAGTTGGTAGACGAACTCGGCTTGCGCGATATCGAGCGCTTGTGCGAGCAGCGTTTCGGCCCGCTCGCGGGACATCTCATCCGCGGCCAACAGCAGGTCGGGTCGACCGAGCAGCACGTTCTCCCGCACCGACGCGGAGAAGAGCGTGGCGTCTTCGAATGCCATTGCGACACGTGTGCGCAAATCGGTGAGCCGCACATCCCGAATGTCGATGCCATCAATCAGGATG
>JBMOEY010000187.1:0-1636 GCA_049314515.1 Microbacteriaceae bacterium
CGCGGTCACCTCAGGCTCGAAGCCGAAACGGTCTTCCCGGAGCGTGATCCGCGCGAGGATCTCCCGTCGGAACATTTTGTAGCAACACTCCATGTCGGTGAGATTGAGGTTGGAAAGCATGTTGCTGAGCGTGGTCAGCAGCCAGTTGCCGAGGGAGTGCCAGTAGTAAAGCACGCGATGCGTTTCCCCGAGAAACCGCGTGCCGAAGACCACGTCGGCCCGGCCGTCGAGGATCGGTTGCAGGAGGCGGGCATATTCCCGGGGTTCGTATTCGAGGTCGGCATCCTGCACCACGATCACGTCGCCGGTCGCTTCGGCGAAGCCGGTGCGAAGCGCAGCCCCCTTTCCCCGGTTGACCTCGTGAAAGCGGACAATCACGTCGGATCGCTCGCGAGCGAGGGTCTGCAGCCATTCCCGCGAGCCGTCCGTGGAGCGGTCGTCGACGAGCACGAGTTCCCGGTCCAGGCCGTCCGGCAGAGCAACTTGAGTTACCCGCTCGATTACTGTCGGCAGCAGTGCCCGCTCGTTGTATACAGGGATGACGATGGAAAGTTTCATGACGACGAGCGATCCGGCTGACGACGCCGTCGATGGTACACTCCGCGTCAGTCGTCTGAAACCTTGTCCCCAAACATGTTAAGCCATGCAAGCACTTCAAGACCGGCCGGTGTCTGCCCGATTGGGCACGGCGGCGTGCTTGGCCACGGTGATTCTCACGCTCCAATTGCTGTTGGCGGCCGACACGTTCAACGACCGATTTCTCAACACCTTCTACCACTATTGTTTCGATAATGCTTTCTTCACAACGGCAGCGAGGCACGCAAATGCGCTTGGCGTGCCAGCAAACCGGTGTGGCATTGTTCTACCGGTCACACATCGTGGTTGGAATGAGCCTGCGGCTCCGCCTTCCTTCTATACGCACCACCCGTACGGTGTGAAGCTGTTGATGCAGCAGGTGATGCGAATCACCGGCTACAGCGAGTTGGCGTCGAGGGGCTTCAGCCTCGCCGTGTCGATGTGTGCGGCCCTCGGCATGTTCGTGACCCTTTCAATGCTGTGTGGCGACCCATTCTGCGGCGCGATCGGGGCCGGAGTCTTCGTGTCGCTGCCGGTAATGGCGCTCTATCAGACCTGCGTCAAATTTGAAATCGACGGAATGGCGTCCTCTGCCTGGATAGTGCCGTGTATCATCACTTTCTGCGAACGGCCAACGCGGTTCCGTCATGGACTACTTCTCATGGCGGGCGTCGTGGCGGCCCTGTCCTCGTGGACAGGCCTGATGTTTGCCGCGCTCATGAGCACGGCGTTGGTCGTGGCGGGTGATATCGATCCATTGCGTGCTGGCAACCGTACTTCGCGAACGGCCGGCATCCTGCTTGCCGTCGGCTTAGGTTTGGGCGGCGCTCTGCTGCTCACCCTCTTCGTGTGGCAAAAGGGTGGTGTTCCCGCATTTGTCGCGGACCTGAGCGGTGCCTTTCGCGTGCATTCAGAGCGAAGGGGATTCACCAATACCGAATGGGCGGCGCGGCAATGGGGCTACAGTGTTGCAAACTTTGGGGTTGCAGGGCTGGCATTGCTCGGTGCCGGCTTCTTCCTAGTTTTGCGTGAGATCTCTCAACGCCGAACGCCTGCACCT
>JBMOEY010000188.1:0-1632 GCA_049314515.1 Microbacteriaceae bacterium
TCTCGTCGCCGACACCGCGCTTGACTTGAACCAGGCGCTGGATGCGGGCAAGACCGTGCTCTTCGAGGGCGGTCAGGCAACCATGCTCGACGTCGATCACGGCACGTACCCGTTCGTGACGTCATCAAACGCGACGGCAGGTGGCGCATCCACCGGGTCGGGCATTGGTCCCAACCGGGTTGACCGGGTGATTGCCGTCGTCAAGGCGTATACGACTCGCGTCGGCTCCGGACCATTCCCGACCGAGCTGTTCGACGAGTCCGGTGAGTTCTTGCGCAAGACGGGCTTCGAATTTGGCACCACCACCGGGCGCCCGCGTCGATGCGGGTGGTACGACGCTCCAATCGCGCGTTATACCTCTCGCATCAACGGCGTCACCGATTTTGTGCTGACCAAGCTGGATGTGCTCACCGGGCTGGCCGAAATTCCCGTGTGTGTCGCGTATGACGTCGACGGCACACGTTTTGACGAGATGCCGGTCAACCAATCCGACTTCCACCACGCCACACCCATCTACGAGATGTTCCCCGGCTGGACCGAAGACATCACGGGTGTTCGCTCATTCGACGACTTGCCTGCGAATGCGCAAGCTTACGTTCGCGCACTCGAGTCGATGAGCGGTGCCCGCTTCTCGGCTATCGGTGTTGGCCCCGCACGTGATGCCATTGTGGTGCTTCACGACCTTGTGGGCTGAGCGTTGCCTAGCCGGTGCTTTTCGGTAGTCTCAATCGCATGAGTGACACGTCGTCGGGTACGCAGATGGATGACTCGGTTCGTCAGGAATTGGCGAGTATCCGTCAAAGCATCGACAACATCGACGCTGCCCTCATCAATCTGCTCGCCGAGCGGTTCAAGTTCACGCAAAAGGTCGGCATGCTCAAGGCTGAGCACGGAATAGCTCCGTCCGACCCGGACCGGGAGGCCCGCCAGGTCGCGCGGTTGCGGGCTCTCGCTGAAGAAGCCGATCTCGATCCTGCTTTCGCCGAGAAGTGGTTCAACTTCGTAGTGTCAGAAGTCATCCGCCACCACGTGCGGATTGCTGAAGAGGGCTAGGTTTAGCCCATGAAGAGAAACGCATTTGTCGCAGGCCTTGTCGCACTGGGCGTGATTGGTCTGTCGTCGCCAGCGTTGGCGGATCCCATTGATATCAGCGCAAACATGACCATTGACCACTCGACGTTTGAGTCGGGTGAGTTGAACGCTGACAGCGTCGCCATCACATTCCCTCTGGTTACCAATATTGCGGGCGACCGCCTCTACATCGACCTTCCGGTGGGCTACACGTTCGCAGCATCGCAGGGCGTCGCCGGGGTGCAAAACTACGACCCCACGACCGGAATCTGTGGAACCTTTGACACCGGCATCACAATTCCGGATCTGCCCGCAGTTCCGTACACGTGCCTCTCCACCCCAGAGTTCCCGTTCGAATTCTTGATTGCGGGCGACGTGCCGAGCCTAGACTACGTGATTAACTTTGCCCCGCACACCTTCCGGGCGAAGACAACCGACGTGGATGAAACAGGTGACATCACGATCACTCTGGCCATTTCGGGAGACCCGCAAGTTGCCGACGACTTCGGAAGCGTTTCTGTCACGACCCTGGCGAAGAAGCTGCCCAATACGGGTATCGAC
>JBMOEY010000189.1:0-1630 GCA_049314515.1 Microbacteriaceae bacterium
TCATCACCCCGGTCATGGTCGCCGCTCGGATGTGCGCCGTCGGGAGTCATGACCTAAAAGCCCTCCTGTCCGTCGGGCAGGAGAGGGGCAATGGGCGGGAGCTCTTCGAGAGAGTTGATTCCCAGCTGCGTGAGAAGGAGATCCGTTGTGCCGTAGAAAATTGCCCCCGTCTCGGCATCCGTTTGGACTTCGGTAATAAGTCCACGCCCAAGCAGAGTGCGCACCACGGAGTCAACGTTGACGGCACGAATTTGCGCAATCTGTGGCCGACTGATGGGTTGACGATAGGCGATGACGGCCAATGTTTCGAGGGCAGCCTGGGTCAACTTGGTCGGGTTCTGCGTGAGCACGAAATCCGCAACGATGGAGTCGTATTCTGCGCGCACATACAGGCGCCACCCGCCACCGACTTCGCGAAGCTCGAAACCGCGTCGAATACCCGAACCGGACGGAGTCTGCCCGTCATAGTCGGCGACCAAAGCGGCAATAGCAGCTTTGACCTCTTTGACCGGTGAGCCCAGCGCCGTGGCCATACTCACGATGCTCTGCGGTTCATCAGCAACAAGCAAAATCGCCTCAAGCGCTCGTTCAAGATCCATATTGTGCTCCCAAGTTTGCGAGGGCGTCATCCGACCACGTCTGTGCCGTCCACGTTATGGTGAGGTCACCGAGTGGCTCGAACTGTTCGAAATCGATTGCCGCGTGACGATACAGCTCCAGCACGGCCAAGAATCGTGCAACAACGACACCGGCAATGCCCGCATCCGCGACCAACTCCCGAAATGTGAGTGGCCTCCCTTCACGAAGACGCGACACGACGTGGGCCGCTTGTTCCCGAATGCTGACCAGCGGCGCGTGCAAATGATCCAAGCCCACGGTAGGTATCGTTCGAGGAGCAAATGCGAGGAGCGCAATGGCGGCAAAATCTTCGGGACTCGTCGTCCACACCAGATCGGGAACGCTGCGCCGGTACTTCTCTTCGAGTCGAACGACGCGGGCGTGGCGCGACGACTCCGCCTCCAGGTGCGCGGCGAACCATTCGGAAACATCTTTGAACGCTCGGTACTGCAGCAGGCGGGCGAAAAGAAGATCTCGGGCTTCGAGCAGCGCCGCATCTTCGGGGTCAACGAGTTCGCCCTGAGGGAGAAGCCCGGCAACTTTGAGGTCAAGCAACGTCGCCGCAATGACCAAGAATTCGGTGGCCTCATCGAGTCCCTGAGTGAGATCAATACTCTTCAAGTAAGAAATGAATTCATCCGTCACAACGCTCAACGAAATCTCGGTGATATCGAGCTCGTGTTTCGAAATCAGCGTCAGCAACAGATCGAACGGACCCTCAAATTCACCCACTGAAACCCGAAAGCCAGGCGGAGTCTCTTCTGCAGCACTCATGGCCGAGAGGTCGTCGGTTCTCACCGCGCTAGGGAAGGGAACCGCGAGAGATGAGCTCTCGAGCTAATTGACGATAGTTCTCGGCACCCGCATGTTCGGGCGCAAATTGATTCATTGGTAAACCGTCAATGGACGCATCGGGAAACTTCACGGTGCGGGCAATCGAGGTTTGAAGAACGATGTCGCCGAAATTATCCACGACATGTTGCACGACCTCGCGCGAATGAAGCGTGCGAGG
>JBMOEY010000190.1:0-1624 GCA_049314515.1 Microbacteriaceae bacterium
CTCGAAAGATTTCTGACTGCTCAGAGAAAACGCTGTACACGCTGGCCGACCAGCTATAGGCGCGGTCACGCAAGCCTCTCCCTGTTACTGCGTCGTAGTTCTCTGCGAAGCCGTTGATGTCGCAGTTCGCGAGAAAGCCCTGGGCGATGACCTCAGTGAGTTCGGGGCGCCCGCATCGAGCAAGGCCATCCGCGATCAAAAGGGTGGTGGGCGCCCAAATTGGCCCACGCCAGTAACCGTCCGGTTCATAGGAAGGGCTGGCGGGGCTTTCACTTGCTACGCCATATGCCGTGAGCAGCCCGCTGGACAAGAATCCTTCGACCAGCGAGTCACGCACATCGACAGGGAGCGAATCTCCCAGCAGGAGAGGCAAGAAGACCACCTGGCTTGTCGATGCACCCCTCAGCTGCTCGTTGTCAACGGAACCTCGAGGCGAGAAACCATCGGGACCCCACAACTTCGAAACCATCAACTGAATGGTCTGCTCTTCGAGTTCTGTCCACCGGCTCGCATCGTCGTTCAAGCCGAGCATTGTTGCAACACGACTCAAGCACCGCAGTTGAAGAGCGAAGAAGGCTGCGAGGTCAGGACTCGTCGACGGGAATCCTTCTGCGTCGAACGCGGTCGAGTTATCCTGCCCGCTATCGCAGCCGTGGAAGTAGACAGGCAGTCCGTCGCCATTGAGGTCACGATAGGCAAGCCACCAGTTCGTCCACGCAACCAATCGGGGATAGACGTCGGCAATCCGCTCCGGAGTCGCAACCCCGAGATTGATGAGGTGGTTCAGTGTCCAGCCGTGAACCGGGGGCTTGACGAACCCCCACATCCGTCCGTTGTCGTGCATCAAATCAGGCAGCGCACCTTGGGCGTGCTGCTGATCGAAGGGGAGCATGAATTGATCCCAAGCCAAGTCTGGGTGCGAGCGGGCCAGACCAAGTGCATTGAAGCAGTGGTCCCAACTCCAGACAGCGTTCATCCAGTTCTTTGACATCAACATTGCGGGCCGAGCCGAAATTCCCCGCGCGGCCACGATTGTCGACCACGTGAGGTATGCCGCAGCTTCCGTGATTCCCGTCTCGCTCGGGCGGAAGGCCGACCACCAAGTTGTGAAGTCGTCCCTGGTGTCCCGGAGAGACTCGGCGAACGGCCGGAACTCTTCCGGCGCCGCGTATCCACTCTCGTATTGAGTGAGGGCTATTTCAAAACGACCATCCCCCGGCGCGCTCGCGTCGACAACTTTGCGATCGACGGTGTCGGATGCGCCGGTGCGAACCCGAGGCGCGTCAACGGTGAGGTCGCCGGAAATTCGAGAAATCGAATAGTGCGCGTCCTCCCCCATCTGCAGGCGAAACTCCGATTCACCGATCGGAAACGCGAGTGCGGAATCCATCGGGTCAATCACGCTTTGAACAAAACGGATGCCGATACCGTGTCCGCTAAACCGGATGGTGTCGGTTCCATCCCAGGTGGCTTCAATCTCGCCGTCTTCGCTGACGATGCGCAGATGTCCTGGGCGCCCCTCGATTGAGGTCGGCTCGACGACACTGCCGTTTTTCGTTAACTCGATGCGAAACACGCCGTTCCAGCGCCACAGCCGGCTACCCGAAACGTCCGTCAGATAAAT
>JBMOEY010000191.1:0-1620 GCA_049314515.1 Microbacteriaceae bacterium
CGATTCCGGTCGCGATTTCGGTGATTGCCGTGGTCTCGTAATCGACGAGCTGCTCAGCGCCGTCGCACATGAGAATCATCAAGTTGCCCGTATAGGGAAGTCCGACCCAGTCTTGGAGCTTGACGCTGTCTGCCTCGTCGTACAGGCGAATGACGGCAGGGCGCAGACGACTCGTCATGATTCGGCGGCCTGCTTCGATGCCAGCAAAAATGTCCGGGAAGCTGAACGCGAGAAAGCGGCGGGCCGCGGGCAGCGGATCAATGCGCAAGCTCGCCTCGGTGATGATGCCGAGCGTGCCCTCAGAGCCGACAAACGTTTGGAGCAGGTCGGATCCAGCCGCGTGGCTCGGCACGGGAAGCGTCTTGACAACTTCGCCACTGGCCACAACTGCTTCGACCTGAAGCACCTGGTCTTCTGCCTTGCCGTACTTCGTCGATACGACTCCCGCACCGCGCGCGGCAATGAAACCGCCGATGGTGGCGCCGAGGTGATACGAACCGGGATAGTGGGCCAACGTCAGGCCCGACTTGTTGAGTTCGGTCTCGAGAGTCGGACCGTCGATTCCCGCTTGAGTGGTAACGATGAGGCTTTCTTGGTCGATGTTCACGATGTTGTTCATGCGCGTCAGGTCGACCGCGATTCCGCCATACGGAGCGAACGTTCCACCCTGCGTGCCCGAACCTCCACCTCGAGGAATCAGCGGTACTTTGTAGTCAGCAGCGATGCGCACAACCTTGGAGACGTCCTGTGTGCTTCCCGGACGCACGACGAAGTCAGGCGCGGGCTGCTTGAGTCCCTGATGTGACATGAACTTCGACATCCATGACCAGTCAGCAGCACTTGCCTGGAGATCGTCCTCGCCAACACTGACGTTGTTCGGACCGATTGCCGTCCCCAGCTCGCGGAGAATTTGGCCCCGAAGGAAGGCGCTACCTGTTACTCCGTCTGCATGAGATTGTCTTGCCACTGCATTTCTCCTGTCGCACTTGTGGTCAGATGACTGACCCAAACCTGTGTTCATGAGTGTATACAGTTACGTATTCATAACGCAAGCGAAAGCGAAATTTCTGCCTTTGTTGGCGCAATTGATCGCGTCTCGACACAAAAGGCAGCGAGTTACTCCAAAAAGCATCGGCCCTGCGCCAACAACGCCGACTTAGTTCAGCGAGCGAATACGGAAATTCTTAGCGAACGGAAAACCGGTACACCGACTCCTGCACGTACTCCTCACCGGCGGGCACAACGATGCTCGGCAGTTCGGGCAGCAATGGCGAATCGGGGAATCTCACGGTCTCGAGGCAGATCCCGCTCCCGGCCGCGTACACGGCCCCGTCGCGACCCTCGACATTGTTCAAGTGGCAACCAAGATAAACCTGTAACGCCGGCTCGGTCGTGAAAAGTTCTAGGTAGCGACCCGTCGACGGGGAGTACAACGTCGCGATGGCGGTGGTGAGCTCATCACGCAAATATGTGTGGTCAATTCCGGGCCAGGGCACACCCGTGTCAGACGGCAGCAGGGCACCGATTCGCCGCGCCTGCGTGAAGTCAAAACCGGTGCCCGCCACTGGTACGAGATCACCGGTGGGCACAAGATCGTTGGTCATTCCGATGCGCTGGGTC
>JBMOEY010000192.1:0-1609 GCA_049314515.1 Microbacteriaceae bacterium
TCGCACTCCCCGTCGGCAAGATCGTAGGAATCACAATCGGCGGGTGGCTCGTGGGTCGGGTAGCCAGACGCGTGGGCGCGACGGGTGGCGTGCAGGGCGCGAATCTCGTGACCGTGTCGGCGGTCGCCGGCATTGGATTCACCGTGTCGCTCTTGATGAATCAGCTCGCCTTTGCCGATTCGCCGCAGCTACAAGATCAAGGTGTGCTCGGAGTGCTGACTGGCTCAGCGATCTCAATCGTGATTGGTGGAAGTCTCGTCGCCTGGCGTGCTCGACTCGCTCGCGCCGACTCGGGCCGCGGGCGCGACTGACGGAAAGAGCGCCGTGAGCACGCCCTCAACCCAGGTGACGAGGTCAGGGGCATTCGGCGCGGTGGTGTCCGGCAACGGGATGGTCACAACTCGTGGAGCCGGGGCGTACTTTGCTCCGGGGTACATGCGGGCGAGTCGTACCTGAACAGAGTCAGGCAAGTCGACCGGTGTCAGTCGCAGGTTGGGGCCCACGACGACGACTTCACCGAGGTTGGCCGCATGCGCGCGGCGACGCAATCGCGACACCCGTGCGAGCGTTTGCACGGCCTCGGGTGGCGTGCCATAGCGATCCGTGAGTTCATCGAGCACAAGTTCGATCTGACCATCGGGCGCTGTGGGAGAACTCGCGATGGAGAGTTTTTGGTAGGCCTCGAGTCGCAGACGCTCGGAGTCGAGATAGTTCTCGGGGATTCGCGCATCCACCGGCATTTCCAGTCGAAGCTCGATTTGCCCTTCCGCAACCTCACCGCGGAAGACGGAGACAGCCTCACCAATCATGCGCAGATACAAGTCGAATCCGACGCCGGCGATGTGACCCGACTGCTCGCCACCGAGCAGGTTTCCTGCCCCACGAATCTCGAGATCTTTGAGAGCAATCTGGATGCCCGACCCCAGTTCGTTGTTCGCCGCAAGTGCGGCCAACCGGTCATGAGCAGTTTCGCTCAGCGGGGTTTCTGCGTCATAGAGCAGATACGCGTACGCGCGTTCCCGACCTCGCCCGACGCGACCGCGCAACTGGTGCAGCTGGCTCAAACCATACTTGTCCGCGCGATCAACTATGAGTGTGTTCGCATTCGCAATGTCGAGCCCGGTCTCGATGATGGTCGTGGAGACGAGCACGTCAAACTTTCGTTCCCAGAAATCGACGATCACTTGTTCGAGCTGGTTTTCGCTCAGCTGACCGTGCGCGATGGCGATTCTCGCCTCGGGCACAAGTTCAGCGAGTTGCGCGGCAACGCGGTTGATGCTCGAGACCCGGTTGTGCACGAAGAAGATTTGGCCCTCGCGCAAGAGTTCTCGACGAATGGCCGCGGCGACCTGTCTTTCCGAATACGGGCCAACGAAGGTGAGAATCGGGTGCCGGTCTTCTGGTGGCGTTGCCAGTGTCGACATTTCGCGAATGCCGGTCACCGCCATCTCGAGCGTGCGCGGGATCGGCGTCGCGCTCATCGCCAGAATGTCGACGTTGGTCCTGAGTTTCTTCAGGGAGTCTTTGTGCTCGACTCCGAAGCGTTGCTCTTCGTCGATGATGACGAGGCCGAGATCCTTGAACTTCACGTTGTCACTAAGCAGGCGAT
>JBMOEY010000193.1:0-1605 GCA_049314515.1 Microbacteriaceae bacterium
GACCGCACGACCATTCAACGTGGCGGCCAACGGGATGACACCCGCGTGGTTGAGTGATGCACTTATTCCGCGATGTTCGAGTCGACGCGCGAGGTCAATGAGCATCGCCTCGGATTCGCCCGGGGCGGGGCGCTCCGAAATTCCACGCGCCTGCGCCTCTGCCAACACGTCGACCAACGCGCGGGTGCCGTGACTCAAACGAGCAGCATCAACATCAGACGGCGCGAAACAGGTCACAATTTCGAGCGAACGGCGGGCACGGGTGAGTGCCACCGCAAGCACACGCTCGCCACCCGGCTGCGACAGCGACCCGAGATCGCTCAAGAGGCGACCGTGCGGAGTGCGACCGTAACCGATCGAGAAGATGACGCGGTCACGACTTTGAGCAACAGCCTGCTCCAGCGTCATCACGAGGAACGGTTCGGCGCGATCGGCGAGCACGAACTCAGCAACATCTTGGCGGCGTGCAAATGCCGACAACACCGCCGACTCAACTCGAGCGGCATGCTTCGCGCTGGCCGTGACCACCATGAGTGACTCTGAAGGGCGGGCGGTGGCGTGCGCCAACACGAGGTCGACGACGGCCTCGACTTCGGCATCCGTGCTCTCAACCAACCCCGTTTCGGCATCGGGCGAGGCCATGCCGTTCGGCACGACGTGCATGCGCAAACTCGGGCTGCCGAGGAACGTACCTGCCCACGGGTAGGCGTCAATCTTGCCGCTGTAGAAGCGACGATTGATGATCTCGGAGAGGTCCTCACCCGCCGAGCGGTAGCTTCGCGAGAGGGTGAACATCGGCAGGATGCTCGCAAACTGTGCAAACGATGACTGACTGTGGCGCAGCTCCAGCACCTGCTCATCGGGAGCCGTCGTCAGCGATTCCGCCTGCATCGCGATTCCAAACGGTGACGGCGTATCGAGCACCGGGTCACCGAAGACGGCAATCGACGCGGCGCGTCGAATCGCACCCGCGTTTTCGGCGACACTCGTCGCACTCGCGTCGAGCAAAATCAGCGTGTCAAATGTGACGGACGCCGGAATCTGGTTGACCTCGTAGGGCGAGCACATCCACACGGGCGCGATGGCCTTGGTCAAGTTGGGTGCCGCACGGAACACATCAGCCGGCATGACCGAGTCGTGACGCAGAACTTCGCGCAGAGCGTTTGCTTCGGCCGGCCTGTCAAGCAGCCCAATTTTCCAGAGCTCGGCGAGCTTGGCGGCCAGTGCTTGCGCGTTGGCACTCGCGTGCGTCTCGTCAACCAGACGGAAGTCGGCCTCGAGGCGATCGAGAATGTCGGTGTTTGCGTTGAGCAGTGCCTTGTTCGATGTCAACATGCCCTCAAGAACCGACTGCCACCAGGCGAGCTCGAGTTCATTTTCCACCTGCGTTTCGCCGATGTGGCGCTCGGCGAGATCGAGCAACAGTGCGTCGAGTTGTTGCTCGCGCAGATCGTTGACGATGGCGCTGCGTTCTTGCAAGTTGGACAGCACCTCGGACTCGGCGGCGAGGGCCGCCATCGTTGTGGAGAGCTCGGCGAGCGCCAGTTGCGTCAGCGATTCCGGAGTTCCGGTGCGGCCGAGCGGGGCATCCAGTTGGGAAAGATC
>JBMOEY010000194.1:0-1600 GCA_049314515.1 Microbacteriaceae bacterium
TGTCTTTGAATTTAATTTAATTTATTGGTATTTAATTGAATTGAATTGATTTATCAGGTTTCCTGGATCGTACCTATAGCCTAACTGGATGGACGGATTCCAACGGATTCGAGCCGAATGCGTGTTTACTCCAGCTTGACATCTGTTCACTTTCGCGTTTATCGTGATGTCGGCAGTGGCGCCGATCGACTCCTTTCGGCACCGGGCTCGCAGCGTTACCTCACATCAGGGGAGTGAATCATGGGTCGTTTAGACAACACGGGAATCATTGTCACGGGTGCCGGCAGCGGCATCGGACGAGCGTTCGTCAACGGATTTGCTCGCGAAGGCGCGAAGGTCGGCGTTCTCGACCTTGACCCGAAGGCTGCCGACATGGTTGTCGCAGAAATTACTGCGGCCGGAGGCGCGGCCCTTGCCTTGTCAGCAAACGTCACAGATCGAGACGCGATTCGGTCAGAGTTCTCTCGGTTCAACGAGTGGGCCGGAAGCTTGGACGTGCTTTTCAACAACGCTGGATTCAACAAGCCGATGCCGCTCCTCGAAGTCACTGAAGAGAACTGGAACGCGATTCTGCGCGTGAACAGCTGGGCCGTACTCATGTGCACGCAAGAGGCCGCGAAGTTCATGATTCCTCAGGGGCACGGCAAAATCGTGAACACGGCGTCCGTCGCCGGGCGCCAGGGCTACCCCGACTTCACCCCCTACTGCGCGAGCAAGTTTGCGGTG
The DNA here is from genome assembly GCA_049314515.1 of Microbacteriaceae bacterium. Classification (GTDB taxonomy): domain Bacteria; phylum Actinomycetota; class Actinomycetes; order Actinomycetales; family Microbacteriaceae; genus RFQD01. Next base: position 727 of record JBMOEY010000194.1, read on the forward strand.
AACGCCATCACTCAGGCGACCGCCCGTGACCTCGCGAAGCACGGCATTACGTGCAACTCGTTCGCTCCCGGTGTCGTGGTGACTCCGCTCTGGGATGCGCTCGACAAGGACTTGATGGAGATGGGCGCCACATCCAAGCCCAAGGAATCAATCGATTCCTTCTCGGCAGACATCATCCTCGGGCACCCGGCAGAGCCGGAAGAACTCGTTGGCACCGCACTGTATCTCGCGTCCCACGACTCTGACTATCTCACGGGCCAAACAATCATGATCGACGGCGGAAAGGTCCTCCTCTAATGAAGGCATTGCAGTTCATGTCCCCCGACGTGATGTCCCTCAACGACATCGCAACGCCATCCATTGGTGAAGACGAGGTGCTTCTCGCCGCACGGTCGGTCGGTATCTGCCACTCCGACATTGACCTGCTCGCCGGGCGCTACATCATCCCGTTCGAGTACCCCATCATCCCCGGTCACGAGTGGTCGGCCGAGGTCATCGAAGTTGGCAAGAAGGTGACCAAGCTCAAGGCTGGTGATCGCGTTGTTGGCGAGTGCGTGATTGGTGTCGAGCACTTCGGCTTTAGCATCAGCGGTGCGATGGCCGAATTCTTCATCGCCAAAGAGGGGTGGCTTCACAAGCTCCCCGAGAACGTGTCCTGGAAGTCGGGAGCACTGGTCGAGCCGTTCAGTTGTGGTTACTACGCCACCGTGCGTGCAGATAACCTCGACGCATCTGACACTGCCATCGTTTTCGGAGCGGGTCCCATCGGACTCGGTGTCGTCGCGGCGGCCGCGGCCAAGGGCGTGCGCGTAATCATCGCCGAGCCATCCGAATCTCGCGGCAAGGTCGCATTGGAACTCGGCGCCGAACTCGT
>JBMOEY010000195.1:0-1595 GCA_049314515.1 Microbacteriaceae bacterium
TGACGCCGCACCACCGATGTGGAACGTACGCATGGTCAGCTGTGTACCAGGCTCACCGATGGACTGGGCGGCAATAACGCCGACTGCTTCGCCAACGTTCACCAGATGCCCGCGAGCGAGGTCACGCCCGTAGCATTTTGCGCAAACCCCGTAACGGGTCTCGCAGGTAATCGCCGATCGGACTGTGACTTCGTCGACACCCATATCGTCTAGACGCTGCACCCACGCTTCATCGAGTAGCGTACCTGCCGGCGCCAGGAATTCTTCAACGCCGCTCCGCACGACGTCCTCGGCAAGCACGCGACCGAGCACGCGATCGCGCAGTGCTTCCACGACAGTACCCCCCTCAATGAGGGAGGCGATGGTGATGCCATGCTCAGTGCCGCAGTCGGTTTCGGTGACGACCAAGTCCTGCGCGACGTCCACCAGACGTCGGGTAAGGTATCCCGAGTTGGCGGTTTTAAGAGCCGTATCGGCCAGGCCCTTGCGGGCACCGTGAGTCGAGATGAAGTACTGAAGTACGTTCAGGCCCTCACGGAAATTCGCGGTGATTGGAGTCTCGATGATGGAGCCGTCGGGCTTCGCCATCAGACCGCGCATCCCCGCGAGCTGCCGGATCTGGGCGGCGGAACCACGCGCGCCGGAGTCGGCCATCATGAAAATGGAGTTGAAAGACTTCTGCTTAACGGCCACACCGGCCTCGTCGAGCGCGGTCTCCGTGCCCAGTTTGTCCATCATCGCCTTAGCCACCTGATCGTTGGTATGCGACCAAATATCGACGACCTTGTTGTAGCGTTCGCCGGTGGTGACCAGACCAGAAGCGTACTGGTCTTCGATTTCTTTTACCGCAAGTTCAGCGCGGTCGATGATCGCTTTCTTATCATCCGGGACGACCATATCGTCGACACCAATCGAAACGCCGGCACGGGTGGCGTGATGGAAGCCGGTGTACATCAGTCGGTCCGCGAAAATGACGGTTTCCTTGAGGCCGACGTTGCGATAGCAGGCATCAAAGAGGCGCGAGATCGTGCGTTTGGTCAACGGCTGATTCACCAGCGCGAAAGGCAGCCCTTTCGGCAACACGGAAGAGAGCAACGCACGGCCAACAGTAGTTTCGACCAAGGTCGTTGCTTCAGTTTCTTCACCGGCCGGGCCGAAGGTCGTTTGGGTCAGGCGCACCTTGCACCGAGCGTGTAGAGAGGCGGCTCCAGTTTCGTAGGCACGGTGCACTTCAGCCACGTCTGCGAACTTCATGTCGCGACCTTTGGCAACCTCAGAGTCGCGAGTCATGTAGTACAGACCCAACACCACGTCCTGAGTTGGCACAATAATCGGGTCGCCGTTTGCGGGCGAGAGGATGTTGTTGGTCGACATCATGAGGCTGCGGGCTTCAAGCTGAGCCTCAATCGACAGCGGCACATGCACGGCCATCTGATCGCCGTCGAAGTCCGCATTAAAAGCGGTACAGACCAACGGGTGGAGCTGGATGGCTTTGCCTTCGATCAATACGGGCTCGAAGGCCTGGATCCCGAGGCGATGGAGGGTTGGCGCGCGGTTCAACAACACCGGATGCTCGCGAATCACCTCTTCAAGAA
>JBMOEY010000196.1:0-1590 GCA_049314515.1 Microbacteriaceae bacterium
ATCGTCATCGGCGTCGCGACCATAGAGGTTGCGCTCCATCTCGTCGAGAAGTCGCTTCTCGTGTTCGGAAAGTGGCATTTTGTTCCCTCGTGCCCAGTTGCGTGCGGTTGAGTCGTGTACAGAGAGTGTAACCCCGCCTGTCGTGGATAGGCTAGGCGGGTGCCGGAACGCGAACAATGGGTATCACACGTCAACGAGCGACTTCAGACCTTTCTGGAGGCTCGCGCCGATGATTTGTCGTCTCTCGGTCACGATGTCACGAGCTTCGATACGTTCGCGCGCAAATTCTTGACCGGTGGCAAACGATTTCGTGCACTCTGCGCTCTCCACGGATTCAAGATCCACGGATCCGACATATCAGAGCAAGCCATCGATATCGCGGCGGCGCTAGAGGTCTTCCATGCAGCTGCCCTCGTTCACGACGACATCATGGACAGCTCCGACACGCGACGCGGAAGCCCCTCGGCCCACCGAGCGTTTGAGCGCCTGCATTCAGATTCAGGATGGGCAGGCGATGGTGCCTCCTTCGGCGTCAACTCGGCTCTCCTCTTTGGCGACCTGCTTCTGGCCTACTGTGATGAACTCATTGCTCATGCGTTGAACAACCTCGATAGCGCCACACGTGAACGAACTCGTGCGGAGTTTGACCGCATGAGAAGAGAGGTGACGCTAGGTCAATACCTCGATGTCGTTGAAGAACGAGCGTGGCCGACGGTGGCCGTGTCAGATGCCCTCGATCGCGCGGGACGCGTAGTCGTCTACAAGTCGGCTAAGTACTCCATCGAAGCTCCCCTCGTCATCGGTGCAGCACTGGCTGGTGCTAGTGATGACGAGCTCGACTCTCTCCGTTCGTTCGGCCTCCCCGTTGGTTTTGCCTTCCAACTTCGCGACGACATGTTGGGCGTATTCGGGGACCCGGAAATTACCGGAAAGCCCGCCGGAGACGATATCCGCGAGGGCAAAAGGACGGTCCTCATTGCCTTGGCGTTGGAGCGCCTCGATGAGGCGACTGCAGCGAACCTCAACATGCTCCTTGGCGACCGGACGCTGTCCCAGGAACAAATTGCGACCGTGCGGTCGACGCTTGTTGAATGTGGAGCACATGACGAGGTCGAGAAGCTCATTTCGGACTACGTCGCGCAAGCCCTTCACGCTCTTGACCAGTCGGATTTTGCGGACGGCACGGTGGGAGCGCTCCGCGAATTGGCGCTGGGAGTGACAAACCGGGTTTCGTGACCTCGTCAGGCAAGAGTCATTGCGACCCGACGAACCTCGGCTTTTCGCCCCGACAACATGGCATCAATCGGTGCAACGCCCAGGGCGTCATCCTGCTCGAGCAACCAAGTCAGAATCTCTTCGTCAGAGAAATGCAAATCGCTCAACACGATGACGGTGCCCTGTAGTTCGGTGAGGGGAATGCCATCGCGAACGAAGGATGCGGGTACCGCTAGCGGGCCGCCATCTCGGCGAATCCCAACTAAGTGGCGTTCTTCAAGAAGCCGACGCACTTTGCTCTGGGATACGCCCAGCGCGTCAACGAGATCTGGAATGGTCAGCCACTCGACATTGTCAAAAGCAGGACTAGTCACA
>JBMOEY010000197.1:0-1567 GCA_049314515.1 Microbacteriaceae bacterium
GTTGTCTTGGCTAAGTGGCTCAGTGACCCGGAACTCCGCGTTCTCGTTCTCGACCACCCGCTCCGCGGCCTCGACCCGGGTGCTGCGGAGACGGTTAACGAACAAATCAAGGCTGCCTGCAAGAAGGGAGCGGCCGTCATTCTCCTGGCCGACACCCTCGAAGAGGCATTGGAAATGGGCGACGATGTTGTCGTCATGCGTGACGGTGTCATTTCGGCTACGTATGACCTCAGCGTGGACAACCCATCGACTCTCGACCTGCTCGAACGGATGGTGTGATTATCATGACTGCCACAATTTCTGACACCGGCAACGTTGCCGGCACGAAGGCGTCTGGCGAAGGCGCTCGCCTGCGCACGGCCGGCAAGCTTTGGCAAGCGGGAGGGCCTTTGGTCATCTTCATCGCCATGTTTGCGGTCGTTGCAATCCTCACGCCCGCCTTTATTGGTAGCGGCGGAATCACGATTGTTGCTGCCTCGGCAGCGCCGATTCTGCTCGTCGCTCTGGGGCAAGCTTTCGTGCTGAACATCGGCTCGATTGACCTCTCGAACGCGGCCATCACCGTGCTTGGGGCCATCCTGCTCGCCATGCTGCTCGGGCCGTTGGCGTTCGTGGCTCCGATTGTTGTGCTCGCAATGGTGACCCTCTTCGGTGCAGTGAACGGCTTCTTGTTGGCCTACACGCAGGTACCTTCCTTCGCGCTCACGCTGGGAACATTGGGTATCTTCAAGGCCGCCTCGCTTGTGGTCAGTGGAGCAACGACCGTCTACGTCTCGCAGAACAAAGACGTCGTTTCGCCGCTCTACACAACGCAACTTGCCGGACTCCCGTTGACATTCGTCTTGGGAGTCGTCGTCGCCGTTATCGCCTATCTGTTCTTGCGTTTCACACGTGCGGGCATGGGCATGACTGCGATTGGTAAGAACGAGTCGGGAGCCATCTTCTCTGCTGTGCGCACGCGTGCTCTCAAGATTGCGGCATTTGCCCTCTCGGGATTCATGGCGGGCTTGGCGGGTATGACCATCATCGCCCAGGCAGGATCGGCATCGGCAATGGGTCTCGGAAGTGACCTCTTGCTCCCGGCCATTGCTGCCGCCATTGTGGGAGGCACATCCATTTCAGGTGGCGTCACCAATCCTCTCAATGTCATCCTCGGCGCCCTCACCATTGCTCTCGTCCCCATCGCGACGGCCGCCATTGGCGTCGCCGCGGAGGCGCAGAACCTGGTGTACGGCGTTGTCATCATCGTCGTGGTCGCGCTGACCCTCACTCGGTCACGCACTGCAATCGTCAAGTAACCACAGAGTAAGGACAGAAACGAACATGAGTCGGGAAATCACCCCCGTGGTCGACACGCAAAACGTGCTTGCCGACCTCGAGCCCAAAGAGGTGCTCGGAATCTTCGAAACGCTGGCAAACATTCCGCGCGGATCGGGAAACGAATCTGCCGTTGCCGACTGGGTGGTGGCATTCGCTACCGAACGCGGGCTAGACGCGGTCAAGGATGACCTGAGCTGTGTTCTGGTTCGTAAGCCGGGTCAAGGTGGTCTCGAGAACTCGGCGCCGC
>JBMOEY010000198.1:0-1558 GCA_049314515.1 Microbacteriaceae bacterium
GAACAACATCGCGAGCGAAACCGAGTCGACAACGATTCGCACCGTACTCGCGCAGCTCACGTTGGCAGCGACCGTGTACGTCGATCCGAGCACGCGCGACGCCCAAACGATTCGCGTGGCCGACCGCCTCTGGAACCTCGTCGAGTCAGCCGAGGCCGGTTCGGATGCCCAGTTCCAGTTCTTGCGCGCCTTCACGTCGTTGGCGTCGACGGATGCCCAACTCACGGTCGTCGCCGACCTTCGTTCCGGCACGCGCGCCATCGAGGGTCTCGACATCGACACTGACCTCGGGTGGGAGCTACTCATCAGTCTCGCCGCCGGCAACAAGGTCACTCGCGACGACATCGATGCCTACCTCGCTGAAGATGACACCGCGACCGGACGCCAGTCGGCGGCGCACGCCCGCGCGGCGCTTGCGACACCCACCGACAAGCAAGCAGCCTGGGATTCGGTGTACAAGAACGACAGCGAACCCAACACTATTGTTGAAAAGACCGCGCTCGGCTTCCAGCGCACCACCGACGTCTCGCTTCTCGCTCCGTTCGTCGATCAATACACATCGGCCCTGCGCAACGTCTGGACAAGCCGGTCCTACGCCATCGCCGAGACGCTCATCGTCGACTTCTTCCCGGGAGCACTCGCCGACCAACGCCTTGCCGACAGTTTGCACGCCTGGCTCCGTGACAACACGGACGCGGATGCGCCCCTCGTGCGCCTCGTGCGTGAGAACCTTGCGGGCATCGAGCGCAGCCTTCAGGCTCAAGAGCGCGACCGCGAGGCGGGCCGGTCGGCCGAGTATGCCCAGGCGGTACGTGACTAATGAGTCCGTACGACGCCTGGATTACTTTCATCGACTGGATTGACGGTCTTCGGGCACCGTGGAACGGCGTTGCCCTGATCGTCATCATCCTGGTCATCGCATTCGTCGTTCGCTCCCTCTTGGTGTGGGTGATGCACCTCATCGTCACGCGAATCGTGCGTACGGCTCGAGACCACCAAACGGTAAGCAACACTCCGGGCAATAAGCCCAGTAGCGTGGCCGCAGCAAATGCGCGCATCATTCAACGTGCTCGAACGATGGGCACTATCTTGACGGGCGTCATTACCTGGACACTCGCACTCTTCGCATTTTTTGCCGTCTTGTATTACGGCTTCGATGTTTCCCCGACTGCGATCGTGGCCAGCGCAGGAATCACAGCAGCAATTGTCGGTTTTGGTGCGCAGAACACAATCAAAGATGTCATCAACGGCCTGATGATCGTTTTCGAAGATCAGATTGGCGTCGGCGACGTCGTGGACCTTGGCCTCGCAAGTGGCACGGTGGAATCAGTGGGGGTGCGCGTCACGACGCTCCTCGACGACAACGGAACCGTTTGGTATGTGCGCAACGGCGAAATTTTGCGCATCGGAAATCATTCGCAGAGCGTCGACACATCAACCGTCATTCGAGCCAGTCGAGGTAAACGTTCCCTCGCGGCAGAACGTAAGCGGCGCAAAACCGAGCTCACACCACCGACCGATGCCGGCAACGATCAGCAGCAACGTCGCAATGACTGAC
>JBMOEY010000199.1:0-1554 GCA_049314515.1 Microbacteriaceae bacterium
TTCATTAGTTACGGCCGCACGTCTGACGTGCTCGGTTGGCTGGGCGATGCCACGTACACGACCGTCAACTACGACGCGGAAACAAATGTGATGACCGTGGGCAAGACCGTCACTCCAGTTCCCGTTACAAAGGAAGATGGAACGGATGCGCCGGCACCGGTCCCCGTAGCGGCACCCAACCCATCCGGATCAGATATGTGGCTTGATGAGCGCACGGGTAAGGCCACCGCGTCACTGTCGTTGAATGTGACCGAAGAGATGTCGGTTTTGCTCTCTGCGAATGGAACCGAGCCTGTGCCGCCAACACTCAACGTGACCTGGCCGCTTCCGCAACCGACATTCTTGTGGCTCAACGAAGACAACCTCATCTTCCTGGGTGGTGGGCTCGCCGTCATCGGCCTCCTGCTATACCTCTGGGCCTTGTCCCATTGGCGCAACCAGCAGGGACCGCGTCGACGAGGTCGCATGCCGAAGCCCCCGCGCCCTCGCCGGTATTCTCCGCAAGATACGCCGAGCATCGTGGCCCCGAGTAAGGGTCGCCGCGGAGCTCCACGCCGTCGCGGTGCATACTTCGTTGCGTTGAGTGTCTCGACGGTATTCACACTGGGGTTGAGCGCTTGTTCGTCGCCCTACGAAACAGGCGTTGTTGTCGATACTCCGACACCAACTGCGTCGGCTCTCGTCCAAAGTGACTTGCCGCCCGTCGTCACGGAGGCGCAACTTCGCCGCATCATTGCCGACATTTCCGACACTGTTGCCACTGCGGATGCGGCATTAGATCGCGACCTACTCCGCACACGAATGTCGGGCGGAGCGCTTGCGACGCGCATGGCCAACTACTCGATGCGCGCGAATGACGGTTCGATTTCCGCCCTTCCCGCAATCGGAAATCTTCCGCTGACATTTGTCATGCCTCAGTCGGCCGATACGTGGCCTCGATCCATCATGGTCGTGAGTCAAGACCCGAACCAACCGGATGCTCCCACGACAGGCATGGTCTTGGTTCAGGAATCCGCGCGAGAAAATTACAAGGTCGAGTACCTCATTACGCTCGAGCCCGACGCATACGTTCCCGAAACGGCCCCCGCAGAGGTCGGCAGTCCTGTGCTGGCTCCTGACACCAAACTGTTGGCCATTGCCCCGAAAGATCTTGCGCTTGCCTACGGCGACGTTTTGCTGAATGGGGACGCGAGCGAGTACTACGAATTCTTTGACTTGACCAATGACACGTTGGTTACGCAGGTCGGTCACGACTACAAGGCCAACAAGGCTGCGTCGATCGCCGATCGAGCCACAGTGTCGTTCGCAGAGACGAAAGGCACCGGCAAAGACGTTGCTCTTGCCACGCTCGATTCGGGTGCTGTCGTCGCGGTCACCTTGGATGAGGTTGAACAGGTTTCACCGATTCAAACGGGCGCTGCCGTTATCCCCGAGGGTCAACAAAAGGCGCTTCTTGGAACGAACGCCACGTCGGGCGTCCGGTCCGTGTACACCCTTCAGATGGTGTTTTATGTTCCACCGATTGGTTCGAGTCAAAAGATTAGGTTGCTGGGT
>JBMOEY010000200.1:0-1545 GCA_049314515.1 Microbacteriaceae bacterium
GTGACGACAGTAATCGCGCGGTCGGGATTGATAGCCTGCGCATCCATGGCCGCATCGTTCGCGAGAGCCACCAGATTAACGTCGGTGATTTCGAGCGGGCGTGACTCATCGAGTCGTGCCAGTGCGAGGAGGTCTTCGACGAGCACACCCATGCGGATCGCTTCTTTTTCGATGCGATCCATAGCCTGAGCGACGTCTTTTTTCTTCGGTAACGCACCCATGCGATAGAGCTCGGCGTACCCACGCACCGAAACGAGTGGTGTGCGCAGCTCGTGCGAGGCATCGCCGATGAATCGTTGCATTTGATACAGCGCGCGATTGCGATCCGCAAAGGCACGATCGATTCGACCGAGCATCACGTTGAGGGCTCGGTTGAGTCGACCAACCTCGGTGTTGGGAGTGGCGCCAGGTAAGCGTTGACTGAAGTCACCGTCGGCGATGGCGGCGGCGGTCTGCTCCACTTCACGAAGTGGAGCGAAGGTAGTGGTGACGAGAAAGCGCGTCAGGAGTGCCCCCACGATAACGACACCGATGCCAAAACCGAGAAAAATCGAGAGATACGTGGTCATCAATCGTTCGAGGCTGGCGGTCGACGCGGCGACAACGAGAGATCCGCGAAGCCCGGAGAAGTCTTGAAACACAACTGGGGTAGCGACAGCGTGAAATGTGGTTCGACCGTCGGAACTTTTCAGAACAAAAATGTTGCCGTTCGCCGTGCTCGTATCTTGTTCGGTCCACGAACTCGCGATGGCCGGCAACCGGGTGCTGGACTTCTCCGCCCAGTTGCGGGCGAGCAGCGTGCCGTCCGAGGCGTACAGGGCATAGAAGTAGTCGCTGGGAGCGGTCGAGTTGGCCGCATCCTGGCTCGAATCGTCCAGGATGCGCGACAAGTCCAGTGACACCGCAGAAATCTGGCTGTCGAGCTGCCCCACCAGTGCGGGCTTGAGCATCGCCATGGTGCCGATTCCCGAAACCATGAGGCCAGCCGTCAGAAGCAGTACGGTGACCGCGGTGATTTTCGTGCGCAGGGATATCGCATCGAGGCGATTCTGAAGCACGAGTGACATACGACTACTTTGACACCCGGAGCATGTAGCCGAAGCCACGTTTGGTCTGGATGAGCGGCTCACTCGAGTGTTGATCGAGCTTGCGACGGAGGTACGAGACGTACGACTCGACGATTCCCGCATCCCCGTTGAAGTCGTATTCCCAAACGTGATCCAGAATCTGCGCCTTGGAGAGCACGCGGTTGGGGTTCTGCATGAGGTAGCGCAGCAACTTGAATTCGGTGGGGCTCAGTTCGACGGCAACGTCACTGATGCGCACCTCGTGCGTATCTTGATCCATAACAATCTCGCCCACTCGCATGACAGATTCCTCTTCGGCAACCGTCGTGCGACGCAGGATGGCCTTGATCCGCGCAACAATCTCGTCGAGACTAAACGGTTTCGTCACGTAGTCGTCTCCACCGACGGTGAGGCCGGTGATCTTGTCTTCCGTGTCATCTTTTGCCGTGAGGAAGAGAATCGGGGAGGTGTACCCCGC
>JBMOEY010000201.1:0-1543 GCA_049314515.1 Microbacteriaceae bacterium
AACCCTTCGCGGTGATCGTGCGATGTGATGACGAATTCGACGGTCGTCGCCCAGTGCGAGTCGAGCACGACGACGGTGTCGTAGTCGAGCGTCTCCATGACGTCTTTGCGCAAGCGCTCGAGACCGGGAACGAGCGAGATCTCTTTGCCCTCATTGAGTTCGTAACGAATCTCTTTGGGAAGCATGATTGTCGGTACGTGCGCCAGAACGGCAGCGCCTACTACTTCGCCCATTGCTATTCCTTCCATCCATTTGGTGAAACGACGGTGTTCTTGACGTCGGCATAGAAGTCGAACGACCACGTGCCTCCGTCGCGTCCGATGCCCGACTTCTTTGAGCCTCCGAACGGCGCGCGCAGGTCGCGCACGAAGAAGCAGTTGACCCAGATCGTGCCGGCTACCAGCACGTCAGTGATTTTCTTGGCGTGATCCTTGTCGCCGGATACGACAACCGCGGCAAGACCAAACTCGGTTCCGTTGGCTCGCTCGATGACTTCCTCATCGGTGGCAAAAGTCATCATGCACAGCACCGGGCCGAAAATTTCACTCGTCACGATTTCCGAACCGGGCGTCGGATCCTTCACGAGTGTCGGGCGATAGTAGAGCCCGCCGAGGTCGGCATTGGGCTCGCCACCCCAGACAATCTCTTGCCCTTCAACCTTGGCGCGATCGACGAATCCCTTGACCCGGTCGAAGTGCACCTGGTGAATCTGCGGGCCGATGTCGGTGGCTTCATCACGCGGATCACCCTGCGTAAGTCCGGTGACCTTCTCGGCGAACTTGGCGGCGAACTCGTCGGCGATGGACTCGTGCACGAAGATGCGCGTTCCTGACAAACAGACCTGCCCCGCGTTGTCGTATTGCTCAACGGCGATTTCGGCGGCGAGGTCGAGGTCGGCATCCGCCAGCACAATCATCGGGCTCTTTCCACCGAGCTCGAACGAGCACGGGGTGAGGTTGTCTGCCGCCGCCCGCGCGATGATCTTGGCCGTGGGCACCGAACCGGTGAACGAGATGCGATTGATGTTCGGATGCGCAACCAGCGCGGCCCCCGCCTCGACTCCGTATCCCTGCACGACGTTGAAGACTCCATCGGGAATCCCCGCCTGTTTCGTGAGAAAGGCCGACTTGCCTTATCCGGTGGCTCTTCCGGCTGGTCTTCCTTTGGCCGGTAGGCGCCGTTCATGGTGGCAAACCCTCCCACAATGGGTTCGACCAAAGGAAAATCAACAGCGCCGCAGATGACAACGTCGGCCATTCCCTGCTCAATCAAAAGAGCGCCCATGATCATGGAGGTGCAACCCGTAGCGCAGGCGGTGATGGTCGCCGTAATCGGCCCCGTCGCCCCCGTCATAATCGATACCTTTCCGCCCACCATGTTGATGCAGGAATTCGGGTTGCTGAAGGGATGGGGGAGTTTACCCCCGGAAACAAGAAGCCGGTCCGCCCGTAAAACCGCGTCGAGGCCCCCGATAGCGGAACTAAAGGTGATGGCCACCCGAGGGGCAATGTCCGGGGTGATGTCGATACCACTTTTCCCCAGA
>JBMOEY010000202.1:0-1541 GCA_049314515.1 Microbacteriaceae bacterium
ATGGCGGTTATCGATTGCATTTCGGACTCCTCGAAACTCGTACGAGAAACCGTACCATTCATTGGTGGCGAGGTGTAAGCGCGAATTTTCATGCATCGAGCATGGTTGGGCATCTCGCCGAGCCGCGCCGTTGAGGTGTTGCGGTGTCAAATGACGGGTCGAGCGTCAGTGGGGAGAAGTAGTGTGATGCGGCTCGGAGGTATCGCATCCACCGGGCGCTGATATGAGGAGTTCACATGTATTCGGCTATCGCTCGAAACAAACGCACGACGGTGATTTTGATTGTTGCGTACATCTTTATTGTGACCGGAGTTGGCGTTGCTCTGTCGTGGGTGTTTGGGAGTGTCTGGCCCGCGATCATCCTTGGCGTCGTTTCTATCGTTCACGTGGTGCTGACGTGGTTTTATGGTGGGCGCTGGGTTGAGGCAGCACTGCATTCACACCGCGTCAGCGCCAAAGACGAGCCACGTTTTTACCGGACTATCGAGAATTTGGCCATCCGAAACGGCATGCCCATTCCCGCACTGGGCGTAGAAGAGGTGAGTGACATCAACGCATACGCGATGGGGCTTCGTCGTGATCGCGCCGTGGTGGGGGTAACCCGAGGGGCACTCGACAACCTCGACAATGTGGAGCTCGAGGCAATACTCAGTCACGAGATGGCCCACATTCGTAACGGAGACAGTCGAGTGAAGGTGCTGGTGATGGGACTTGTGGGGGCGATGCAGCTCATTGCGATCATCCTGATTGGCGCTGGGGCCCAAACCGCGAATCAAGCAAACGCCCGACGTGATAACCGAGACAACGGAGGCGCCGCAGTTGTTGGTGGGTTTTTTCTTGTGTTGGGGTTGGTCTTTTTGATCATCGGATATGTCGTGGGACCGATTGTGCAATCGGCGGTCTCGCGTCAGCGTGAGTATCTTGCCGACGCGTCCGGTGTCGAAATGACACGTTTTGCGCCGGGCATGATCAGCATGTTTCGCAAGCTCGAATTGTCAGAGTCCGGTGCCATCAGCAGCGGAGCAAATGGTGCGATGGGGATGTTTTACGCCTATCGTCGCCGCCGTCGCGGCCTCGGATATCTCTTCACTGCTTCTCATCCCCCGACGTGGAAGCGGATTGAGCGCATTCAGGCGATCGCGAAGGCACCGTAAGCTCCTGCGCCCGCGCGTGCGACCTGGAACTGCTGCTGGACCTGCGGCGCCGAGCTACTGCGTGACGACAATCGTGCGGTTTTGCTTGCCGAGGTCCTCGACGAAGTTGCCCGCGTCATCCCAGTCGGTGACGGGTCCCTTGCCACCCCCGACGACGGTCACCGGCACGCTCACGCCGGCGGTGGTCAGCAGGGCGGCGAAGGCGGCGGCCCGGTCCGAGCTGAGTTGAACGTCGTCGGGGTTGCCGAAGACGTACTGCGCGAGGGGCACTCCGGAGGCGACGAATCCGGTCACGGTCAACGCGCCGGGGCACTGGGACGCGGCGACTTTGGACGCGATGGTCGTGGCGACGAGCGTGGCAGCGACGGGATCGAGAAACTCCGGGGA
>JBMOEY010000203.1:0-1541 GCA_049314515.1 Microbacteriaceae bacterium
TCGAGACGTGGTCCTCTTGCATCGCTGACGAAGGTATCGAATCGACCGATGCGGGTGACGCCAGTCGCTTCATCTCGCTGACGAGAGCGGCGGCGGTGTATTGCGCAATCATCAGTCCCGAATCGACTCCGGCCTCGTGGGCGAGGAACGGCGGTAGTCCTTGATTTCGTGACTTGTCGAGAAAACGGTCGGTGCGACGTTCACTCATCGATGCTACGTCGGCAGCCACGATCGCGAGAAAGTCGAGCACGTAGGCCACGGGTGCGCCGTGAAAATTTCCGTTTGACTCCACGCGCCCATCGAGAGTCAGTACGGGATTGTCCACCGCACTCGCAAGTTCTGCCTCGGCCACTCGCTCGGCGTGAGCGAGCGTGTCGCGGGCTCCGCCGGCCACCTGAGGAGCGCACCGCAAAGAATAAGCATCTTGAACGCGACCGTCTTCTGGTCCGGCATGCGAGTGAACAATAGGAGAGTCCGACAGAATCTGCGCCATGTTTGAGGCAGAAAGGGCTTGTCCCACCTGCGGGCGAAGGCGTTGAATATCCGCCGCGAAGACTTTGTCGGTTCCCATGAGCCCCTCGACGCTCATCGCGGCCACAACGTCAGTAGTGGTCAAGAGTTGCCGCAGGTCTGTGATCGCCAAGCACAACTGGCCGAGCATCCCATCGGTTCCGTTGATGAGTGCCAATCCCTCTTTTTCTTGCAACGCGACCGGCGTGATGCCGGCGTTTTTCAGCGCCTCGGCTGCCGACATCATGGTTCCGGATGCGTCACGCACGTCACCTTCGCCGAGAAGCGCCAGCGCGCAATGGGCGAGCGGCGCGAGATCACCCGAACAACCGAGAGAACCAAAAGTTTTCACGACGGGAGTTATTCCCGCGTTCAACAGCGCCGCGTACGTTTCACACACGATCGGACGAATGCCGGTACGAGCGGTCATGAGCGTGCTGAGGCGCAAGACCATCAAGCTGCGAATCACTTCGCGCTCAACTTCGGCGCCCATTCCAGCAGCGTGAGAGCGCACAAGAGACACCTGGAGTTGTGCCCGTCGGTCGCGCTCGATGAACGTTGTGGCCAGAGCGCCGAATCCCGTCGAAATTCCGTAGTGAGGGTTTGGGTCAGATGCCAAGCCGTCAATGATGGCCCGACTGGCGGCGACGTCGGCAATCGCCACTGGGTCGAGCTCGATTGTGGCTCCTGACCGGGCAACGGCCACGACATCGTCAATGGAAAGCGGGCCCGTGCCAATCACTACTTCGTGCATGCGTCCCATTCCACCCGCCCACGTGGCGTGACGTGGAGGCGCTGCTTCGACTAGTGTCTGAAATGCCAGACAGAGGGGAAATTCATGACTCGCGTTCCGGCGGCGGACAACACGCTGCGCATCCTGGACTTCTTGAGCAGTCAGCGCGGACCCGTTCCCGCCCAGATGGTGGCGACTGCGTTGGGCCTCCCGCGTTCCTCGGCGTACCATCTGCTGACCGTCATGACCGAACGAGGCTATGTGACGCACGTCCCGGAAGAGAAGCGCTACGGACTCG
>JBMOEY010000204.1:0-1525 GCA_049314515.1 Microbacteriaceae bacterium
CAATCCCATCGAGGTCACGCAGGGCATCGGCGGCGTGAAGGTCGTTCGTTCCGATGATCAGTGACACCACGGATGGCTCATTCAAAGATTCATCTAGGCGCTCCCGGAGGTCAACCGTCGTGTCGCCATCGATACCCCGATTAGCAACAGTCAGGTCGGGAAACCACTCGTGCCAACGCCCACGCATGGCCAGGCTGTCGCCCAGAAAAACCACCGCACCTTTCGGGGGCCGATCGACCGCGTAACGGACTCGGCGAGACTTCGCACCCGGACGACCGATTGTGAAGAAAAGCGGCACAACGGCGAGATAAATCTTGTCCGAGTTCATGATGCCCCTTCGCTGACGCCTTCTACCGGCTCGCCTCGATCTGCTCCGAAAGCTCAAGCCAGCGGGACTCGAGTGTCACGACCTCGTCAGCTAAGCGACTTGTCAGTGACGTGAGTTCGGCGAGACCAGTGAAGTCGTTCTGGTCGTGGGATGCAAGTGCCTCATGCCCGCGGACAATTTCGTCCTGCAACTTGGTGATCTTGCGATCAATTGCGGAAACTTCCTTTTCTGCATTGCGCAGGTCGGCGCCGGTGAGCGCAGGAACGCGTGCCACCTTAGGTGCGGTCGCACCGCCGCCGGAACCGCCCGACGAACCACCGCCGGCTTTCTTGGAGGCGGCACGCAACTCGAGATACTGGTCGACGCCGCGCGTGAGGTGCCGAAAGTGGCCGTCGAGCACGGCGAACTGGTTGTCAGTGATGCGCTCGAGAAGGTAGCGGTCGTGCGAGACGACGAGCAAGGTGCCGGGCCACGTGTCGAGCAGGTCCTCCATCGCCACCAGCATGTCGGTGTCGAGGTCGTTTGTCGGCTCGTCGAGAATCAGCACGTTGGGCTCGTCAAGCAGAATCATGAGCAACTGGAGTCGGCGCTTTTGGCCGCCGCTCAAGTCTTTGACGTGCGTCGAGAGTTGAGCCGACGTAAAGCCAAGGCGCTCCAACAATTGGGCCGGTGTGATTTCTTTACCGCCCGCAACATACGAGGTGCGCTTACGCGCAATCACTGCGCTGACTCGGTCGTTGGCAAACTCCGCGAGTTCGGCAAGCTCCTGACTGAGCACCGCAATCTTGACGGTCTTTCCACGCTTGATGCGACCTGACGTCGGTGTCACTGTTCCAGCGACCATGCCGAGCAGTGTCGACTTACCGGCCCCGTTGACGCCCAGCACGCCAGTACGTTCGCCCGGTGCGATGCGCCACGTGACATCGGCGAGAATCGTTCGGTCGTCATAGACAACGCCCACGTTCTCGAGGTCGACGACATCTTTGCCGAGGCGTTGCATCGCCATCGATGCAAGCTCGACTGCGTTACGCGGTGGAGGTTCGTTTTCGATCAGCTCGTTGGCCGCATCAATTCGAAACTTCGGCTTTGCGGTGCGCGCCGGTGCGCCTCGCCGCAGCCAGGCGAGCTCCTTGCGCATGAGGTTCTGTCGCTTTGCCTCGCTTGCGGCAGCCGAGCGGTCACGCTCGACGCGTTGCA
>JBMOEY010000205.1:0-1519 GCA_049314515.1 Microbacteriaceae bacterium
ATGACGAACGCGTCGCCGATGTTCTCGAGCAGATGGAACCGGACGACGCGGCCGACCTCATCGCCGAGCTGCCTCAGGAGCGCGGAGAACACCTGCTCGAGCTGATGGAACCAGAAGACGCCGAAGACGTTCGTCTGCTGCTGAGCTTCGGCGCAGATACCGCAGGTGGACTCATGACCTCTGACCCGATCATCCTCTCGGCCGAATCAACCGTTGCCGAAGGGCTCGCGATGATTCGTCGTCACGACACGGCACCCGCATTGGCCGCCGCTGTGTGCGTCACTCTTCCCCCGTACGAATCCCCCACCGGTCGGTATCTCGGACTCGTGCACTTTCAGCGCATGTTGCGCTACCCGCCGCACGAGCGACTCGGCACGTTGCTCGACACGGGACTTGAGCCTGTGCAGGCCAACACATCGGCCGCCGAAGTGGCGCGCATCCTCGCTAGTTACAACTTGGTCTCGGTTCCGGTCGTCGACGACACTCATCGACTTGTCGGCGTGGTCACCATTGACGACGTGCTCGACTACTTGCTGCCCGACGACTGGCGAAGCCACGACGAAGACATGCCCGCTCCTCGCGTCACCACGGCGACTGGTGCAATCGCGACCGCGAGTCCGCGAAAGAAGGTGACTCGTGGCACGCGCTAATCGACACGACGAGCGATGGGATTCGCCGAAGGGGTTAAGCCCCCTCTCTCGCACACCGGCGCGGCGCGACACGTTCGGTCGATTCACGGAATCGATTGCGCGCGCGATGGGTACGCCGTGGTTCCTGCTCGGACTGACAATCTTCGCTGTCGTCTGGATGCTCTTCAACACGTTTGCCCCGGAGGGCTGGCGCTTCGACTCCGCCGTCATCGGCTTTACCGCACTCACATTGATCCTCTCTTTGCAGGCATCGTATGCGGCTCCCATGATTCTGCTGGCGCAAAATCGTCAAGATGACCGCGACCGCGTGCAGTTCGAGCAAGATCGAATCCGCGCTGAGCGAAACCTCGCCGACACCGAATACCTCGCGCGCGAGATTGTTGCCTTGAGACTTGCAATGAATGACATGGCGAGCAAAGAGTTCATCCGCCAGGAGCTTCGAGCGTTACTCGAAGAACTCGACGCCGATGGTTCCCCTGCTTCGGGTCGAACGACGCGTGCATCGACGCCACGGTCCACACAGCGGTCTGCAGCCACCCGATCGACACCGCGTTCTACCCCTCGATCGAGCTAAGGCGTGGCGCTCGGGTCACTCGCCGATCGTGTTCGGGCAGCCGCGGGAACGGTTCTCGACCCAGAGTTGCGCCGACCCTTGAGCGAACTCGGAATGATTGGCGCCGTCGACGCGACCTCCGACTCCACAGTTGACGTCGAGGTGAAGCTCACCGTGACCGGCTGCCCGGCCGCCGCCGCCATTGAACGCGACGTCATCGCCGCCGCGCTGTCGGTGGATGGCCTCACAGATGTGCACGTCACGCTGAACGTGATGACAGACGAGGAGCGGGTCGCACTTCGAGAGTCTCTACGAC